>DASVBF010000089.1:0-5566 GCA_036375975.1 Nocardioidaceae bacterium | reverse complement strand
GTCGACGACTTCGTGATCACGGGAACGGAGCGGGTCGTCCACGTCCGCAACGCCCCCTCCCCCGGCGCCACGTCGGCACTCGCCATCGCCGAGCACATCGTCAGCGAGGCGCTCCAGCGCGGCGGCCTCGGCACACCGGCCGAAAGGGCGCACGAGCTCTGACCGCGCCCCTCGGATCGGCAGGGGAGCGGTAGGTTCGGCCGGAAGGTACGAACGCCCGCGCGACCTGGAGGAGCACCCAGCACATGGACACCGGACTCCAGGGCAAGACCGTGCTCGTCCCCGGATCGACCTCGGGCATCGGCCTGGCCTGCGCTCATGCCTTCGCGGCAGAGGGAGCCAACGTGGTGCTGGCGGGACGGCGCGGTGAGCTCGCAGAGAAGGAGGCCTCATCCCTGCCCTCGGCGATCGGCCTCGGCGTGGACATGAGCGATCCCGCGTCGCCGGCGTGGTTGTACGACCAGGCCGTTAGGGCGTTCGGGGCGGTCGACGTACTCATCCTGAACGGCGGCGGACCCCCGGCGGCGCGTGCCCTCGAGGTCTCGACCGAGCAGCTCGAGACAGCCTTCCGGACGCTGATGCTCCAGCACCACCGGCTCGTCGAGGCCGCGCTTCCTCCGATGCGCGAGCGGGGCTGGGGGCGGATCGTCGCGGTGGGCTCCAGCGGCATCCAGGAGCCGCTGGACATGCTGGCGCTCTCCAACACCGGCCGAGCCGCGCTGTCGGGCTACCTGAAGACGCTCGCCTCCGAGGTCGCGGCCGACGGCGTGACGGTCAACATGGTGCTTCCCGGCCGGATCGACACCGAGCGGGTCGCCGCCCTCGACCGCACGCGCGCCGAGCGGGTGGGGCGCACTGAAGAGGAGGAGCGCGAAGCGTCCCAGGCCACGATCCCCGTTGGTCGTTACGGCAAGCCTGAGGAGTTCGCGGCGGCGGTCGTCTTCCTGGCGAGCGACGCGGCGTCGTACATCACCGGAGTCCAGCTGCGTGTCGACGGCGGGATGGTCCGCTCGTTCTGAGAGGACCGCGTCACCGGACGGTGACGGTCCGCGTGTCCGTCATCGGCTTGCCACCCTCGCCTCCGGACGGGTCGTCCTCGACGACCTCCACCGTGTAGGTGCCAGGCTTCAGCCTCACCTTGAAGGAGTACGGCGAGAAGGTCATGCCCTCGGCCGTCATCGTCGCGCCAGTCTTCACTTCGGTGCCGTCGGCGTCCAGGATCCGCCACGGGACGTTCGCCTCGAACGCGGCCGCGTCACCCTTCACGACCAGCGGTGAGGAGGCGCTCGTGCCCTCGCGCGGTGAGTCGATCTGGACGAAGACCCGGACGTCGAGCGGGTCCTGCCGGCTGACCCGCTTGTCCCACCGGACCGCACCCCACAGGTCGCCGGGAGACCTCCCCTCGACGAGGAGTTGGACCGAGGCGTCCGGGTCGACCGCCTCGGTCACGGTGTAGACGAGCTGCTGGATCATCATCGCGGCGCCCTGAGAGCCCACGTTCGCGGTGCGGGCCTCCTTGGAGAGGTCGACGGTGATCGTGTTGCCAGTGCGCGTGACCCCGAGCACCCTCGTCGCCCTGTTCCACGGCGAGGCGTAGTCCGGGTCGTCCGCCCCCGCGATCATCGTCTCGACCGCCTCCCTGCCGGGGTCCTCCCCGGCGAGGTCCTTCATCTCCCGGACCAGGCGAAGGCCGCCTCGCGTGTCGACCAGGAAGTAGACGCCCCGGACGAAGGACCTGGCGGTCGGGCTCGGGGTCGGGCTCGCTGACGCCGTTGGTGAGGGGCTCGGTCTGGGTGAGTCAGCGCGGGTCGGGCCGGCTTCAGGAGAAGTCGTGGCCTTGGTGTCGTCGCCGGTCCCGCAGCCGCCCAGCAGGGCAACCGCGGCCACCACCGCTGCAGCCGCAGCTCGTGGGCCACGCGTTAGCCCGGTGCGGCGCCGTCCCGTCGGTGTGAGGCGTGAACGAAGAGTGTTCTTCACAGCGATCGCCTCCTGCCGGCGGCGCGGGACCGGACGATCGGCACCGTCCTCAAGCGCATTGTCCCGCCCCCGTGCCCGCCAACGCGCCCGAATGGCGATTTGTGGAGCTTTCTCCCATCATGCAACCAGATGAGATGGTCCGTCCGCGTCATCACGTCTTCCGGCTCTGGCAGATCCGCCCCGGATCCTCTGCGGATCCCGAGCGCCCATGCGACCGTGAACAGATGTTCCGCCTGTTGGGGCTACTCGGCGGCCTTTCCGTTGCCTCGGACATGGGGACCGGTGCGCCTCTGGAGGAGTCCCTCAAGCGTTCCGTGGTCGCGACCCGCCTGGCGTGGACGGCCGGGTGTGGGCGGGAGGAGATGAGCGACGTCGTCTACACCTCCCTGCTCCAGCACCTCGGCTGCACGGCGGCCTCCCACGAGGCGGCACAGGTCTGGGGCGACGACGTCGCGTCGACCCGGCTGGCCTTCCTGACCGACTTCGGATCGCGCGAGGACCTCGTCAGGACCTGGGTCCCGGGGCTCGCCGAGGCGACAGGAGTCTCCAAGGCACGAGCGCTCGGCACGACCATCGCCCATGGCAAGAAGTTCGAGGCGCTGGGACCGGTCGCCACCTGCGAGGTCGCGCGCGACGCGGCACGTCGGCTTGGGCTGCCCGCGTCGGTGCAGGCCAGCCTGTTCCACACGCTGGCGATGTGGAACGGTCGCGGGTATCCCGACACGAGCGGTGACGACATCCCGCTCGCCAGCCGGATCATGCACGTCGCCTCGACCGCGGTCATGTTCCACCTCCACGCGGGGCCGACCGCGGCCCTGTCGGAGGTACGACGGCGCGCCGGGACGTACCTCGACCCCTCCCTCGTCGACCTCTTCCTCTGCCAGGGCCACGAGGTGCTCGAGAGCATCGAGGACGCGGACCCCTACGACGTCGTGCTCGACTCCGAGCCCGATCCTGCGCGCTACGTGGACGACGAGCAGCTCGAGACGGTTGCCCGCGTCTTCGGCGACCTGGTGGACCTCAAGACGCCCTGGCTACACGGTCATTCAGCAGCGGTCGGCGACCTGTCCGCGAAGGCGGCCACCTGCCTCCGGCTCGACGAGCAGGTCCGCTCCGTCCGGCTCGCGGGCTACCTGCACGACATCGGCCGCATCGGGGTGTCGAGCCGGATCTGGGACAAGCCCGGTCCGCTCACCCGGTCCGAGCACGACCAGGCGCGGCTGCACGTCTACTACAGCGAGCAGATCCTCTCGCGAGTTCCGGGGCTCGATGCCGTCGCGAAGCTGGCCGGTCAGCATCACGAACGTTGCGACGGGAGCGGCTACCACCGAGGGTTGACCGGGGGCCTGCTGTCGATGCCGTCCCGGGTCGTCGCGACCGCCGCCGCCTTCCGGGGCCTCGTCGAGGAGCGGCCCTACCGTCGCGGGCTCCCGCTGAACGAAGCCGCAGCGCGCCTGCACGCCCACGCGAAGGCCGGCCGCCTGGACGGTGACGCGGTGGCGGCGGTTCTCGAGGCAGCCGGCCAGCACGAGCGGGTACGGCGGTCGCGGCCCGCTCATCTGACGGAACGGCAGGTGGAGGTGCTCCGGCTGATGGCCGCCGGCCTGTCGAACCGCGACATCGCGCAACGCCTCGTCATCTCCCGGCGCACAGCCGAGCACCATGTGCAGGACGTCTACCTGAAGATCGGTGTCTCGACCCGGGCCGGCGCCGCGCTCTTCGCGATGGAGCACGGACTGCTCGGAGAACATGGGTAGGTCTGCCCATGTCACGGGGCGTGTCGGAGCACCAACCTGTCTCCATGACCGTAGACAGCAACACCTCCGCACTGGGGGAGCGCACGCGCGACCGGCTCTTCACCGCCCCGTTCGTCAAGCTCGTCGTGGCCGACCTTGCGTACTTCCTGGCCGCGGGGATCGCCATCTACACGTTGCCGCTGTACGTCACCGAGCGCCTGGGGTCGGACAAGGCCGGTGCGGGATTCGCGTTCGGGGCCTTCGCCGTCACCGCACTGGTCCTGCGGCCCTTCGCCGGGCGCCTCTCTGACGTCCGAGGACGTCGGCCGCTCCTGGTCAGCGGGGCGCTGATGTGTGCGGCCACCATGGTCCTGACCGCGTACGTGGACTCGGTCGCCCTGGTCGTCGTACTCCGTCTTGTCTCGGGTGTCGCCGAGGCTGCCTTCTTCGTGGCATCTCTCGCCGCCGTCGCGGATCTCGCGCCGCCGAGCCGCATGGGCGAGGCGCTGAGCTACAACTCGCTGGGGCTCTACCTCGGTCTCGCGTTCGGTCCACCGCTCGGGGAGCTGCTGGTCGAGGGATGGGGCTTCACCGCTGCCTGGTACGGCGCCGGGGTGCTGTCGATGCTCGCCGCGGCGGTCGTTCTCCGGATCGGCGAGACGCGGTCGGCCGCTCCGGGCGGCAGTGGACCCGCGCCCCTGATCCTCTGGAAGGCGGTCCCGCCGGCAGTCGGTTTCCTGACGGCGACCGTGGCCATGGGCGGCTTCCTTGCCTTCGCCGCACTGCACGCCGAGGCGGTCGGCCTGACGGGCACCAGCGCGCCGTTGTTCGTGTACGGCATCGTCGTGGTCGTCTGCCGCATCGCCTTCGCGAAGCTCCCGGACCGGGTGCCGACGCTGCAGCTGGGAGCCACGGCGGTTGCCGCGATCGCGGCAGGCATGACCCTGACCGCCTTCTGGGGCGCACCCGCGGGGTCTCTCGTCGGCGCGGGCCTGCTGGCAGTGGGCGTCGCGTTCTGCACCCCGGCGTTCTTCAAGGCGATCTTCGCCACGGCATCGCCCTCGGAGCGCGGAGCGGCCTCAGGCATCTTCAGCGCCTGCATCGACCTGGGGCTCGGCGGTGGCCCGATCCTGCTGGGCCTCGTGGCGCAGTCGGCAGGACTGCCGTGGGCCTTCGGGGTCGGGGCAGCCGTGGCGCTCGCCGGCAGCACCTGGACGGCGCTCCTCTCACGGGCCTCCCTCAGGCCGGTCGGCGGCGTCGCGCAGGCGGGCTGAGCCCCGGTCCGGGGGTTTCCCCTGACCTCAACTCAGGGGTCTCCCTGGACCATCCCCAGGCTGTCGTTTAAAGGCCTGCGGCCTGTCGGGACGGTCGCCTAGGTTGGAGCGGTGACCAGCGAGAGACTTGCCTCCCCCGAGCCCACCAGGACCGCCCGCGAGATGGCGGCGCGCGCCGTCGACGTCCGCAAGGTGTACGGCACAGGCGAGGCCGCCGTCGTCGCGCTCGACGGCGTGACCATCGACTTCTTCGCCTCCGAGTTCACCGCCGTCATGGGCGCGAGCGGCTCCGGCAAGTCCACGCTCATGCACTGCATGGCGGCACTGGACTCCACGACGAGCGGCCAGGTGTTCCTGCGCGACACCGAGCTGTCCTCACTGAAGGACAAGGCGCTGACGGAACTGCGCCGGGACAAGATCGGCTTCGTCTTCCAGTCGTTCAACCTCGTCCCGACGCTGACGGCCAAGGAGAACATCGAGCTGCCCCTGTCGATCGCCGGCCGACGCCCGGACCCCGACTGGTTCGACACCGTCATCGACACCGTCGGCATCCGTGACCGGCTCGGCCACCGCCCCAAC
>DASVBF010000111.1:0-9265 GCA_036375975.1 Nocardioidaceae bacterium | reverse complement strand
CTCGTGGTTCAGCGGCATGGGCACGCGATGGGTCACCCTGCTCGGCCCGGACGCCTGCGAGGCCGCGCTCCACAACAAGGACCGCGCCTTCGCGAACGGCGACGGGTGGCGGCTTCTCGTGGGGCCCTTCTTCGACCGGGGACTCATGCTGCTCGACTTCGACGAGCACCTGGCGCACCGGCGGATCCTCCAGCAGGCGTTCACGCGCGACCGCCTGACCCGCTACACCGAGGCGATGCATCCTGCTGTCGAGGAGGGACTGGCCGGCTGGGCGCCCCACCCGGACTTCCGCGCCTATCCGGCCCTGAAGCAGCTCACCCTCGGGCTGGCGACGTCGATCTTCATGGGCGGAGCAGAGGGCACGACGGCCCAGGAGATGGCCCGGGTCAACAAGGCGTTCATCGACTGCGTCCAGGCCGCCACCGCGGTCGTCCGCTACCCCGTGCCCGGGACCCGGTGGTGGCGAGGACTTCGCGGCCGCCGTCTCCTCGAGGACTTCCTCCGCCGCTATCTCCCCGCCCGTCGCGCCGGCGAGTCCGACGACCTCTTCTCGGCTCTGTGCCACATCCGGTCCGAGGAGGGAGCGGGCTTCAGCGACGACGACGTGGTGAACCACATGATCTTCCTGCTCATGGCGGCTCACGACACCTCCACCATCACCCTGTCCACGATGATGCAGTATCTCGGCCAGCACCCGGACTGGCAGGAACGGAGTCGGGAGGAGTCGCTCGCCCTGGGGCCGTCACCGAGCTTGGAGGAGCTGCGTGCCCTGCCCTCGCTCGACCTCGTCATGAAGGAGTGCCTCCGGCTGGTCACCCCGGTCCCGGTTCTCGCGCGCCGGACCGTCAAGGAGACCGAGGTTCTCGGCTACACGATCCCCGCGGGGGCGTACGTCGCTGTCGTGCCGCACTTCACCCACCACATGCCCGAGGTCTGGCCCGACCCGGAGAAGTTCGACCCGGAGCGCTTCTCTCCCTCCCGGCGTGAGGACAAGGTGCACCGCTACGCGTGGCAGCCCTTCGGCGGTGGCGTCCACAAGTGCCTCGGGATGTACTTCGCCGACGCCGAGGTCAAGACCGTCATGCACCACCTGCTGCACCGCTTCACGTGGCACGTCGACCCGGGCTACGTCGCGCCACTCGACTTCACCAGCCTGCCGTTCCCTTCGGACGGCCAGCCCATCGACCTCCGCCTCCGCTGAAGGGAAGCGCCATGGCATTCGGCAGCAAGGCCGGCACCCTCTCCGGGGCAGTGGTCGCCGTCACCGGCGGGGCCCGTGGCATCGGCAGGGCCACGGCGCAGGCCTTCCACCAGGCCGGGGCACTGGTCGCGGTCGGCGACCTCGACGGTCCGCCGGCCGAAGAGGTCGCCGCCGGCCTGGGCGAAAGGGCGGTCAGCGCGGCACTCGACGTGACGGATCGGGCGTCGTTCCATGACTTCCTCACCCTGACCGAGAGCCGCCTCGGGCCCGTCGACATCCTGGTCAACAACGCCGGCATCATGCCGCTCTCGGACCTCGTGGAGGAGCCCGAAGCCGTCACCCGCCTCATCGTCGACGTGAACCTGCACGGGGTCATCACCGGCACGAAGCTCGTGGCGCCGGGGATGGTGCGGCGGGGCCGAGGGCACGTCATCAACGTCGCCTCGGCAGTCGGCCGGATCGCCGTGGCGGGGGCGGCGACCTACAGCGCGAGCAAGTATGCCGTCGTGGGCTTCTCGGAGGCGATGCGCTCGGAGCTCGGCAGGTCCGGTGTGCACGTCTCCTGCGTGCTCCCGACGGTCGTGGCGACGGAGCTCTCCGCAGGGATCGGCACGGTCCGCGGGCAGAAGCCGGTCACCGCCGAGGACGTCGCGACCACGATCGTGGAGGTGGCTGCGACCCCCCGTCCCGAGACCTGGGTGCCCCGGCGGAGCCGCGCTCTCTTCGTGGCCGCCTCGCTGCTCCCGCACCGCCTGAAGGACGGGGTGAGCCGGGCCCTCGGCGCCCACGACGTGCTCTACAAGCCCGACCGGGCGGCGCGGCAGGCGTACGAGCAGAGAACCCAGGGAGACCTGCGGCCGGGGGCCTGAGTCTGGGATGCTGAGGCACCCTACCTGTTCGCGACGCACCTGCCGGAGAAGCCGTGACCGAGCCGCCTCTGACGCGATGGCGGCGCGCTGCTCGGCCGTTCGTCCCAGGCCTGGCGGCGACCGCCGCACTCGCCATGGTCTGCAACGTCGTGCTCGACCTCTCGGGCCTCATGGACGTCGAGCAGTATCTCTGGGACTACAAGACCCCCGCTTACCTGGGGTTGTTCGTGCTCGGCTCGCTGGTCCTCTGGGCCTTGGTCGGCCTGGTCCACGCCGTGGTCGGCAGGTTGAAGGTCACGGTCGCGTTGGTCGCGACCGCCACCGCCCTCGTGGCGGCTGCCAACTTCGAGAAGGTGCGGCTGCGCCACGAGCCGATCTACCCGAGCGACTCGGCCTTCCTGGGCAACATCGGCTTCCTGGGCGACGTCGTGGGGCTTCGTGCGGTCGTCCTGCTCGTGCTCTGTGTGTTCCTGGTCGGCGGCGCCGGCTTCGCCGCGACGGCGGCGGTGCTTCGGCGGCTGCACGACCGTCAGCGTTCCGCACACCCGCACGAGGTGGGGCGCCGCGCCCGGGTCGCCCTCCGGCTCGCCACGGGCAGCCTGTGCCTCGCCGCGTTGGGCTACCTGTCGCAGTTCAACGATCCAGGCAACGACGTGCGCCGGGCCTACGAGGCGATGGGTGCCTACTGGCGTCCCTACAGCCAGGAGCGGAACTACCTCGGCAACGGTTTCGTCGGCGGGTTCCTCTACAACATGCACGTCCCCGCGATGGCCAGGCCGCGGGGCTACAGCGCGGCCGAGATGGCGAGGGTCGTGGCGAGGTACAGACGGACCGCCGAGCGCATCAACCGGACCCGCGAGCTGCACGCCCTGGACGACGTCAACGTCGTGATGATTCTCAGTGAGTCGTTCACCGACCCCGAGGCACTGCGGGGGGTGCACCTGCGGGCCGACCCGATCCCCTACACGCGCCGGCTCCAGGCATCCACCACCTCGGGCCGGATGCTGGCCGCGCAGGTCGGCGGCGGCACTGCCAACATGGAGTTCGAGGCACTCACCGGCATGTCGGTCTCGCAGTTCGCACCCCAGCTAGGGGTGCCGTACCAGATGCTCGTCCCCGAGTACGACACCTTCCCCTCGACCGTCGGGTGGTTCGAGCGGAACGGCCACCGGACGCTGGCCATCCACCCCTTCACCACGGAGATGTACCGCCGTCGCGAGGTCTACCGCGTGTTCGGCTTCGACGACTTCGTCTGGGACGCCAAGATGCACCACAGGGCTGTCGTCCAGCACAACCGCTACATCTCCGACTCCGCCGCCTTCGACGAGGTCCGGGGCAGCATCGACTCCGAGGACACGCCGCTCTTCGTCAACCTCGTGACGATGCAGAACCACCTTCCATACGAAGGGAACTACGACGACGCCCAGCCTGTGACGGGACCCGCCGGCAACGTCATGCCGGAGATCACGCAGTACGTCCGGGGCCTGACCTACACCGACCAGGCGCTGAAGCACTTCATCGACGAGCTGAGCCACTCCGACGAGAAGACCGTCGTGGTGTTCTACGGGGACCATCTGCCAGGGGTCTACCCGGAGTCGGTCTTCGAGGGCAACAGCGACCGGGCAGTGCTCGAGACGCCGTTCTTCGTGTGGGCGAACTTCCCCGGGCCCACCGAGAAGCAGCCCACCACCAGCCCGATCTACTTCATGGACCTGTTGCTCGAGCGTACGGGGGCCGCCGTGCCGCCCTACTACGCGCTGCTCCACGAGATGCGGCAGGAGATCGCCGCCATGGACGGCGGGATCATGGTCGGCAGCTCCGACGGCATGCTCGCGCCGGACCAGATGTCGGCGCGAGCCGCACGCCTCCTCCGCGATTACAGGCTCGTGCAGTACGACCTCTCCGTCGGCCGGCGTTACAGTGCCCGCGCGATGTTCGAGGTGCCGCCTCGGAGGTGATGGCCACCCCGCGTCAGCGCTGGGGCGTCGGGAAGACCGCGGGGCTGCGGTGCCCGGTCGCGTCGACGGCCCTGACGCCGAACATGACGTTGTCCTTGGACAGGTCGATGACCACATGAGTGTCCCGCCCGACGTCGATCACCTGCGTCCACCCGTCCTCGGTGGTGGGGCGCCACACCACCTCGTAGTGGTCGAGGTCCGGTTCGTCGTTCGCGGTCCAGGTGAGCTCGGTGTCGTTCGTGAGGTTGGTCGTGACCACCTTGACGTCCCTGGGTGCGCCCGGTGCGCTGGCGAGGGACCACAATGCCGCGGCGTTCACCTTCGCGACCCGCGAGATGTACTCGAAGTCGCAGAACTCCGGGAGGTCGCCGTACTGGACGCCGTCCTCGACGCGGACGTCCTGGTGCTGGTGGGCGTAGTTCTCGTTCGGCTCGGTGAACCGGGCCGCTGGGTAGCCCTGCTCGAGGAACGGGATGTGGTCACCGCCCCTCAGATAGCGGTCGCGTCGGTAGACGACGCGCACCGACATACCGGTCTGGCCGTTGTCGGCCACCTCGCTCACGAACCGGGCGAGCTGCCGGGCCGGCGAGTCGTTCTCGCCTCCGACAGCGCGACGGATCGCCGCCTCCTCAGCGGTCTCGTCGGTCGGCACGCCCTCGGCGAACAGACGGATGCTGCCGGGATCGCGTGTGCCGTCGTCGGCGACGGAAGACCCGACGATGTCGTTGGTGAACATCGCCTGGACGTCGGCACCCGACTCCCTGAGCTGGTTGGCCATGTGCCGGGAGCCGTAGAGCCCCTGCTCCTCTCCCGCCACGGCTGCGAACACGATCGTGGCCTCGGGACGACGCCCTGCCATGACCCGAGCCAGCTCCATCGCCACGGCGACTCCGGAGGCGTCGTCGTCGGCACCGGGCGCGTCACTGCTCGCGTCCATCACGTCGCTTGCGCGGGAGTCGTAGTGGCCCGAGACGACGTAGACGCGGTCCGGGTCCTTGCTGCCACGCAGTGTCGCGACGACGTTGGTGATGCGCGTCGCGGTGGGGATCCGGGAGGCAGGCTCCTGCACGTAGGACTGAAGCTCCACGGTCATCCGGCCCGCCGAGGCCCCGGCGTACTCGCGCAGCGTCTCGTAGATCCAGTCGCGGGCCGCGCCGATCCCCCGAGCCGGGTCGTCCTGTGAGGAGAGGGTGTGACGGGTACCGAAGGCGGCGAGCCTGCGGACCGTCTGCTCGATCCGGTTCATGCTGATCTCGCGCAGGATCTGACTGAGCTCGCCGTCGGGCTGCTGCGGCTGGTTCGGCCGGCCGGGACCGGAAGGCCAGAGGTCTGCGGTGCTGGAGACCCCGCCGGTGGCGGCCGCCGTCCCGGCGCCGAGGGGGCTGGCCAGGACGGTGGCGCCCGCAGCCGCGGAGCCGGTCAGGAAGATGCGTCGGGTCGGGCGGGAGATGTCGGACATCGACCCGTTCTATCCCGATCCGGCCCGCAAAGTAAAGAGATCTGCGTCCCGGCGAGAAGCGCACGCGCCTGTCGCCCGAGCCGGCGAACCGCCCCGTCGCAGGGCGGCAGCGCAGTGCTGCGAGCCACATCGGTTCCTCTGCGATTCCGCCATCTGTCCCGAATCGCAGGACTAGCCTCGAAGGTGAGCGCGAACCGGACCGGCCCCGCTCGGGTCGGAGCGAGGGGTGGGCGATGGACACGGCACGTCTGCTGGATCTCGCCGGCTTGCAGGCGCTCATCGACGCACTTCAGGAGGCCGGGTACACCGTCACCGGGCCGACGGTTCACCAGGGGGCGATCGTCCTCGCTCCCGTGGCGAGCGTCGACCAGCTTCCCCGCGGGTGGGGCGACGACCAGGAGGCGGGCCAGTACCGGCTGCGGCGTCGTGACGACGACGCGCTGTTCGGGTTCGCCTCCGGGGCGCAGTCGGCGAAGCCGGTCTTCTTCCCGACCGAGCAGGTGCTCTGGCGGGGAGAGCGACACGGCGATGCCGTGACCATCGAGCAGGAGGACGAGCCGGGACCGCCGTACGCCGTCCTCGGTCTCCGCTCGTGCGACCTCCACGCCGTGGGCATCCACGACACCGTGCTCGCCCGACGGGGCTTCACCGACGTCCACTACGCGGCCCGGCGGGAGGACTCCTTCCTCGTGGCCGTGACGTGCAGCGACCCGGGAGGAACGTGCTTCTGCGTCTCCATGGGGACCGGGCCCAAACCCGAGGCGGATCGCGGAGCGGGCTTCGACCTGTCCCTCACCGAGCTCCTCGACGACGGCCCGCACCGGTTCGTCGTCGAGGTCGGCTCGGAGCGGGGAGCCGAGCTGCTCGCCACGATCCCCGCGAGCGAGGCGTCCGAGGAGGACTCCGAGGCCGCCGAGGAGGTGGCGCGCGTCGCGGCAGGCCGGATGGGGCGCACCCTCGACACAGCCGGCATCAAGGAGCTGCTCTACGCCAGTGTCGACAGCCCGCGCTGGGACGACGTGGCCTCCCGCTGCCTGGCGTGCACGAACTGCACGGCCGTCTGCCCGACCTGCTTCTGCACGACCGTGGAGGACGTGTCCGACCTGACCGGGGACGTGTCCTCCCGGAACCGCGTCTGGGACTCCTGCTTCAACGCGGACTTCTCCTACATCCACGGCGGCACCGTGCGCGACTCTCGGCGGTCGCGCTACCGCCAGTGGATGACGCACAAGCTGGCCTCGTGGATAGACCAGTTCGGCACCTCCGGCTGTGTGGGTTGCGGGCGGTGCATCACGTGGTGTCCCGCGGCCATCGACATCACCGAGGAGGCCGCGGTGTTGCGTGACCTCGCCACCACCGACCCGGATAGCTGAGGGGGACCATGCAGACCATCGGGCAGTACCTCGCCGAGCACCCCTTCTTCGCGGGACTCGACGACGACGTCCTGGAGCAGCTCGCCGGGTGCGCCACGAACGTCCATCTCCACCCGAACGAGTACCTGCTCCGCGAGGGGGAGCCGGCGGACCGCTTCTACGCCGTACGTCGCGGCAGGGTGTCGATCGAGGTGCGCAAAGCAGCGGGGAGGCCGGTGATGCTCGACACCGCGCAGGACGGGGAGATCGTCGGCTGGTCCTGGCTGATCCCGCCGAACCTGGCGAAGTTCGACGCCCGGGCCACGACCGAGACCAGCGCGGTGGCGTTCGACGCGGCCTGCCTGCGCGGCAAGTGCGAGGCGGACCCTCGTCTCGGCTACGCCCTGCTGCACCGGGTCACCCAGGTGATGGATCGTCGGCTGCAGTCCGCCCGGCTCCGGCTCCTCGACCTCTACGCCGTGGAGGCCGAGGCATGACCAGCCAGGCAGCCGCCGCCGCGAGAGGGGTTCCCGCCCCGGACGCGGTGGCTCCTGCCAGGCGCCCGGACCCCATGCTGCCGCGGCCGTTCGAGCTGCAGCGAACGCGCCGGGACACCCACGACACCTACACGCTCGAGCTCGCGCCTCTCGAGGGTGGACCCCTCGCCTTCGCGTCCGGGCAGTTCACGATGCTCGGCGCCTTCGGCATGGGCGAGGTGCCGATCTCGATCAGCGGCGACCCCACCCGCCCCGGACCGCTTCAACACACCGTCCGTGACGTCGGATCGGTCACGCACGCGATCGTCACTGCCGCTCCCGGGAGCGTCCTCGGGGTCCGGGGGCCGCTCGGCGCCGGCTGGAACGTGCTCGCTGCGGCAGGCGGTGACGTGGTGTTCGTCGCCGGCGGCATCGGGCTCGCACCGCTTCGGCCCGCGATCCTCGAGGTGTGCGCGCATCGCGACGACTACCGCCAGGTCGCGGTGCTCTACGGCGCCCGGACCCCTATGGACCTGCTGTTCCTGGAGGACCTCGGCGACTGGGCCCGGGAGTACGGGATCGCGGTCGAGGTGACGGTCGAGCGGGGTGAGGAGGACTGGGAGGGGCGCGTCGGTCTGGTGACCAACCTGATCGGCCGGGCGGGCTTCGCGGCTGACCGGACGACCGGGTTCATCTGCGGTCCCGAGGTGATGATGCGCTACTGCGCCACGGCCTTCATCGAGCAAGGGGTCGCGGAGAACCGGCTGCGCCTCTCGATGGAACGGAACATGAAGTGCGGCGTCGGGCTCTGCGGTCACTGTCAGCTGCGCGAGCTGTTCCTGTGCGTCGACGGGCCGGTCGTCACCTACGACCGTCTCCGTCCGCTGATGAGCCGAGCCGAGCTGTGAGGTGAGAGCCCGATGACCACCGTCGAGTCCGTTCCGCAGTCGAGGGCCGGCGCAGAGGAGCGCAGGCCGAAGCTCGCGGTGTGGAAGTTCGCCTCCTGCGACGGGTGCCAGCTCACGCTGCTCAACTGCGAGGACGAGCTCCTCGCACTCGCGGGTGCTGTCGAGATCGCGTACTTCCCCGAGGCGACGCGCGCGGTCGTCGAGGGCCCGTACGACGTGTCTCTGGTCGAGGGCTCGGTCACGACACCCGAGGAGGCGGAGCGGATCCAGCAGGTCCGGACCGCCTCGCGCCGCGTGATCACCATCGGGGCCTGCGCAACGAGCGGCGGGGTTCAGGCGTTGCGCAACTTCGCAGACGTCGCGGAGTTCCGGTCTGTCGTGTACGCGCACCCCGAGTACGTCGAGACGCTGGCCGACTCCACTCCGATCGCGGACCACGTCAAGGTCGACTTCGAGCTCCGCGGGTGCCCCATCGACAAGGGTCAGCTCCTCGAGGTGCTCGCTGCCTCGATCCAGGGCAGGAAGCCGAGGGTCCGGGCACACAGCGTCTGTGTGGAGTGCAAGCGTCGAGGCACGGTGTGCGTCACGGTGGCCAACGGCACACCGTGCCTCGGTCCCGTGACACAGGCCGGCTGTGGAGCGTTGTGTCCCACCTTCGCCCGGGGCTGCTACGGCTGTTTCGGTCCGCAGGACACCCCCAACACGGCCTCGATCGCGGACCGGCTCAGCATCCTGGGCATGAGCGAGCCGGAGGTGCTCCGGGTCTTCCGCACCTTCAACGCCAACTCAGAGGCCTTCCGCGGCGAGAGCGAGCGGCACGAGTCCCGGCACGCCGGCGAGCAGGGAGGGGAGGTGACCCCGTGACGCACAAGCTCACGGCGGGTGGCCGCGTGATGAGCGTCGGCACCCTGGCCCGGGTCGAGGGCGAGGGGGCGATGCGCATCGAGATGCGCGACGGCGAGGTCACCGACGTCCAGCTGCGCATCTACGAGCCGCCCCGGTTCTACGAGGCGTTCCTCCGGGGTCGCTCCTACACCGAGCC
>DASVBF010000406.1:0-2053 GCA_036375975.1 Nocardioidaceae bacterium | reverse complement strand
GATGTCCGTGGGACCGAGGTGGATCGTCGTGTTGCTCGGCACGTTGTAGTAGAGGACTGCCTGCGCACCACCGAGCGCGTTCAGGGCCGTGTACGGGCTCCCGGACGAGGTCGTGAAGTAGGTCCCGGCCGCCTGCGCGCGCGCCTTGAGGGTGTCGTACACCTGGTCGGACAGCCCTCGTGGGCGGTAGCCGAAGGACTGCAGGTCCTGGATGGTGAACTGTGACTTCAGGGGATACTGCTTGCCGGACCCGGTCGGGCTCGTCCACGACTTGTAGCAGCTCGAGCTGGAGAAGGCCGACTCCGGCTTGCCGTCCATCGACTGGTCGTAGCGGAACGACGTGTTGCAGCCCTGGGCGTTCGCCGGGTGGATGTAGCCGTTTGACTGGCAGTTGTTGCCGGTGGAGATGTGGTCCGTGGTGTGAGCCGTCGGCGGCAGGTCGTACTGCAGGTCGACCCCGGGCGCGAACCGTAGACCGCCGGCCGGCGAGCTGTCGGTCTGCCGCTGTGACACGCATGACCGGGTGAACAGGCTCTCCCGCGTCAGGTCGGCGTTGCCGCCGCCGGTCAGCGTGTCGGCGTAGACGCCGATGGGGAACGGGTAGGGCTTGACCTTCACCTCGACGACCACGCTGCGTGTCGCCGGACCGCCGCCGAACTTCCCGGTGGAGTGGACCCGGTAGACGCCGAACGTCTGCAGCGGCGGCTTGTACGCCGTCACCGTTCCGATCCAGACCTTGTAGCAGGTCTCCCCCGGCGTGCAGCTGGCCGCGCCGTCGACGGGCACCTCCTTCGGCGCCTGCGAGTTCGTCCACCAGTTCGCCGGGTTGGTGGCGCTGGTGGGGCAGGCCGTCGCCGGGTCGACGGCGGGGGCCGGTTCGGCGCACGTCAGCTGGCTGAGGCCGATGGTGCCGGAGCGCAGGAACTCGATCGCCTCGGCAACGCCTGCCTCGGACGTGGCGAGCGCCGAGTTCGCCTGCTTGTCCCGGGTGGCGTTCTTCATGTTGTTGATGCTGACCGTGGCCGAGACCACCGCCAGCGCAGTGATGATCGCGGTGATGCCGATCGTGACCACCAGGGCGGCGCCACGCTCGTCCGCCGCCTGTGCGTGAACCCTGCGAAGCATCATGACCGGTTCCTGAGGTCGACTTGGGTGCGGTAGGCCTGGTGCGATCCGTCGTTGCTCAAGGTCAGGTCGACCACGACGGAGTTCAGCGACGTCAGCTCGTTGGTGTTGATGTCGCCGTCGGGGCTGCCGGGGTCTCCGACCGGTGGCGGTGCGTCCTCCAGCTCCATCCAGGTGGTGGCGCCGTCGCCGTTCGCGTCGTACCGGTAGGCGTTGCTCCGGTACTTGAGCTCGAAGCCGGTCACGTTGCCGGCCATGATGGCCAGAGAGCCCGGCTGCGCACAGTCGGGCGTCCCTGTAAAGCTTCCGGGGATCAGCCTGATCTGGGTCCGGATGGTGGCGTCGGACGCGGTGGGGTCGAAGCAGTACGTGACCGTCTCGGGGTTGTTGACGAGGTCTGTCCCGACACACGCGTTCCCGGCACAGCCGTCGCCGTTGAAGTCCGCCTCGAAGGTCATCGCGGTCAGCGCCGTCGTGCTGTGTGCCGGCCCGTCCGGGTTGACGACCTTGGTGATGCGGACCGCCTGGCGGATCTCTCGAGCCATCCGGTTGATCGCGACGCGAGCCTCCTCGTTGAGGTCGTGGCTGTTTCGCGTCTTGCGCCCGGTGCGCTCAGAGGTCACCAGCGTGGACAACAGGAGGGCGCCGACGATGCTGAAGAGCACCATCGCCATCAGCATCTCGATCAGCGTGAAGCCGCGGTCGTCGGCCGAGACCTGTCTCCCGACGCCGAGCCGGGCACGGATCGCGCTCATCGCTGGTCGTCCGCGACGCAGGAAAGGAGACCGATCTCCACCTTCACGGTCGACTCGGGGTGGCCCGAGAGGGTCGGGTTGATGGACAGCGACATGACGGCCCCCTGGTTGAGGCTGTTGACACCGTTGGCGCCCTGGACGATGGCGTTGGAGAGCGTCCAGCTCAGGTAGCT
>DASVBF010000404.1:0-16871 GCA_036375975.1 Nocardioidaceae bacterium | reverse complement strand
GCCTCGGCGCGGTCGTAGCGGGCCGTTGGACATACGAGGCCGCAGAACACTGGGGAGGGAGCAACCCCTGGGACGTACCCCTCTTCGTTGTCACCCACCGTCCGGAGGAGCAGCCAGACCCTGCACAGGGCTTCACCTTCGTCGGCGACCTCGAGAGTGGACTGGAACAGGCCCAGCGGGCCGCGGGTGACAAGGTGGTCCATCTCATGGGCGGCGCCGACCTCATCCGCCAGGCACTCGCCCAAGGCAAGGTCGACGAGCTGAGCCTGATCGTCGCGCCGGTGGTGCTGGGCGAGGGGAAGCGGTTGTTCGAGGGCTTCCGGCAGTCCCTCGACCTGCAGCAGCTCGGCGTCCGACAGTCGAAGCTGGCCACGTTCATCGACTATCGCGTGGTGAGGCCCTGACCTGGTCGCAGGTACGGTCATGGCATGTACGTCCCCCCGTTCAACGCGATGGACGACGCCGACGAGATCCGTGGCCTGGTCGCCGCGGTCGGGTCGGCCGAGCTCGTGACGGTGGGTCCGGACGGCTTCCCCGTCGCGACCCTGCTGCCGGTGATCTGGGACGAGGCCAGGTTGGTCCTCCACATGGCGCGGGCCAACGAGCAGTGGACGTCGATCACCCCAGGCACTCCCGCGCTGGCCATCGTGACAGGGCCCCAGGCCTACATCTCCCCTGCCTGGTACGCCTCGAAGTCCGAGAACGACCGCGTCGTCCCGACCTGGAACTACTCGGCGGTGCACTTCACCGGGAGGGTGGAAGTGCGGGAGGACGCCGGTTGGCTCCGCGACGCGGTCACGCGTCTCACCGAGCTCCACGAGCAGCGCCGCAACGAGCCATGGTCGCTCCACGACGCCCGGGAGGACTACGTCGAGAAGCTGCTGAACGCGATCGTGGGCATCGACTTCACCGTCGAGAAGGTGGAGGCGAAGGCGAAGCTGAGCCAGAACCGCTCCGACGAGGACCGCGCCGGCGTCATCGAGGGTCTGCGCCGGGAGGGCGGCGCCCGAGAGGGCGAGGTCGCCTCGATCATGGCCTCCCGGCGCTGACAGGTCCTGGGTCACGCCGGGCAGTCGCCCGAGGGCGCTAGGTCCGCCCACGTATCGGGTGGCGACGAGTGGGTACTCCGCGAGCAGTACAAGACCGGCCACGAGCCGCTGTCACCGAGGAGTGACCATGTCCCAGACCGAGCACAGGATCGAGTACGACGAGCACCAGGCCGACCTGGCCGCCGCTCGCCATGAGGAGGCCCGGGAGAAGTTCGGTGGCCTCAACATCGGCGCCGCCTTCTTCGGCTGGCTGGTCTCCATGGGTCTCGCCGTCATCCTCACCGGCATCGTCGGAGCGGTCCTGGCCGCGGTCGGCTCGTCGGCCAACGTGTCGCAGACCGACGCAGAGAGGCAAGCCGGAACGATCGGGGTGGCGGGCGGCATCGTCCTGGTCGCCGTGCTGCTGATCGCCTACTACACCGGTGGGTACGTCGCCGGCCGCATGTCTCGCTTCGACGGGGCGCGCCAGGGACTCGGCGTATGGACGGTAGGTCTGGTCGTCACCCTCGTCGCAGTGGGGCTCGGCGTGGTCTTCGGCGCGCAGTACAACATCCTGGACCGGGTCTCCCTGCCCCGGATCCCGGTGCCCACCGACCAGCTGACGACAGGCGGCGCCGTCACCGCTGTCGCCGTCCTCGTGGGCACCTTCCTCGCCGCCCTGGTCGGCGGCAAGGTGGGACACCGCTACCACAACCGGGTCGACCGCACCGCCTACCGCTGACCGGCGCTCCGGCGCAGTAGCCCGGCGGAGACCCCGATCTCCGACACGTCCGGTTTCACCGGGTTCGATCTGGGCACCTGTTAGTGGGACGGAGGTCGACGCTCCGTCGGGATCGAAGGGGGCTTTTCAGGTGGCACCAGGCATCACACTTCTGGTGATCGGGGCGATCCTCGCTTTCGCCGTGCGCGCCGACGGGGACGTGGTCAATGTCCACGTCGTCGGCGTCATCTTCATGCTGGCCGGAGCCGCGATCATCTACTACTACAGCCGTGAGCGGCGCAGGAAGCAGGTCATCACGCGCGTCCAGTTCAGCGACGGAGAGGACGAGCCGACCGAGACCGTGCGTGAGACCGTCACGCACGAAGCGGTCTACCAAGGCGATGAGGAGCCGCCCGTGCACCAGCACCCGCCGGCCCAGGCGTCGCCGCAGACCTTCGGTCGCTTCTAGAGCTCCGGCTCCTGCACCTGCGTCACCCAGAACCGCCCCGTCGCGAGGGCCTCCTCCCGGGTGGGGTGGGTCCCGGCGAGGCGGAGGTGTCCCCGAGTGTCGAGGACGCGCCACTGCCAACCGCGGTTGTCCGGGCTGATCTGTACGTCAATCGTTGCCATGACGGCCTCCGAGAACTGATTTCTTCGCTACAGGCTAGATCCGCGCGTGAATCCGTAGGCCGCATCTCCCCCGAAGGTACGAAACGATCGGCCCGAAGGTGGGAAGCCCACTGTCGCTCGGTCGGGGGGCAGTGAGTTTGGTCACGGCGTGAGGGGGAATCCGAGGACCGGAGACACGTGTCGCCGGATCGCAACAGGGGTCGATCCGACGACATGACCGCAGCCGTCTCAGCAGGCAGTCGACCTCCCAAGGGCTGCCGAATGAGGGAGAAAGCCCCCGCCGGTCCCCCTTTCCGGCGGGGGTTCTGCTGCCCACCGAAGTCGTCGGTGGCTCAGCGCTCCCCGGCGACCAGTCGTTCGAGCACCAGATGAGGGTGCTGCCTCTCCACGGCCTCGGCGCGCCATCGATCGGGGAACAGGGCGAGGAGGGCCCCGTCGCTGCGGGTCAGCACCTCGACGCCCCGGAGGTCGTTGACCTCAGCGGCCTGCTCACGGTTGGTCAGGCGGGCGTGCGAGTAGTCGAGCCGAGACATCCTGACCGGGGCGCTGAACTCGCTCTCCATGCGCGCCGACGCCACCTCGAACTGCATCGGCCCCACCGCGGCGAGCACCGGGGCCTGGTCCCCACGGACCTCCGAGCGCAGCACCTGCACGACGCCCTCCTGGTCCAGCTGCTCGATGCCGCGCCGGAACTGCTTGTACTTCCCTGTGTCGGCCGCCCGAACCGACATGAAGTGCTCAGGCGCGAAGCTCGCGATCGGCGGGAAGGCGACGGGTGCGTCCTCGAAGATCGTGTGGCCGACCCGGAGAGCGGAGGCGTTCACGAGCCCGATGATGTCGCCGGGGTAGGCGGTGTCGAGCACCGTCCGCTCTCTCCCGAAGACGGACTGGGCGTACTTCGTTGCGAACGGACGACCACTCTCGGCATGAGTGGCGACCATCCCGCGCCGAAACACTCCTGAGCAGACCCGGGCGAAGGCGAGACGGTCGCGGTGGGCGGTGTCCATGCCTGCCTGGACCTTGAAGACGAAGGCGCTGAAGGGGTCGTCCACCTCGCGCAGCCCGCCGTCCCGGTCGGCCGTGCAGCCTGGGGCGGGGGCGAGGGCGACGAGGGTCTCGAGGAGCTGGGCCACGCCGAAGTTGAGGATCGCGGAGGCGAACAGCAGCGGGGTGGTCTCGCCTGAGAGGAACCGCCGCTGGTCGTGCACCGCACCGTCTGCCTCGAGCAGCTGGTGCTCCTCGACAGCGGTCTCCCAGGCCTCGGCGTGCGCAGCACGGGCGGCGGCCTTGTCCAGCCGCTTCTCCGGTGCGCGGGTCGCGCCGCCGGCTGTCCGGGTGTAGGCGATCATCTCGCCACTGCTGCGCTCCAGCACCCCGCGGAAGTCGCCGGCGATGCCGACCGGCCAGGTCAGAGGTGTGGGTGCCAGGCCGATCTCCTTCTGGATCTCGTCGATCAGCTCGAGGGCGTCCTTGCCCGGACGGTCCCACTTGTTGATCACGGTGATCACCGGGATGCGACGGTGGCGGCAGACCTGGAACAGCTTGAGCGTCTGCGGCTCCAGCCCCTTGGCGGCGTCGACGAGCATGACCGCCGCGTCGACCGCCGCGAGCACGCGGTAGGTGTCCTCGGAGAAGTCGGCGTGGCCCGGGGTGTCGACCAGGTTGATGACCGCGTCGCCGTACTCGAACTGCAACGCGGCCGAGGTGATGGAGATGCCCCTGGCGCGCTCCATCTCCATCCAGTCCGAGACCGTCCCCCTGCGGCCGGACTTGCCGTGGACCGCTCCCGCCTCCGAGATCACGCGGGCGTGCAGGGCGAGGGCCTCGGTGAGGGTCGACTTCCCGGCGTCCGGGTGGCTGATGACGGCGAAGGTACGGCGGCGTGCGGCCTCCCGGCGTACGACGGGCGCGGGGACGTCGCTGGTGACCGTCTCGGACGCGCTCATGCTTCTTGCCTCGTCATTCTCGTCGTGGCCGAACGGCCGAAGTGCTGGTGCGGGGGTGCGCAGCCCTCGACGGTACCTTCACGCGCCGCCGCGCTCACAATCGGCGTCGGGGCGGACCACGCAGTGTGGCAGGGTGACACGGCACTCCGCGCGGGAGCACCATCGGAAGGTGACCGAGTCGATCATCCCCGCTGTCGACGAGCACCTCACCGACGGGTGGGAGCCCGGCACACCGCCGACGGACACCCTGGTGCGCCGGGCAGTCCTCGTCCACGCGTCGTGGCCCGTGGAGATCGCGCGGGCGCTCGGGAAGCCCTGGCGACGCACTGACGACTGGGCCGGGGCACGGATCGGCGACCGTGGGGCGCTCACGAACCCCGTGGTCCTCCTGCGACCGCAGGCGAACCCGGCGCGGGTCACGGCCGAGGTCGAGGAGGTGATCCCGCGACCGGTGCCCTACATGTTGATCAGCCCGTGGCCGACCGAGGACCTGAGTCCCGCGGGGCTCGTCCTGATCGGCCACCCACCCCTGATGGCCAGGTTGCCGGCCCCGCACGAGGTCCCGGTCGCCGCGGGGCTCGAGGTCCGCGAGGTGAACGATGCCGAGGGCCTCGCGGTCGCTGAGCGCGTCCTGGTCGAGGGCTACCCGATGCCCGACCTGGAGCCGTTCTCGCCGGGAGACCTGCTAGCGCCACGGATCCTCGAGGGGACGACACGGGTCTGGGTCGGCTACGTCGACGGCAGGCCCGCCTCGGTCGCGGCGGCCCATGTGCATGCCGACGCCGTCCTCGTGGAGTATGTCGCCGCGCTGCCGTGGGCCCGAGGTCGCGGCGCCGGGGCCGCTGTCACGTGGGCCGCCACGCTGGCGGACGAGTCACTCCCCGCCGTGCTCGTCGCGAGTGACGACGGTCGTCCGGTCTATGAGCGGATGGGATACGTCGCGGTGGAGCGGTGGACCGCCTGGCTGCGGCCTCACGGCGAGTGATCTGCTGCGAGCTGTTGCGCCTCCGCGACGAGGTCCTCCGGCGTCTCGGCCGGCTCCAGCCCGAACCGGTCGTCGTAGGCCCGCAGCACGGCTTCCTCGACCCGGGCCAGGGTCAGACCGGGCGCCTCCTCGACCAGCGACCCGACCGAGGCGTCGTCGAAGGGCAGGTCGAGGGCGTCGTACACCTGGCGGAGCAGCGGTCGGAGCACCGAGGCCCCGTCGAACACGAGCACGGAGCTGAACAGCCAGGCGCCTCGCACCATCCGCTGGGCGGTCCCGACGAGCTTGACCGCTCCCCTCGCGTTCACGCTGTGCGAGCCGGGGCAGTACTCCCCCGGCACCTCCCCGACCCGTGCGTCCACCCCGAGAGGGGTCAACAGTCGCACCCAGAGGTCACCGAACTCCTCGAACCTCCGCTCGAGTCCCGACGGCCACTCCGGGTCGGGGCTCACGTGGTCGACGACGAGCGCATCGTTCGTGTAGGCGACGGCACGTCCTCCCTGGGCCCGGACACAGGCGGAGAAGCCAGCGTCACGCACCGCGGCCACGGCATCGGCGAAGCCCGGGAGCCGCACGTCCCGACGTCCGAACGCGACAGCGGGAGCCGTCGGCCTGTAGACGCGCAGCATCGCGGTGGCCTCGCCTCGGCTGACCCGGCGCATCATCGCCTGGGCCAGCGCCATCTCGAGGGCCTGGTCGTGCCCCGCCGACGTCGGCGTCAGCGGCCCGTGCAGGAGGATCACGGGTGCACCCTACGGGCGTCTCAGGAGACCCGCTCGATCAGCGCCATCGCGTCGTACGGCGCATACCCCTTCACGTCGTTGTCGAAGTACGCGTAGACGTCCTTGCCCGCGTCCGCCCACCGCCGCATCTTCTCGGCCCACCGGTCGAGCGCCTCGGGGGTGTAGCCGCTGGTGTACAGCTCCTTGTCGCCGTGGAGGCGGACGTACATGTGGTCGCTGGTCGTCTCCTCCACCAGCGGCCACCTGCCGGCGGTGTCTGCCACGACGAACGCGACATCATGGGCGCTGAGCAGCTCCACCGCCTCCGGCGTGGCGAAGCTCTGGTGCCGCACCTCCATCGCATGACGCATGGGCCGGTCGTCCTCGGCGACCGTCAGTGCCCGGTCGTCGGGGACCTTCGCGTCGTGGTGCTTGGCCAGCTCGGCCGCCTCCCCCGTCGTACGCGGGAGCTGGTCGAAGAACGCAGTCAGTCGCTCCGCGTCGAAGCCGAGGTTCGGGGGCAGCTGCCAGAGCACCGGCCCGAGCTTGGGGCCGAGCGCGAGCACACCGGATGCGAAGAAGTTGGCGAGGGCACTCTCCACGCCGGCGAGCTTCTTCATGTGGGTGATGAAGCGACCGCCCTTCACGGCGAACACGAAGTCGTCGGGCGTCTGCTCCCGCCAGGCGAGGTAGCTGCTCGGACGCTTCAGCGAGTAGAAGGACCCGTTGATCTCGATCGACGTCATCCGGTCCGCGGCGTACGCCAGCTCCTTGCGGTGCACGAGGCCGGGCGGGTAGAAGTCGCCGCGCCACCCGGCGTAGTTCCACCCGGAGATGCCGATTCGGATCTCACCCACACGACTGGTGTACCCGATGAGGAGCCGAATGCGCGGCCCGGCCCCGACACCCGACCTAGCTGCCCTGCCGCCGGGCCACGGCGAGCAGCCGTCGGTGTCTCACGACGAGGGCCTGCGCCCTCTCGAGCTGGCGGCCGGCCCGGCTCAACATCGCGCGGTCCTCGCGGTCGATACCACGCAGCGCGAGCTCCAGCCCGCTCTGCTGCCGTTCGAGGCTCGCGACGAGCGCCGCCTGCGCCTTCTCCAGCTCGGCTCCCTCGACGTCGATCGCCCTGGTCTCGTCGAGGAGCTCGGCGTACTGCGGGATGATCGTCGCCAAGACACGACGCATCTGCCGCGGGCCCCGGTAGCGGGCTCCCTGCACGCTCGCGAACTTCTTCTCCAACACGTCGGAGCGCTTCTTGAGCGGCGCGAGTGCCGATTCGTACTTCGCTACGGTGTCCGCCGATCCTTTCGCGTCGGCTGCGGAGCAGCCGGTCAGGAGCAGCGCTGCGACGAGCAGTGCCAGGATGCGACGTGTCCCCCGTGCCCCGCCGACTCGTGCGTCGAGTGGAGGCAGTCGATTCATGTCGTCGCCCTCGCGCCTAGGTCTTTGCCTTTGCTGCGTTCAACGACGCCGGTAGTGATCGGTTACTGACCTCGCTCAGCCGAGCGAGATGCCGTTGATGCTGTAGATCCCCAGCTTCCCGCTGTCGAGCTGGACGACGACCATCGTCACCTGCTGGCCGACCATGCCGTCGAGCTCGCCCTGGTTGGTCTCGACGGCGCCGTCCTCGTCGAAGTCGCCGACGGCCGTGGCGGCGAGCTTGCCCACGATGCCCAGGTCGAGCGCCTTCCCGCCGAGGGAGTACACGTCGTTCGAGAACGTGAGAGCCGCCGTCACCGTGGTGGGCTTGGGCTCCGGGTTCGGGGTCGGGCTCGGAGATGGGCTCGGCTTCGGCTTCGGCTTCGGCTTCGGAGCCGGCGGCGACGTCGGCTCCGGCTTGGATGCGGTAGCCGTCGACCTGGGGCCTGGCCGCTTGTGTCGGGTGTCCGCCTGCGTGTGGTGGTGCCGCTTCCTGCGCGGCTTCGCCTGCTGCTCGACCGGTGGCGCGGGGATGTCGAAGACGCCGGTGCGGTAGCCGACCTCGAAGGCCTGCACCAGCGCGACGTAGTAGTCGTCCTGGTTGTAGCGGTAGATGGCCGCGGCCTGGGTCGCGTGGTCCAGGAGGCTGCCGGACCCCGCACAGAGGTACGACGCTGCCGCTGCCGCCGCGTCGTCGAGGTCGTGGGGAGACCTGCGCCCGTCACCGTCGCCGTCACGCGCCGCAGACCGCCAGGTCGCAGGGATGAACTGCATCGGTCCGACCGCACGGTCCCAGACCCGGTCCCCGTCGAGGCTGCCGTCGTCGGTGTCGCGGATCGCCGCGACCGGACCGGAACCGTCGAGCGGGATTCCGATGATCCGGGGGTGGCTCACCCCGTCGCTGCCGAGCCGGGAGCCGCCGTACCGTCCGTGGTCCGACTCGACCCGGCCGATACCGGCGAGCAGGGTCCAGGGCAGCCGGCAGCCGGGGTCGGTCCGGGCCATGAGCGCCGCGGCCCCCTGGTAGGCCCGCTTCGCCGCGAGCGGAAGATCGTGGGCGGCGAGCGCGCTCACCGACCACACCCGTGTGCCCTTGGAAGAGGAGACCTCGACCTCGTCGTTCTTCCGCGCGGACGCGCGGGTGACCTCGCCGGACCCCTCGAGCGTGGTCACACCGACCCTGTCGGGCATCCTGGTCGCCGGCACGCCCCGCACCGCGGAGTCGCCCAGGGGGGCGGTCGGCACCGTCGACGCCGTCGTGAGCACAAAGGGCAGAGCCACGACCGCCAGCGCGGAGCCCATCGACGACACGCGACGTGCGCGGCCCATGCCCATCACTCAACCCCCCGATTCGCCGGTTTTTCCCCTCGTTTTCACCGTATGAACCGGGAAGCACGGGTCGCAGGGCTTCGCCAGAATCCGACCCGTTCGTGCTATGTGGTCTCTAGCACCTCGAACCGGATCCCCGCCTTGACCAACCGGTCCACGAGG
Organism: Nocardioidaceae bacterium; assembly: GCA_036375975.1. GTDB lineage: Bacteria > Actinomycetota > Actinomycetes > Propionibacteriales > Nocardioidaceae > Nocardioides_C. Next base: position 7,926 of record DASVBF010000404.1, on the reverse strand, counting down.
TTCTCCGCCATCGCCGTCGCCGTCGTGACGTTGCCCGCGACCCGCGGGTTGTCGTCGAAGGCGAGACACAGGGCGGACTCGGCGAGCATCTTGGCCGTCTCGCCGTAGCCCGGGTCGCCGCCAGAGACCTCGGTGACCACGCGCCGTCCGCCGCCCTCACCGACGAACCGCATCCGGAACCACGACCTGGCCCGCCGCTCCTCGCTCGGACCCTCGCCCTGGGGGACGCGGTTGATCAGGAAGCGACGGAGTGGAGGCACCTGAGCGGCCGCGACGAGCGCCCCTACCCCGGCGACGCCGCCGAGCACGACGGGCAGTCGCTTCACCGCCGCGTAGTGGGCGTACTCGAAGTCCGGCCCGTAGCGGTCGAGCGCGAGGGCTGAGTTCTTCACGACGAGTGGGTCGATGGTGGGCAGCGGGACGAGCCACCAGCCCGTGTCGCCGTCGCGGTGCGGCGCACGGGCCGAGACGCGCACCTTGCGGCCGGCGGGACGGGGCTCGAGCTCTCGACGCGCCGCCCTCGCCTGCGCGAGCTGCCGCCCACGGGAGAAGGCGGTCATCGCGGACGCGAACGTACCGCCGGAGAGCCGACCCCCCGCACGGAACATCCCGCGAACCTTGACCGGCACGCCCTGCGGCAGCTGCTGGACCGTGAACCACGCACCCAGGTCGTGTGGGATCGAGTCCAGGCCGCACGCGTGCACGATCCGGGCGCCGGTCTCCTTCGCCCGCTCGTGGTAGCCGACGTACATCCGGTCCACGAACTCCGGCTCCCCGGTCAGGTCGACGTAGTCGGTCCCGGCCTCTGCGCAGGCCGCCACCAGCGGCTCGCCGTACTCGATGTAGGGACCGACCGTCGTGATCACCACACGCGCCGACTCGGCGACGTGCTGGAGCGACGCCGCGTCCGTCACGTCCGCCTGGAGCAGCGGGAGGTCTGCCAGCGCCGGGTCGATGGCAGCGAGGCGCTCACGGACCGCCTCCAGCTTCTCCCGGCTGCGTCCCGCCAGCGCCCACCGGCAGTTGGATGGGGCGCTGCGTGCGAGGTACTCGGCGGTGAGCCCGCCGGTGAACCCCGTGGCACCGAAGAGGACGAGGTCGTAGGGGCGGTTACCGGTTCGTTCCTGGCTCATGGCGCCCAACTCTGGCGGCTAGGGGGCCCCGAGGACAACGTGCGTCCCGCCACACGGTCGTAGGCTCGGACCATGTGCCGCAACATCCGTACCCTGCACAACTTCGACCCGCCTGCCACTCCCGAGGAGGTGCAGGCGGCCGCGGTCCAGTACGTCCGCAAGGTCACTGGCAGCACCCGGCCGTCGCAGGCGAACCAGGCCGCGTTCGACCGAGCGGTCCGGGAGGTCGCCGAGGCGACCCAGCGCCTCCTCGACGGGCTCACCACGACCGCGGCGCCCAAGAACCGGGAGGTCGAGGCCGCCAAGGCCCGGGAGCGCGCGGCGGCGCGGTACTCATGACCGACCGGCGCCTGCTGGACGCCGCGTTCGCGCGGGTCCGCCGGGCGGACTTCCTCCGGTCGCCGCAGCGCGGGTTCGCCGGCGAGGACGCAGCGGTCCCGATCGGGTACGGCCAGACGAACAGCCAGCCCAGCACCGTCCGGCAGATGCTCGACCTGCTCGACGTCGAGCCAGGTCAGCGCGTGCTCGACGTGGGCTGCGGCTCGGGCTGGACCACGGCGCTGCTCGGCGAGCTGGTCGGCCCCGGGGGCGAGGTGGTCGGGGTGGAGATCGTGCCCGAGCTCGTGACGTGGGGACGGGAGAACCTCGCGTCGTACGCCCTGCCGTGGACGCGGATCGAGCAGGCTCGCGAGGACGTGCTGGGTCTCCCCGAGAGCGGGCCCTACGACAGGGCGCTGGTCTCGGCAGAGGCGACGCGGCTCCCTCAGGACGTGCTCGACCAGCTGGTGGTCGGTGGGGTGATGGTGGTGCCCGTGCGCGGGCGGATGGCCGTCGTACGACGGACGGCCCGCGAGCCGGCCGTGCGCGAGGAGGGCTGGTACTCCTTCGTCCCCCTGATGGAGCCCTGAGGCGGGAGTCAGACCAGGGACGGCGATATCGGTCTGTTCCTCTGGGGCGTGGTCGCGTTCGTCGCGATGCCGGTGAACCCGCCGGCCAGGAGGATCAGCCCGACTGCCGAGGCGATCCGCGCGTCGGTGCCGCCACCGAGCAGCGGCACGACGACCTGCAGCGCGAGGAACCCGGCCAGCAGCCCGGGGACCCAGCGCGGCACCCGCTTGGACCGGAAGAGCCCCAACATGATCAGCAGCACGCCGGCGATGAAGCCGTAGACCCAGACGTACAGTGGCACCAGGAGCCCGGGTTGTCTCAGAGCGTCCCGGATCAGGAAGACCTCCTGAGCGTTCAATGTCGGCGTCGCGAGCACCTCGATCGCCAGCGCGCGGAACATCAGCATCATCGCAGCGAGACCGCCGACGCCGACGCAGCCGATGACGAAGAGCACGATGCCGGTCGTCCCGAGGCCACGGCCTCGCCGCTCGGCGAACAGGGACACGACCGCCGGCATGCCGAGCACCATCGCGGCCGCGCCACCGAAGTAGAGGACGCTCATGGCAAGCCAGCGGCCCGGGAACTCCGCGGCGACGTACAGCTGAGCGACGGGGGAGGACTCGCTTCCCCCGGGGTTGAGCATCTGAGCGAGAACCAGCGCCATCACTCCGGTCACCAGTGCGGCCGCCGAGACAGGGACCCACTCTTCACGCATGCCCCCGAGGGTACGTGCGGGGGGTGCTGCACGGGCCGAAAACGCCCACTCCGCCCCGGGTTGTCCGCGATGCCTGTCTGAACCACCTCTCCGCTCGGTCCCCGTACGCTGGGACGCGTGCAGCCCGCGCTCGACCTCCTGACCACCCGGCGGTTCACCACGCTCACCGGCGCCGGCGTCAGCACGGACTCCGGCATTCCCGACTATCGCGGCCCCGGAGCGCCGGTGCGCAACCCGATGACCTACCAGGAGTTCGTCTCGGGGCCACCAGCGCAGCGGCGCTACTGGGCTCGTTCCTACCTCGGCTGGTCGCGCATGCGCGGGGCCGAGCCGAACCACTCGCACCACGCGCTGGCCAGGCTCTCCGCGATGGGCAGGACCCCGCTGGTCATCACCCAGAACGTCGACGGGCTCCACGAACGCGCGGGCACGCGCTCGGTGTGCGCCCTGCACGGCCGGATCTCCGACGTGGTCTGCCTGTCCTGCCGGGACCGGACCGGCCGGGCCGCCCTGCAGGAGCGGATGTCCCGGCTCAACCCCGGCTTCGCCGAGGAGCACGCCTGGGCGGCCAGCCGCCCGGACGGCGACGTGGAGCTCGACGCCACGGACGGCTTCGGGATACCGCCGTGTGAGCAGTGCGGCGGGGTGCTGAAGCCCGACGTGGTCTTCTTCGGCGAAAACGTCCCCAAGGACCGGGTGCAACGCTGCTACGACACCCTCGAGTCCTCCGAGGCCCTGCTGGTCGTCGGGTCGTCCCTCGCCGTCCTCTCGGGGTTCCGCTTCGTCCGGCACGCTCACAAGCTCGGCATCCCGGTCGTCATCGTGAACCGTGGGGCCACGCGCGGCGACGCACTCGCCACCCACAAGCTCGACGCCGGCTGCGCGGAGGTCCTGGGCGCGCTCGAGTCGGCGGTCCGAGGAGGCCCTGTCCGCTCAGGAGACGTCGCGGCGGACCGAGATCAGCACTCCGAGCGCGGCCAGCACGACGCCGTAGCAGAGCAGCACCAAGCCCCCGACCCACCAGTCGAGGTACTCCAGCAGGGTGTTGCCCGGTGACATGAGGGCGCTCGACGCGTTGGACGGGAGCCACCTGACCAGCGAGTCGAGGTCGGCGGCGGCCAGCAGGTAGGTGACCAGCGGCTCGACCAGGAACGTGATGGCGACCCCGGTGACGACTGCCGCCACCTGGTTGCGGATCAGCGTGCCGACTCCGATGCCCAGCACCGCCCAGATGGCGACGGCGAGCACGGCAAGTCCCATCGTGGCCCACAGCCGGTCCGCGCCGAGCCCGAAGCCGTAGCCCCGGATCGTCATGGTGACCCCGCCGGCGACCAGCACCACGACCAGCCCCGCGAGGCCGTACAGGACACCCATGGCCGCGTGGGCCAGGAGCTTCGCGACGACCACCCGGCTCCGTCGCGGCGACACGAGGAAGGTCGCGGTGACCGTCTGGTAGCGGTACTCCCCGGTCATCCCCGTGATGCCGAGGACGAGGGCGAAGATGTAGGTGCCGGTGAACATCGCCGACGGGTAGACCGCGCGGACCGCCTCGGACGTCCCGAGGCCCGCCATGGCGGGCGTGCCGGGGCCGGCCTCCATCCCGGCGACGAGCGCATTGGCCACCGACTGGATCGCGCTGAACAGCAGGGCCCCGATCAGGAGGGCCCACCACAGCCGCGTGGAGGTGATCTTCCTCAGCTCGGAACGCACCAGAGCGGTCACCCGCGGTCTCCCTCCGTCAGCTCGAGAAACACGCTCTCGAGGCGGCTGGTCTCCGCCGCGAGCTCGTGGAGCTCGACGCCGGCCTCGAAGGCGACATGTCCCACGACCTCGGGCGTGCCACCCGTGACACGGAGCCGGCCGGACCCGTCGACCCCGAGCACGGTGAGCGCGGCCGCGGCGAGCGCGTCGCGAAGCTTCTCGGGCTCCGGCGTGCGCACCAGCACCTCACGCGGCCCGGTGTCGAGGTCTTCGAGCCTGCCCTGACGGACAAGACGTCCCCTGGCGAGCAGGACCACCTCGTCGACGGTCTGCTGGACCTCGCTGAGCACGTGGCTCGAGATCAGCACGGTCCGGCCCTCCGAGGCGAGGGCACGCAGGAAGCCTCGCAGCCACGCGATCCCCGCCGGGTCGAGGCCGTTGGCCGGCTCGTCGAGGAGGAGGACACCAGGGTCCCCGAGCAGTGCCGCTGCGAGGGCGAGCCGTTGCCGCATGCCGAGGCTGTAGCCGCCGACACGCTTGTCGCCGACCTCGGTCAGCCCGACCTGGGCGAGCATCTGGTCGACACGAGCCGGGTCGATCCGCGCGCCGAGCGCCATCACCTGCAGGTGTGCGCGCGCCGAGCGCCCCGGGTGGAAGCCGGACGCCTCCAGCGACGCCCCGACCGTGCCCACCGGGTCCGGCAGGTCGTGGTACCTCAGCCCGCCGATCGTGGTGCTGCCCGACGTCGGACGGAGCAGGCCGAGGATGCAGCGCAGCGTCGTCGTCTTGCCGGAGCCGTTCGGTCCGAGGAAGCCGGTCACGGCGCCGGGCCTCACCGAGAACGTCAGGTCGTCGACGGCCCTCAGGCTGCCGAACATCTTCGTCAGGCCGACGACGTCGACCTGACTGCCTGTCCCCGACACGCCTCCATCCAACCAGGAACCCGGGACTTACGAGACGAAAGGCTCACAAGCGGCGGACGAACATGTGGGCGGCGGAGTCGAGATCCATCTCGGCGGTCTCGCCGCCGCTTCCGACCAGCACGCCTTCGGCGACGGCGGCGACCGTCACGACCTTGTCGGGCATCGCGCCGACCCGGTGCAGCGCCGCCATCAGCGACTCGTTCGTCTGGATCGGCTCGCTGATCCGCCTCACCAGCACACGGACCTCGTCCGGGCTGGTGGCGACCCGGTCCAGGGGCTCGACGCCGTCCATGAAGTCCTCGCCGTTGCCGCTCTCACCGAGCTCGTCGAGCCCGGGGATCGGGTTTCCGTACGGCGACTCGGTGGGATGGCCGAGGAGCTCCACGAGACGGCGCTCGACCGTCTCCGACATGACGTGCTCCCACCTGCACGCCTCGGCATGGACGAGCTCCCAGTCCAGGCCGATCACGTCGGTGAGCAGCCGCTCCGCGAGGCGGTGCTTGCGCATGACCCGGGTGGCGAGCCGCAGACCCTCCTCCGTGAGCTGGAGGTGGCGGTCACCCTCGACGGTGAGCAGGCCGTCACGCTCCATCCTCGCCACGGTCTGGCTCACCGTGGGTCCGCTCTGGTGCAGCCTCTCGGCGATGCGCGCGCGCAGGGGGACGATGCCCTCCTCCTGGAGCTCGAAGATGGTGCGGAGATACATCTCGGTGGTGTCGATGAGGTCGCTCACGCGGTCATTGTGTCTCATCCGGTTCCGTTGCCGGTGGCACAGTTGGGCCCATGAGCGACCAGCCCTCCCCGACGGTCATGTGGTTTCGCCGCGACCTTCGCCTCGGGGACAGTCCGGCGCTGCTCGAGGCGTGCCACGATTCGGCCGGCGTACTCCTGCTCTTCGTGGTCGACCCGCGCCTCTGGGGGCCTGCCGGCCCGTCACGGCGCGCCTACCTCACGGCCTCCCTAGCCGCCCTCGACGAGTCGGTCGGCGGCCGGCTCGTCGTACGCCACGGTGACCCGGCGCGGGAGGTGCCCCGAGCGGCTGCCGAGGTCGGCGCCGAGGTGGTGCACGTGGCGGCGGACTACGGCCCGTACGGCTCACGGCGTGACGCGGCCGTCGAGGAGGCGCTGCGCGACCACGGGGTCGAGCTCCGGCGCACCGGGTCCCCCTACGCGGTCGCGCCGGGCAGGGTCGTGAACGGCAGCGGCGAGGGGTACAAGGTCTTCACGCCGTTCGCCAAGGCGTGGGCGGACCACGGCTGGCGCGCCCCCGCGGGTCGACCGGCTCCGGAGCAGTGCTGGCTCGACGCCCCTTCGGAAGGCCTGCCCGAGACGCCGCTGCCGGAAGGGCTGGCGCTGCCCCCGGCAGGTGAGGCTGCTGCCCACGAGCGGTGGGAGGCGTTCCTCGAGCACGTCGACGAGTACGACGCGCAGCGGGACCGGCCGGACCTGGACGGCACCTCGCGGATGTCGGTCCACCTGAAGTGGGGCGAGATCCACCCCCGCACCTTGCTGGCCGACCTCGGCCGGAAGCGCAGCACGGGGGCCTCGACGTACCGCAGCGAGCTCGCCTGGCGCGAGTTCTACGCCGACGTGCTCCAGCGGCGGCCGGACAGTGCCCGGGAGTACTTCCGCCCCGAGTTCGCCCGGATGGAGTACGACGACCCCGGGGGCGACTTCACAGCGTGGCAGGAAGGTCGCACGGGGTTCCCGGTCGTCGACGCCGCGATGCGGCAGCTCCGGGCGACGGGGTGGATGCACAACCGGGCGCGGATGATCGTGGCCAGCTTCCTGGTGAAGGACCTGCACGTCGAGTGGCAGCACGGCGCCCGCCACTTCATGCACTGGCTGGTGGACGGCGACCTCGCCTCGAACCAGCACGGGTGGCAGTGGGTGGCCGGCTGCGGCACGGACGCGGCGCCGTACTTCCGGGTGTTCAACCCGACGTCGCAGGGGCAGAAGTTCGACCCCGCCGGCGACTACGTCCGACGGTGGGTCGCGGAGCTCGCGGATGTGGACAAGGCGTACATTCATGAACCCTCGACGCGGCCCGGCGGGGTCCCGGAGGGCTACCCGCCCCCGCTGGTGGACCACGCCGAGGAGCGCCGGGAGGCGCTGGCCCGACTGGAGCGGATGAAGAGCTGATGCACGATGCCGGAGACTGACAGTCCCCTGCTTGTCCCTACCCGCTTCCGTGGCCCGAACAGCTCGGGCAACGGTGGCTACACCGCCGGGTTGCTCGCCGAGCGCCTGGCCAACCACCCGCGCCGACGGCCGGATTGTCCGGTGGTCGAGGTGACGCTGCGCAGGCCGCCGCCGCTCGACACCGACCTGGCGGTGGACCACGTCGAGGAGCGCAGCACGACCCGGCTCCTCCGAGACGAGACCCTCGTCGCGGAGGCCAGGTGCACCGACGAGGAGCTGCAGCCGGTCGAGGAGGTCAGCCCGGGCCGGGCGGCCGAGGCGATGGCGGACTACCCGGGCCTGCGGTCCCACCCGTTCCCCCACTGCTTCTCCTGCGGCCCGGAGCGCGCCGAGGGCGACGGCCTCCGGATCTTCCCCGGCCCGG
>DASVBF010000249.1:0-19191 GCA_036375975.1 Nocardioidaceae bacterium | reverse complement strand
TTCCAGCACCGGTTCGGCGCACTGCTCGAGAAGCGGCCGGAGGCGTTCAAGCAATCGCTCGCCGACAACATCCGCGCGGGAGCCGAGCTCAGCGGTGCCGACCTGGCGCGAGCCTACGAGCTCCGTACCCGGCTCGCCGAGCGGATCCGGGTGTTCTTCGAGGTCTACGACGTCCTGCTGATGCCCGTGAGCCAGGTGCCGCCGTTCAGCGCGGATGAGGAATACCCCTCCACCATCAACGGGGAGCCCCAGGCGACCTACCTGGACTGGATGCGGTCGGCGTACTTCGTCACTGTCACCGGCTGCCCGGCGATCTCCGTCCCTGCGGGCTTCACCCGCGAGGGCTGGCCGGTCGGCGTGCAGCTGGTGGCCGCGCCGAACCAGGAGCGCCGGCTCCTCGAGATCGCCCACGCCTTCGAGCTGCTCAACCGCTCAGGTGAGCGGCGGCCCGACCTCGCCCGGCGGCCCGCATGAGCGACCGCAGGATCCGGATCGGGATCGACACCGGCGGCACGTTCACGGACGTGGTCGCCGTCGACGAGCAGTCGGGGGAGATGGCGACCACCAAGACGCCGTCGACCCCGGACGACCCCGCGCGCGGGTTCATGGCAGGCGTCCACAAGGTGCTCGACGAGCTCGGCCTCGGCGGGGACTCGATCAGCGCGGTGAGCCACGGCACCACCGTGGCGACGAACCAGCTCCTCGAGGGGAAGGTCGAGAACCTCGGCTTCGTCACGACCGAGGGCTACGAGTTCCTGCTCGAGATCGCGCGCCAGTCGGTGCCGGACGGCTACGGGAACTCCTACTTCTGGGTGAAACCGGACAGGATCGTCCCTGCGCACCGCGTCCGCACCGTGGGCGGCCGGCTCGCCGTGGACGGCTCCGAGATCCGGCCCTTCGACGAGGCGGGGGCGGTGGGCGTGGCCCGCTGGTTCCGGGACCGGGGAATCGACTCTCTCGGTGTCTGCTTCCTGCACTCCTACGCGAACGACGAGCACGAGCGCGCCATGCGGGACATCCTCCTGCGCGAGCACCCGAACGCGACAGTCTCGATCTCGAGCGAGGTGCTGCGGGAGTACCGCGAGTACGAAAGAAGCGTCACCACCCTGGTCGACGCTGCCGTCAAGCCGGGCATCCGCCGCTACGTCGAGAACATCACCGGCCACCTGAGCGAGTTCATGCGCTCCGGAGACGCGACCTCGCGCGCGGTCCCGTTCTACGTGATGAAGTCGAACGGCGGGGTGCTCTCCGCCGAGGAGGTGGTCCACCAGCCGATCACCACGGTCCTCTCCGGTCCGGCAGCGGGAGCTCTCGGCGCGGCCGTCGTGGCGCAACGGGCCGGGTTTCCGCAGGTGGTGACCCTGGACGGCGGCGGTACGTCGACCGACGTCACCGTCGTGGTCGACGGGAGGCCGACCCTCACCACCGAGGGGCACGTCGGCGCCTTTCCGAGCAAGATCCCGATGATCGACGTGGTCACGGTCGGCGCGGGCGGGGGATCCATCGCCTGGGTCTCCCCGGAAGGCACGCTGAAGGTGGGCCCGCGGTCCGCAGGCGCCGACCCCGGCCCGATCTGCTACCGGACCGGGGGCACGGAGCCCACCATCACCGACGCGCACCTGCTGCTCGGCAGGATCCCGGCTCACCTGCTCGGCGGCGAGGTTCCCCTCGACCCGCAGTCCGCGACCGCGGGGATGGCGAAGCTCGCCGACGAGCTCGGGCTGTCGCTGGAGGCCTGCGCTACCGGGGTCCTCGAGATCTCCGCCTGGAACCAGGCGAACGCGCTGCGTCAGATCACCGTGAACCGCGGCCTCGACGTCCGGGACTTCACGATGGTCACGTTCGGCGGGTCCGGATCCCTGCTGGCGTGCAGGCTCGTCGACATCCTCGGTCTCGAGGGCGTCCTGGTGCCCACGAACCCGGGCAACCTCTCCGCGTACGGCCTGCTGACCGTCGACGTACGCAACGACTACGTGCAGACCTCCGTCACCCGCCACTCCGCACTCGACCCCGCCGCGATCGGGGCCACGTACCACACGCTCGCGGAGCGGGCGGACCAAGCGCTCAGCCGAGAGGGGTTCCCGCCCCAGGAACGGGTCTTCGCGCGCACCGCCGACGTCCGCTACTTCGGGCAGGCCTACGAGGTGCGGGTCGAGGTCCCCGGCGGCGAGATCAGCCGCAAGACGTCCGAGGAGGTGGCCGCGAGGTTCCACGCGGAGCACCTGGCGCTCTACGGCTACGACTTCCGGGACGACCCACGGCAGGAGGTGGAGTGGGTGAACCTCCGGGTCACGGGCATCGGCCCGATCAGGAAGCCCGAGATCCAGGAGGTTGCCCCCGGGACGGGCTCCGGGGACGCCCGCACGGGGTCCCGCCGGGTCTTCTTCGACGAATGGCTGGAGACGCCGGTCTACGACCGGGACCGCCTCGGCGCCGGTGACCTTGTCGAGGGGCCCGCGGTGCTGGAGGAGTTCGGTTCCACCCTCCCCCTGCACCCGGGGTTCACCGCGCGAGTCGACCGGTTCGGCAACCTTCAGATCGCTCGGAGCGAGACATGACCCATCTCGGCACTCCACCTGCCGCGCACGAGGACGACCGGACCCCTCCCTACCGGTTGAGCGACCAGCTGGCGCCCGACCCGGTGCTCGTCGAGATCGTCGAGGGCTACCTGGCCTCGGTCGAGAAGGAGGTCGAGACCGCGATCGGTCGGACCAGCCGGTCGCCCATGATCCGGGACGCCCACGACTACCGCGCCGGCATCCACGACCGGCACCTCCGCAAGCTCACCGGCCGGTCCTACTCTGCGCTCGTGCATCCCGTGGTCCGCGACTACCCGATCGGCACGATGAGGCCTGGCGACGTCTTCTTCCACAACGACGTCTACCTCTCCGAAGGTGGCATCGGCCACCTCCCCGACCTGTGCGTGACCGCCCCGGTCTTCCACGACAGCGGCGACGGGCCGGAGGTCGTGGCCTTCGTCCAGGCGTTCGGCCACCACGACGACATCGGGGGAGCGGTTCCGGGGTCCATGCCCAGCCACGCGACGAGCGTGTTCGAGGAGGGCTTGATGGTGCCGCCCATCAAGCTCTGGGACGAGGGGGTGCCCTGCGAGCAGGCACTGAAGATCATGACCCGCAACTCGCGCATGCCCGACTCCCTTGCGGCCGACCTCGACGCGGAGTGCTCCGCATGCCTCATGGGCGCCCGGCGGATGGGAGAGCTGTTCGCCCGCTACGGCAAGGAGACGGTCGAGGCCTGCTTCGACGCCGTGCTCGACAAGACCACCGCCACGTTCCGTCGCGAGATCCTCTCGAAGATCCCCGAGGGCAGCTACACCTGGGAGGACTACGCCGAGCACGACGGAGTCGACCAGCCGCGCCTGCACACGCAGCGGATCACGCTGACCCGGACCGGACCCGACGACCCGGGCGGGGAGAGACTCGTCGTCGACTTCGACGGCACCGGGCCCCAGGCCAAGGGGCCGATCAACCACTGCGGCGACTACGCGGATGGCAACTTCCTGAAGAAGTGGCTTGCCCCCATCCTGCGCAACCTCGCCGACACCCCGGAGCGGATGGCCGAGCTGGACGTCAACGAGGGCGTCGTGCCGTTGATCGAGATGCGCTTCCCGCCGAAGGGCACCCTGCTGACGCCGGAGTTCCCGGCCCCCACGAACGCCCGCACGTTCGTCATCCTGCGCCTGCTCGGGGTCCTCGCGGGGGTGGTGGCCAAGGCCGTGGACGGGCGCATGCCGGCGGACCAGGAGACCATCCGCTACACCGGCGTGTACGGCCGGGGCCGGGACGGTGCGCCGTACCTCATGCGCGAGGTGCTCGGCGGGGGCTCCGGAGGCCGCTACTACGCCGACGGCGAGGACACCATCCACGTGGTGCCCGACTCCCGCAACCTGCCGACCGAGTTCTCCGAGTCGCGCTTCCCGTTCGTCGTTGAGCGGCTGGGGCTGGCCGTGGACAGTGGTGGCCCGGGCCGCCATCGTGGAGGGCTGGGCTACGACAAGCACATCCGGATGCTGCGGGACGCGCACTTCATGTCGATCGCGGACCGGTCGATCCTCTCCTGCTGGGGTGTGAAAGGCGGGAAGGCGGGGCGCCCGTTCTCGGTCGTCATCGACCCGGGTGGCCCGAACGAGCGGGAGGTGGATGCTCTCGCGGACGCCGAGCCGGTCCGGGCCGGCGAGGTCATCAGGATCCGCACCACCGGCGGCGGAGGCTGGGGGGACCCGCTCGAACGGCCCTACGACGAGGTGGCACGCGACGTCCTGTGGGGCAAGGTGTCCGTGGAGCGCGCCCGGGCCGACTACGGCACGGTGGTCACCGGTACGTCGGACGACCCGGTCGTCGACGTGGACGCGAGCGACCGGCTCCGCGAGGAGCTCCGCGCCGCCCGACCGGAGCAGCCTTTCTTCGACCGTGGGCCCGGATACGTCCGTCTCGCCGGCGGTGCCGCGGCGTCGGAGGTGGACTGGCTGTGAGGGTCCTGCTCGCCCTGGGCGGCAACGCCATGACGTCCCCGGACGGACGGGCCCACCCCGACGACCAGATAGCCGCGGCTCGTGCTGCCATGACGGAGGTGGCCGAGCTGGTGTGCCAGGACGTCGAGGTGGTCATCACCCACGGCAACGGACCACAGGTCGGCAACATCCTGGTCAAGAACGAGCTCGCGGCCGCCGTCGTGCCGCCCGTCCCCCTCGACTGGTGCGGGGCCCAGACCCAGGGAACGCTCGGCTTCATCCTGATGAACGCCCTCGAGTCGGCCCTGGCCACCCGCGGCTCGACGCAGCGCGCCGCGACGGTCGTCACGCGGACTCTCGTCGACTCCGCCGACCCGGGCTTCAGCCATCCGACCAAACCGATCGGCCGGTACCTGCCGGAGGCCGAGGCAGCGCTGCTCATCGAGCACGGAGAGACCTGGGAGGACCGCGGCGCTCGGGGCTGGCGGCGTGTCGTCGCATCTCCCGAGCCGCTCGAGATCATCGACGCTCCTGCCATCACCGCCCTGATCGCCGCGGGCTTCGTGGTGGTCGCCAACGGGGGTGGCGGCATCCCGGTGGTGCGACACGACGAGGACGGTCGGCTCGAAGGCGTCGAGGCTGTGATCGACAAGGATCTCGGCGCGTCGCTCCTGGGCAGGGCGGTCGGTGCCGACGTGCTCGTCATCGCCACCGACGTACCCCACGCGGACCTGTATCACGGCACTCCTGAGGCGACACCTATCGAGCGCATCTCCGTCGCGGGGCTCCGTTCGCTGGCGGGCGCGGGCCACTTCGCGAGCGGCTCCATGGGCCCCAAGGTCGACGCGGCCTGTCGCTTCGTCGAGAAGGGCGGTGCCTACGCCGTCATCACCTCGCTGGGCCAGATCGCGCCGGCCGTCTCCGGGTCGACCGGCACGGTCGTGGTTCCGGAGGGCGCCGGCCCGGGAGCCGACCGGCTCACCAGTACGGGCACCGGCAGCTGAACCGACCCGAGGAACTCACGAGCACGAACGAGCAGAAAGGTTGCCACCCATGCCAGACCCCATCGAGGTCCGCAAGGTCCCGCTCCTGAACGTGTCCGACGCCAGCGGCCTGGCCGACCTCATCGACGAGAAGGTGATCGATCCCGACCGCGTCATCGCCGTGATCGGCAAGACGGAAGGCAACGGCGGCGTCAACGACTACACGAGGATCATCGCCGACCGGGCCTTCCGCGAGGTTCTGGTGGAGAAGGGCAGCCGAAGCCTCGAGGAGGTCAAGCAGGTCCCGATCGTGTGGTCGGGCGGCACTGACGGCGTGATCAGCCCCCACGCCACGATCTTCGCCACGGTCCCCTCAGACCAGGCGCCTGCGAGCGACGAGCTCCGGCTGACCGTCGGCTTCGCCATGAGCGAGCACCTGCTGCCCGAGGACATCGGCCGGGTCGAGATGATCCGGAAGGTCGCCGACGCAGTGAGAGTGGCGATGGAGCGCGCCGGGATCACGGACACCGCGGACGTCCACTACGTCCAGACCAAGACCCCGCTGCTCACCATCCACACCATCCGCGACGCCAAGAGTCGCGGGAAGACGGTCTGGACCGAGCACACCCACGAGTCCATGGACCTCTCCAACGGGTGCACGGCTCTCGGCATCGCCGTCGCGCTGGGCGAGATCGACATGCCCACCGACGAGCAGGTGATGCACGACCGCTCGCTCTACTCCAGCGTGGCCTCGTGCTCCAGCGGCGTGGAGCTGAACCAGGCCCAGGTCGTCGTGGTCGGCAACGCCCGTGGTGTCGGCGGTCGCTACCGGATCGGGCATGCGGTCATGCAGGACGCGCTGGACCAGGACGGGATCTGGAAGGCGATCGAAGACGCAGGGCTCGACCTGCCGGAACGGCCACACCACCGCGACCTGCAGGGCCGGCTCGTGAACGTGTTCCTGAAGTGCGAGGCCAGCCAGGACGGCATGGTCCACGGCAGGCGCAACGCCATGCTCGACGACTCCGACGTGCACTGGCACCGGCAGATCAAGGCCTGCGTCGGAGGTGTCACCGCTGCGGTCACGGGGGACCCGGCCGTCTTCGTCTCGGTCTCCGCCGCCCACCAGGGACCCGACGGCGGGGGGCCCGTGGCGGCGATCGTCGACCTCGGCGACGACCCCACGGGCTACGTGCCGCCGCAGGGCTGACCGGCCCCGAATCGGGATGCGACCGCGCCGCCGTCCGCCTACGGTCGTCGCGTGGACATGACACTCCGTGCCCTGGAGACGGCCGACATCCCCGCTTGGAACCGCCTGCTCGCGGCGATCGAGGAGGTCGACCGCACCGGCGAGCACTACAACGAGGCGGACTTGGCCGAGGAGATGGCCAACCCGGATCTCGACCCCGGCAAGGACATCGTCGGGGCCTTCGGGGGCGGCGAGCTGGTCGGGTACTTCACCGTCTACGCGCGGTCGGGGGCGAGCGAGGTCCACAAGATCCACCTGGACGGGGGAGTGCGTCCGGACCTGCGCGGACAGGGGATCGGGACGACGCTGGCGACGGTCATGCACGCGCGGGCGCTCGAGGCTCATCAGGAGTGCCATCCGGGGCTTCCCGCGCTCCTGACGCTCAGGGGCATCTCCGACAACGCCGAGCAGGCCGACCTCCTCAAGGAGATCGGGCTGGTGCCCGAGCGCTGGAGCTTCACCATGCGGGCCGACCTGTCGGGTCCGGTCCCCACCCCCGAGATGTTGCCCGACGGGCTCGAGCTGCGGCGGTACGACGACTCGTTGGCCGCCCCCATGCTCGCCGCACACAACGCTGCTTTCGTGGACCACCCGAACTTCACCCCCTGGTCGGACTCGATGTGGAGGCAGTGGGTCACCGGCAGCCGGAGCTTCCGGCCGGAGCTCAGCTTCGTCGTGGTGGCCCCTGATCGGCCGAGCGAGGTCGCGGCCTACATCCAGAGCAGCGAGTTCGACGCGTCGCAGCAGGTGACCGGTCGACGCGAGGCCTACGTCGGCAAGCTCGGCACCCGCCGGGAGCACCGAGGTCGCGGGCTGGGAGGAATCCTGCTCGCCCATGCTCTCCAGGAGTACCGCGCCGCCGGTTTCGACGAGGCCTCTCTCGACGTCGACTCGGCCAACCCCACCGGGGCCCTGGGGATCTACGAACGTGCCGGGTTCGTGGTGACGAGCAGGTTCACCGACTACACCGAGCGGATAGCCCCACGAGGGTCATCCCCGGAGTGACCTAGGGCCCTGTCGCAGCGCGCAGCGAGCCGGCCACCGTGGAAACATGTGGCTCGAGAACCTCCGAAGCGTGTCCAGGGCCGCGCTCGTCGTCGGTGAGTACTCCGCAAACGCTCTCGTCGGCCTCATCGACCCGCGGCTGCGCAGCTCCGGCGCGACGGTGGAGGAGGCTCGTATCCGTCTCGCGGGCGACGCCCTGCTGCCGTGGGTGTCGTGGCAGGCCACCAGGGCGGTGACCGTCGAGGCTCCGGTGTCCGAGGTCTGGCCATGGCTTGCGCAGGCCGGCTACGGACGCGGCGGCTGGTACGCCGACATGCCCTGGTGGCGAGACGCCGAGGGACGGCGTGGCCGGAGGTCGAGCGCCGAGCGCCTGCTGCCCGATGAGCAGCACATCGAGGTGGGCCAGGTGCTTCTCGACGGCCCCGGCTGCGACGAGGCTCACGGTGCCTGGACCGTCCGGATCTGCGATCCGTCGCGTGCACTGGTCCTCTTCAGCTCCCGCACTCTCGCCGGTCGTGAGGTGGACGCCGACGCTGCGCCGCCCCGGTTCTACATCGACTGCAGCTGGGCCTTCGCGCTCCGGCCGGTGCCGGCGGGAACCCGGATCCTCGTGCGCACCCGCGTCAAGCTGAACCCGGACCGCCGACCCACCCGGTGGCTGGCAGCGGGCCTCGGCTTCGCGGACCAGGCGATGCAGCGGGCGATGCTCCTCGGCATCAAGCGCCGCGTCGAGGGGGCGGGGACGACCACATCAGGCTCCGGCAAGAGGACGGGGCCCGCCACATCACGGGGGAGGTCGAAGAGATGAGGAAGAGCTGGCTGCTGTCGGGCCTCGTCGTCGTGGGGGTGCTCGTCCTCGCGGCCTGTGCGGCGGGTCCGAACCCGCAGTCCGGGGGCGCGGGCGAGTCGGCGGGGTTCTGGCTGGGGCTGTGGCAGGGCCTGATCCTGCCGATCACGTTCGTCATCTCCCTGTTCACCGACACCGTGAACATCTACGAGGTGAAGAACGACGGGAACTGGTACGACTTCGGCTTCGTCCTCGGCGTGGTCCTCGTCTTCTCCGGTGGCGGGGCGGGCGCGGGCACCCGCCGTTGAGGCGGAATCCCCCTGGGGCGCAGCCGCCAACCGGTCGTGGAACATCCTGGCCATCGAGGCCGCCGCGGCGGCGTCGGGCGGGCCGGGCCAGGGACCTCGTCCCCGGGCGGGTCTGCCCCGGATGGCGACCTACCTCGGGCTACCGCTGCCGTCGACCAGCACGTCGGCGCGTTCCCTGGTGCGCTCTCGGGCGAAGAGGGCGGCCTCGTCGGCCATCCACCGGGTCCACTGCTGCTGCAGCTCCTCGCCGTCGCGCGCCAGACCACGGGCCAGGCGGAGGTCAGCGGGCGCCTCCACCCAGACCAACGTCGTGATCCAGGAGGCGTACGACGACGCGCCGGAGCCGACTCCCTCCACCACCAGCAGGTCGACCGGCTCCACGACCCGCTCTTCGGCGAACCGCTCCAGGTGCCAGTCGAAGCGGCGGTACCGACCCGCCCTCCCCTCGTCGAGCGGCGCCAGCACCGCAAGTTCCAATGTCGCGCTCACCTGGTCCAGGCCGGCCCAACCGTCGAGCAGGTCGTCGAGGTGGACCAGCCCGGCGCTGCCGACCGTGGCCGCGGCGTCGCGGATCGCCTGGCCGAGCGTGGACTTCCCGGAGCCGGCCGGACCGTCCACGCACACGAGGCGGCCGCCGCCGAGCGTGGGCTGTTTCGCCAGCGTCCGCCGGACGACCACCTCGGCGACCTCTGCCACCCGCCGCCGCCAGGGCTCACGCCTGGTGTCGTCCTCGACCGCGGCGCGGGTCACGTGATGCCGTGCTTCTTGAGGATCGCCTCGATGTCGGCCATGTCGTCGTCGGCGGCGGAGGAGGTGCCCGACGCCTTCGGCGGCTTCGCCGGGGCGCTCGAACGGGAGCCGGGAAGCGGCTTGCCGTCGGCAGCGCTCGAGCCGGCGCTGCTCCTGTGTCGCAGCCGGCCGGTGACGACGAGGAGCGCTACGGAGACGACCGCGAGCAGTAGGCCGAGCCAGACTGCGGGGCTGAACGTGAAGCGAAGAGCCCAGGAGACGACGGCGTCGCCGACCTCCCAGATCAGGCGGAGGGTCCCGGTGAGGTAGGCCGCGGTCGGCAGAAGGGCGACCGCCAGCATCCGCAGACCCGCCACCGGCCCCCTGAAGCGCCAGAACAGGACCGTGCCGAGCAGGCCGGCGAGCGTCAAGATCGCGGTCAGTGCCTGCCATGTGACGGTGTCGATCGATCCCACCCGACCAGCCTGACACACCCGTGGGCGTCCGAGCCGTCGGACCTTGGCACACTGTCCGGGTGCGTACGATCCCTGACCCCGGCTTCAGCGGGGACGACGGAGCCGTGTCACCGCAGGTGGCCGGTGCGATGGCGGCGTACGCCGACGATCCCGACGGTCTCCATCACCACACGCTGGCAGTGCTGCAGGACAGCAGGCTCCTGGTGCCGGTCGTCGCGGTGCTAGGGGAGGTCGAGTACGACGACCTGGGGCTCGCGCACGACAAGACCTCCGACATGGCCACGGTGCTCATGCGGGGCAGGGACGGCCGGATGGCCCTCCTCGCGTTCACCGGTGACGAGCCACTGAGCAGGTGGGACCCCGGAGCGCGGCCCGTCCCCGTGACGGCGCGTCAGGCCGCCCAGGCGGCAGTCCATGACGAGGCCGATGCCCTGCTCGTCGACGTGGCCGGGCCGGCGCTGCTCGTGGTCGAGGGGGAGGATCTCCGGTCGCTGGCGGAGGGCTACCGGCTGGTGGGGGCCGGCGACCGGTGGGCGTGGGCGAAGGTCAACGAGTCCGCTGCGGACGAACCGGCCCGGTGAGCCTCTCGCCCGGGCCCTCGCCCGGTGCGTCCTGGATGTCGGAAGCCTCCCGGAATGCGAGCTGGAGGCTGCGAAGCCCGTCACGGAGAGGGGCCGCGTGGTGGTGACCGAGCCTAGGAGCCGCCGCCGTGACCAGTCCGGCAAGCGCCTCGATGAGAGTTCTGGCCTCGTCGAGGTCGACGTGGTCGGGAAGGTCCTCGGCGAGGCCGAGGTTGACGGCGGCCGAGCTCATCAGGTGCAGGGCGGCGGTCGAGACGATCTCGAGTGCGGGGACGTCGGCGATGTCCCGCGCCGAGGGTCCGGCGCCGGCCGGCGTGTCACCAACGGTCTCCAACTGGGGGTCGGTCATGCGGCAAGGTTGTCACGGCCGCACCGATGTGCGTGCGGCGGGCGTCTCTTGCTACCATTCCCGGGACCGATCTCTGTGATCGGCTGCCTGTGTGCTCCGGAGGGAACATCCGGAGCGTGCAGATGGTTGATCAGGCAGAGATCTGACAAGCGGAGAACACTCTCCCACCCGCATCGACGGACAAGTCGTCGGGTCCGGTCGCGAGAGGCACGGCAGCACGGACGACGTCCGCGGTTGTCGGACCGCTCGCAGGCACCGCCTCCGGTGTCACGGTGAACCTCACCGTGTGCCTCCGGGGACGTGCAGAGGGCTGGCTTCCGCTTGTGTGTCGAGCGGAGGCCTTTTTTCGTGTCCGGCTCTCGAAGCCGGGCATGCGCGGGGGTCGCCACCCAGCACGTCAGCCACGGAAGAACACCCCCAGGAGGACCCATCAGCACAGAGCTGCGCATCAACGACCGGATCCGGGTGCCCGAGGTCCGGCTCGTCGGCCCGAACGGCGAGACCGTCGGGATCGTCCGCATCGACGACGCCCTGCGTCTCGCGCAGGAGGCCGACCTCGACCTCGTCGAGGTCGCCCCGACCGCGCGTCCGCCCGTCTGCAAGCTCATGGACTACGGCAAGTTCAAGTACGAGAACGCGCAGAAGGCGCGTGAGGCTCGTCGGAACCAGACCAACGTGGTCATCAAGGAGATGAAGCTCCGGCCGAAGATCGACGCACACGACTACGAGACCAAGAAGGGTCACGTCGTGCGCTTCCTCCGGCAGGGCGACAAGGTGAAGATCACGATCATGTTCCGCGGTCGTGAGCAGCACCGCCCGGAGCTCGGCTTCCGCCTGCTCCAGCGGCTCGCCGAGGACGTGAGCGAGCTCGGCTTCGTCGAGTCGGCTCCGAAGCAGGACGGCCGCAACATGATCATGGTGCTCGGACCTCACAAGAAGAAGTCCGAGGCCAAGGCGGAGGTCAAGGCCGAGAAGGCCTCCCGGGCGGCCGAGCGGGAGGCAGAGCGTGCAGCGGAGCACGCCGAGCGCTCCGCGGGGGCGACTGCGGGCACGGCGCCCAAGAAGCCGCGCAGGCGCTCCGAGAACCTCGACCCCGACATGTGACAACGGCCCGTCCTACCCGGACGGGCCCGACCGAGAAGGACAACCAATGCCGAAGATGAAGTCGCACTCCGGTGCGAGCAAGCGCTTCAAGACCACCGGCTCGGGCAAGCTGCGCCGG
This sequence comes from Nocardioidaceae bacterium, assembly GCA_036375975.1. Taxonomy (GTDB): domain Bacteria; phylum Actinomycetota; class Actinomycetes; order Propionibacteriales; family Nocardioidaceae; genus Nocardioides_C. Next base: position 7,031 of record DASVBF010000249.1, on the reverse strand, counting down.
CAGAAGGCCGGCCGCCGCCACCTGCTCGAGCACAAGCCGTCGACCCTCACTCGCCGCCTCGCCGGCACCGAGGACGTCTCGAAGGCGGACACCAAGAAGGTCAGGAAGCTGCTCGGCAAGTGACCTCACGGTCCCTCGAGCCCACGACGAAGCAAGCATCAAGGAGTAAGAAGTGGCACGCGTCAAGCGGGCAGTCAACGCCCAGAAGAAGCGCCGGGTAACCCTCGAGCGCGCGTCCGGCTACCGCGGTCAGCGCTCGCGGCTCTACCGCAAGGCCAAGGAGCAGGTCACCCACTCGCTGGTCTACAGCTACCGTGACCGTCGCGCGAAGAAGGGCGAGTTCCGCAAGCTCTGGATCCAGCGCATCAACGCCGCCGCCCGCGCCAACGGCATGACCTACAACCGGTTCATCCAGGGCCTCAAGGCCGCCGGTGTCGAGGTCGACCGCAAGATCCTCGCCGACCTCGCCGTGAACGACGCAGCCACCTTCACCTCGCTGGTGGAGGTCGCGAAGGCCAACATGCCGGCCGACGTCAACGCGGCCAAGGCCGACGAGACCGCGAAGGCGTCCGCCTGACGGCCTGAGGGCATCCCTCAGGGAAGCCTCAGGACGGGCATCCGCAGCAACGTCGATGGCGAGTCTCCCTGCCGACCCCCCGCTGCTCTCGGTGAAGAGCAGACGGGTGAAGGCGGCTCGGAGGCTCGCCAGACGTGCTTCTCGGGCGCGCTCCGGGCTCTTCCTCGCGGAAGGCCCGCAGGCGGTCCGTGAGGCGTTGCGGATCCCGGACTGCGTGGTCGAGGTCTTCGCCGTCCCCGAGGCAGGAGATTCGGAACCGAGACTCCGCGACCTCGCTGCGGCCCAGGACATCCCCTGGCGGCCCGTCGACGACGCGGCGCTGGCGTCGCTCACCGAGACGGTCCATCCCCAGGGCGTGGTCGCCGTCTGCCGGACGCTCGACCGTCCGCTGCCCGACGTACTCCCGATGCCTTCCGACCAGCGGGGGATCGTCGCTGTCTGTGCCGACGTCCGCGACCCCGGGAACGCCGGCACGGTCATCCGCTGTGCAGACGCCGCCGGGGCAACAGCCGTCGTGCTCACCGGACGGTCCGTTGACCCGTACAACGGCAAGGCCGTGCGCGCGAGCGCGGGGAGTGTCTTCCATCTCGGGCTCGCGATCGAGCCGGACACTGCCGCCGTCGTCGGCCTGCTGCGGCGCCGAGGGTTCCAGGTTCTCGCCGCCGACGGCGCCGGCGAGACCGACCTCGACGACGCCATCGACGAGGGGTTCCTGGCGCGTCCGACCGCCTGGCTCTTCGGGAACGAAGCCTGGGGGCTGCCCGACGACCTGGCCGACCTGGCGGACCGCAGGGTCCGCATACCGATACACGGCCGGGCGGAGAGCCTCAACCTGGCCACCGCCGCCGCCGTGTGCCTCTACGCCTCCGCTCGCGCCCAGCGTAGTGACCCTGGGGAGTCGTCGGTCGCAACTGGCGGTTCTACGGTCTAGCCTGTCTCCGTGTCGCACCACACAGAACGCGTCGATCACATCAGTCTCGACGCACTCCCTGACGGCGTGGTCTTCGCCGACGAGACCGGGCAGGTCACCGCGATGAACGCGGCCGCCCGCTCGATGCTGCGCGTGGCCGACAGCGTCGGGAAGAACCTCGCCGACGTGGTCTCGCTTCAGGACCAGGCGGGCAACGACTGGTACTCCACCCTCGACCTCTACGGCGGACCTCGGCTTCGGTCCGGGATCCCCGAGCAGTCCTGGTTCCTGGCCGACGGCACCGAGCTTCTTCTCACCGTCCGTCTCCACCGCGAGGGCAAGCAGGGTCCGGTCTCCGGCATCGTGATCTGTCTTCGCACGTCACGGGCGCGCGAGCGCCTCGACCGCGAGCGCTCCGACCTCGTCGCGACGGTCGCCCACGAGCTCCGGTCCCCGCTGACGGGGGTGAAGGGCTTCGTGGCGACCCTGCTGACCCGTTGGGACCGCCTCAACGACGACCAGAAGAAGCTCATGCTCAGCACGGTCAACTCCGATGCAGACCGCCTGAGCAGGCTCATCGTCGAGCTTCTCGACGTGGCGCGGATCGACACGGGCAGGCTTTCGCTCTACCCGCGTCCCCTGGACTTCACCGAAGCCGTCGACCGGGTGCTCACCTCGGTGCGAGCCGGGACAGGTCGCACCATCGTGCTCGACGCCGCACCGGAACTGCCGCGGGTCTTCGCCGACCCGGACAAGTTCGTCCAGGTCGTGACGAACCTGGTCGAGAACGCCGTGCGGCACGGCGAGGGAATCGTGACGATCACGCTGGAGCCACTCGGACCGGACGACGTCTTCCCGGGTGTGCGGATGCACGTGGACGACGAGGGCGAGGGCATCAGTCCGGGGATCCGCAGCCGGGTGTTCACGAAGTTCTGGAAGCACGGCACCAGGGGTGGGTCGGGGCTCGGCATGTACATCGTCCACGGCCTGGTGAAGGCCCACGGCGGCTCTGTCGAGATCAGCGACGCCCCGACTGGGGGCGCCCGGATCACCGTGCTGTGGCCCGCCGACGACCGGCGGGTCGACTGAGAACCCTTCCACCTGGCCAAACCCGTTCGCCCGGCGCTGTGGGCACTTCCTAGACTGGCGGTGCACCCCAGTCACGCCGCCTCTTCCTGAAAGGCAGACATGTCGGGCCCGAACACCGATTACGACCCCGTCGAGGTCACGCCGCTGCGTGCCGACGAGGTCGACGCGATGCGCGAGTCCGCGCTCGCGGCCATCGCCGGCGCGAGCAGCCTCGAGGAGCTCAAGGAGGTGCGGATCGCCCATACCGGTGAGCGCTCGCCGCTCGCCCTCGCGAACCGTGAGATCGGCGCTCTGCCGCCCCAGGCTCGCAAGGAGGCCGGCATGCGCGTCGGGCAGGCGCGCGGAGCCGTGAGCAAGGCGCTCGTGGAGCGTCAGGGGGTGCTGGAGGCGGAGGACGAGGCGCGGATCCTCGTGGAGGAGGCCGTCGACGTCACCGTTCCCTGGGACCGTGAGCCGCGAGGGGCCAGGCACCCGTTGACGACGGTCCAGGAACACATCTCCGACGTCTTCGTCGCGATGGGCTGGGAGGTCGCCGAAGGCCCGGAGGTCGAGGCGGAGTGGCTGAACTTCGACGCCCTCAACCTCGGACCCGACCATCCGGCCCGGACCATGCAGGACACGTTCTGGCTGGAGCCGGCAGACGGCGGCCTGGTCCTGCGCACGCACACCTCTCCGGTGCAGGCGCGGACCATGCTGACCCGGAAGCCCCCGATCTACGTGGTGTGCCCCGGCCGGGTCTACCGGACCGACGAGCTCGACGCCACGCACACGCCCGTCTTCCACCAGGTCGAGGGCCTCGTGGTCGACCGGGGCATCTCCATGGCGCACCTGAAGGGCACGCTCGACCACTTCGCCGAGGCGATGTTCGGTGAGGGCATCACGACGCGCTTCCGGCCGTCGTACTTCCCCTTCACCGAGCCGAGCGCCGAGGTGGACCTGGTCTGCTTCGTCTGCCGGGGACAGTCCCCGGCTGTCGACGACTGCCGCACCTGCAAGGCGGAGGGTTGGATCGAGTGGGGCGGCTGCGGGGTGGTGAACCCACGCGTGCTCACCGCATGCGGCATCGACCACGAGACCTACTCCGGTTTCGCCTTCGGCATGGGGCTGGAGCGCACGCTGATGTTCCGGCACGGCATCGAGGACATGCGCGACATGGTCGAAGGTGACGTCCGGTTCACCTTGCCCTTCGGAATGGAGATGTGATGCGGGCCCCGCTTTCCTGGCTGCGTGAGTACGTCGACCTCCCGGCCGACGTCACCGCGTCGGACGTGGCCCACCGCCTGACCGCCCTCGGCCTGAAGCTGGAGGCCCTGGAGTCGCCCGGCTCGGACATCGAGGGCCCGCTCGTCGTGGGCCGGGTGCTCACCGTCGAAGACGAGCCGCAGAAGAACGGCAAGGTCATCCGCTGGTGCCGCGTCGACGTCGGGCCGGAGCACAACGACGACGAGGGCGCTCGCGGGATCGTCTGCGGCGCCCACAACTTCGCCGTCGGCGACCTCGTCGTCGTGTCGCTGCCCGGCTCCGTGCTTCCCGGACCGTTCCCGATCTCCGCGCGCAAGACCTATGGGCACATCTCCGACGGCATGATCTGCTCCACGCGCGAGCTCGGCACCGGGGACGACCACAGCGGCATCCTGGTCCTGGACCCGCGCCTGGACTCCGACGCCGCGGTGAAGCCGGGTGACGACGCGATCGAGCTGCTGCACCTGCGCGACGAGGTCATCGAGTTCGAGATCAACCCGGACCGGGCGTACGCCCTGTCACTCCGTGGCCTGGCACGCGAGGCTGCCCTGGCCTACGGGGTGCCCTTCCACGACCCGGCCGTGCGTGACGTTCCGGCTCCCAACGACTCCGGCTACCCGGTGCGGGTGGAGGCCGAGGACGGCTGTCCCGTCTTCGCCACGCGGACCGTCACGGGGTTCGACCCCTCGGCACCGACGCCCCGCTGGCTGGCCCGGAGGGTGCAGCTTGCCGGCATGAGGCCCATCTCGCTCGCGGTCGACGTGACGAACTACGTGATGCTCGAGCTCGGGCAGCCGATCCACGGCTACGACGGCGACAAGCTGTCTGGTCCGATCGTCGTGCGCCGGGCGGCGCCGGGGGAGCGGCTGACCACGCTCGACGATGTCAGCCGGGACCTCGACCCCGAGGACCTGCTCATCACCGACGACCGTGGACCGATCGGCCTCGCCGGCGTCATGGGCGGCCAGGACACCGAGCTCGGTGCCGCCACCTCCCATGTCGTGATCGAGGCGGCCCACTTCGACCCGGTCTCGGTCTTCCGAACAGCGCGCCGGCACAAGCTGCCGTCCGAGGCCTCCAAGCGTTTCGAGCGCGGGGTCGACCCCTTGCTGCCCGCCTACGCAGCGGACCGCGTCGCGCAGCTCCTGGTCGAGCACGGCGGCGGCACGGTCACCGACGGCGTCACCTATGTAGGGAGGCCGCCGGAGGGCCGCACCCTGACCATCTCCGCCGGGCTTCCGGAGGCCGTCACTGGGATTCGCATCGACGGCGAGGCCGTCGTCGAGCACCTGAAGGCGGTCGGCTGCACTGTCGCGACCGACGGCGACACGGTGACGGTGGCTCCGCCGTCATGGCGCCCCGACATCGCGGACCCCTACGACCTCGTGGAGGAGGTTGCCCGCGTCGTCGGCTACGACAAGGTGCCGTCCGTCCTGCCCGCAGCGCCAGCGGGGCGTGGCCTGACCCGGGGCCAGCGGCTCCGGCGCCGTGCCGGGCTCGAGCTCGCCGGAGCCGGGTACGTCGAGGTCCTCACCTACCCGTTCGTGGGAGACGCCGACTGGGCCGCCCTCGGCCTCGACGACGACGACGAGCGGCGCCGCACCGTGAGGATCGCGAACCCGCTCTCGGAGGAGGAGCCGTCGCTCCGGACGACCCTCGTCCCAGGCCTCCTCAAGACCCTCGCCCGCAACGTGGGTCGCGGGAACACCGACCTGGCGCTCTTCGAGCAGGCGCCCGTCTATCTGGCCAGACCCGGCGCCGGTCCGGCGCCGATCCTCGGGGTGGACCGCCGACCGACGGACGCGGAGTGGCAGGCACTGCTCGCCGCCGTTCCGGAGCAGCCGCTTCACGCAGGGGTCGTCCTCGCGGGGAACCGCGAGCCGTCGGGCTGGTGGGGCGAGAGCCGTCCGGCGTCCTGGGCGGACGCGGTCGAGGCCGTGCGCCGGCTGGCCGAGGCTTTGGGCGCTGACCTCGAGGTGCGTCAGGGGACCTACACCCCGTGGCATCCCGGCCGTTGTGCCGAGCTCCTCGTCGACGGCGAGGTGGTCGGTCACGCCGGCGAGCTCCACCCGAGGGTCTGCAAGGCCTACGGCGTCCCGCAGCGGACGTCGGTGGCCGAGGTGGACCTCGACGCGCTCATGCGGGTTGCGACCGACGTCGTTCCGGCCCCGGTCTTCTCCACCTACCCGGTCGCCAAGGAGGACGTCGCGCTGGTCGTCGACCGATCCGTGCCCGCGGCAGCGGTGGCCCGAACCCTCCGCGAGGGGGCCGGAGCGCTCCTCGAGTCGGTGCGACTGTTCGACGTCTACACCGGCGAGCAGATCGACGACGGGAAGAAGTCGCTGGCGTTCGCGCTGAGGTTCCGCGCGCCCGACCGGACGCTGACCGATGCCGAGGCCGGGGAGGCCCGCGACGCGGCCGTCGCGCTCGCGGCGCAGCGGCACGGAGCAGTCCTGCGATCCTGACCCCGGTTCGCATGGTCATACAGGTTCGTGTATGGTCATGCGCATGTCGACCGAGACCACGTCGCAGGAAAGAATCCGGGTCGCCGTCGCCGGCGCCAGCGGGTATGCCGGGGGTGAGGTGCTCCGCCTCCTGCTCGGTCACCCCGCCGTCGAGATCGGTGCGCTGACCGCCGGCTCGAACGCAGGCGAGAAGCTCGGGTCGCTGCAGCCGCATCTCCTGCCGCTCGCGGACCGGGTCCTGCAGGAGACCACGGTCGAGGTGCTCTCGGGCCACGACGTCGTCTTCCTCGCCCTCCCGCACGGCCAGTCCGGTGAGATCGCCAAGGCGCTCCCGGACGGCTGCGTCGTGATCGACTGCGGGGCGGACTTCCGGCTCACCGATCCGGCAGCCTGGGAGCAGTTCTACGGCGGCGAGCACGCCGGTTCGTGGCCCTACGGGCTCCCCGAGCTCCACGGGATGCGGGAGACCCTCGCGCGGTCCACCCGGATCGCGGTGCCGGGCTGCTACCCGACGGTCTCGACTCTCACGCTCGCGCCCGCGGTGGCGGCCGACATCGTCGACCCCGCCGACATCGTCGTCGTTGCTGCCTCGGGCACGTCCGGCGCTGGGAAGGCGCCCAAGCCGAACCTGCTCGGCTCGGAGGTGATGGGCTCGGCGAGCGCGTACGGCGTCGGCGGCACCCACCGGCACACTCCGGAGATCACCCAGAACCTCTCCGGCCTCACCGACCGCGACGTGAGGGTCTCC
>DASVBF010000397.1:0-2345 GCA_036375975.1 Nocardioidaceae bacterium | reverse complement strand
CGGACCTGGTCCGGCAGGGCCGGATCACCTACGAGACCGGCCTGGAGAAGTGCCACCACATCGAGGACTTCAACCGGCTCACCGGCCGAGGCTGAGAGGCAACGCGATGGCAGCGACGCTGACGTACCAGTACTCGGTCCGTGACCGGACCGGGAAGATCGTGCAGGGCAAGCTCGAGGCGGACTCGCAGGCCGCGGTGGCCGCCAAGCTGAAGAGCATGGGTTACGCGCCGGTCAGCATCACGCAGTCGAACGCCGGGATGAAGAAGGAGCTGAGCATCCCCGGCTTCGGCAAGAAGGTCAAGCTCAAGGACCTCGCGGTCATGTCGCGGCAGTTCGCGACCATGATCAATTCCGGCCTGTCGCTGCTGCGCGCGCTGACGATCCTCTCGGAGCAGACCGAGAACAAGGAGCTGGCGCGGGTCCTGAGCGAGGTGGCCAAGGACGTCGAGACCGGCACGGCGCTTTCCAGCGCCCTCGCGAAGCACCCCAACGTCTTCCCGCCGCTGATGGTCAACCTCTGCCGGGCCGGCGAGGTCGGCGGCTTCCTCGACGCAGTCCTGCTTCAGGTGGCTGCGAACTACGAGGCAGAGGTCAAGCTGAAGAGCAAGATCAAGTCGGCCATGACCTACCCCGTCGTGGTCCTCGTCATGGCGCTGCTCGCCGTGACGGGCATGCTGATGTTCATCGTTCCCGTCTTTGCGAACATGTTCAAGGACCTCGGTGCGCCGCTACCGGCGCCCACCAGGGTCCTCGTCTTCCTAAGCGAGCAGATGAAGTTCATCGCGCCGGTCATGTTCGTCGGCCTGATCGCGTTCTTCTTCGTGTGGAAGCGCATCAAGCACAGCGACCGGGTCCGCAACGTCGTCGACCCGCTCAAGCTCCGGTTGCCGGTCTTCGGCAAGCTGTTCCAGAAGGTCGCTCTCAGTCGCTTCTCGCGCAACCTGGGCACGATGCTCAAGGCCGGCGTACCCATCCTTCAGTCGTTGGACATCGTGGCGGACACGACGGGAAACGTCGTTCTCGCGCACGCCACTCGTGACGTCCAGGAGAGCGTCCGGCGAGGAGAGTCGCTCGCAGGTCCGCTGGCGAATCACCCCGTGTTTCCGGCGATGGTTGTGCAGATGATGGCCGTGGGTGAAGACACGGGTGCCCTGGACACCATGCTCGAGAAGATCTCGGAGTTCTACGACCAGGAGGTCGAGGCGACGACCGAGAGCCTCACAGCACTCTTGGAACCGCTGATGATCGCTTTCATGGGTGGCATCGTCGGGTCGATGATCGTTGCCCTGTACATGCCGATCTTCAAGGTGTTCGACCTCATCGAGTAGCCAGCTGCGCAGACGCCTCGGCGGCGGGTCGCCACCCGACAACGGGTGGCCGCCCGCCGCTCGTGTTAGCCCGGCCGTGTGGTTCCGAGAATCTCTTCCTAGAAGCACTAAAGGCAGCCGACGCCGGCACCGAACACTCATCTGTCAACGAGTCGTACCGGCCAGACACGGCAAACCCGTCGTGAGACGGGGACGCAAAGCCAGGGGGCCACACCTGTGGCCGGCCCAGCTGCCTCGGCCGGCACCCGCGAGGGTGCCGCGAGGGACCGGCGGCGCGACTCACCGGTTCGGTCCTGAAAGGACGGAGCGCACATGCTCGCTCGCATCCGCAAGAGCCAGGAGGAGCGTGAGGGCGGCTTCACCCTCATCGAGCTCCTCGTGGTCATCATCATCATCGGCATCCTGGCCGCGATCGCCATCCCGACCTTCCTCAACCAGCGTGAGAAGGCGTGGAAGAAGGCTCTCGCCAGCGACCTGCGCAACAGCGCCACGGTCATGGAGGAGTACTTCAACGACACGGGCACCTACGACGCGTCCACTGCGACTCCTGCAGTTCCCCTGCCGAGCACCACGAACGTCACGTACAAGTTCAAGGTCTCGGACAGCGTCGGCACGCTGAATGTCGCTGCGGCTGGTGCTACCGGCTACTGCCTGTACGCGAAGTCCGACAAGAGCTTCACTGACAACGAGCTCTGGCTCGACAGCAAGCTCGGCAAGCCGACCACCACCGACTGCTCGGGCGCGACCTACTGAGTCGTCTGACCCGACCCGAGGGGCGGTACCCGCGTTTGCGGGTGCCGCCCCTCGGGCTTGTCCTATCGACGGGACTCCACCATTCGGCCCCTTGGCCTTGACCTGCCATTTACCGATGACGGAGAAACACCGAGGAGGGAATATGAATCAGCACAACGGTCCTCCGGACGAGGCCGGCTTCACGCTGATCGAGCTGCTCGTGGTCGTCATCATCATCGGTATCCTTGCGGCGATCGCGATCCCCACGTTTCTGAGTCAGCGA
>DASVBF010000366.1:0-2559 GCA_036375975.1 Nocardioidaceae bacterium | reverse complement strand
GCGCGGACCACGACCGTGGCCTGCATGAAGTGCGTAGGGTCCCTTTGCCGCCCGAACCCGTCAGCTCACCTGGTAGGCGTCAGGACAAAGAGGAGACCGTCAGCTCGTGCCCGACGGCCGGAAGCGCATCAGCAGTGTCATAGCCGCCTGCAGCGTCGCCACCCTCAGTGGTTCGCTGCTCGTTGTCAGCCCCAGTTTCGCCGAGCCGGACATGAAGGATGTCCAGGCCAGGGTCGACCGTCTGTACCACGAGGCCGAGCAGGCCTCGGAGCGTTACAACGACGCCCGCGTCGAGCTGAAGAAGACCCAGTCCCAGCTCAAGGCCCTCCGTGCCGACCTGGGTCGACAGGAGCAGCAGGTGGAGTCCGTGCGCCAGCGGGTGGCCTCCTCGGTGGTCGCGCAGTACCAGGGTCAGGCCCTGTCCACGACGAGCCAGGTCATGCTGTCGAAGGACCCCGATGCGTTCCTCGACCAGCTTGCCACCGTGTCGGCCTACAACGACCAGCAGAGCGAGCTCCTGGCGGACTTCGCCACCCAGGTCAAGCAGCTCGAGCTGCGTGAAGCGGCGGCCAAGCGGGAGCTCGCCGAGCTCGCGAAGACCAAGGAGCAGCTGGCTCGCGAGAAGGCCGTGATCGACGACAGGGCCGGCAAGGCGAAGGCTCTTCTCGACGACATGAAGGCGGAGGCCCAAGCCAGCCGCAGCAGCCAGCGCACCGCCCTCCCCAACGTCGCCGTCTCCGGGCGTGCGGGCGCGGCGGTCAACTACGCGCTCGCGCAGGTCGGCGACGCCTACGTCTACGGCGCGGCCGGCCCCGACGCGTTCGACTGCTCCGGCCTCACCATGATGGCCTGGCGCCAGGCCGGGGTGAGCCTCCCGCACTCCTCGAGCGGTCAGATGAGCTCCGGACCCTCCGTGCCGTCCTCGGCGCTCCAGCCCGGAGACCTGGTCTTCTACTACAGCCCCGTGAGCCACGTGGGCATCTACATCGGCAACGGTAAGATCGTCCACGCCGCCAACCCCGACAGTGGCGTGGAGGTTGCAGACGTGTTCTCGATGCCGTTCTCCGGTGCAGTTCGTCCCGGCTGACCGACTCAGTCGTGCCGGCCGCCCACTGGTGTGGGCGGCCGGTTTCATGCTGTTCGCCCTTGTCGCCGCCGCCGTCTTCGTGTACCGCGCCAATGAGCGCGAGGTCATCACTCCGGCCGCGCCCAAGGCGTCGAGCGAGCCCGAGCCGGTCACCCGCGCCGATGCGGCCAGTCGGCTGCTGCTGGACCTCTCCGACGCCCTGACCGGACAGAGCCGCCGTGCGGCGGTGCGCCTCGCCGCGCCCGACGAACCTCATGCCCGTCGTAGCCTCGCGACGATCTACAACAACGTCCAGCATCTCGGCGTGACGGACCTGTCCATGCGGTTCGTCGACGAGGAGCCCGGCAAGCTCGATGATTCGGAGCGACGTACTCTCGGCCCCAGAGCCTGGGTCGCCGACGTGGCCCTGGGGTGGCGGATCCGCGGCTACGACAAGAGCGAGGCGAACATGGAGGTCTCCCTGGCGTTGGTCGACACGCCGGGAGGAGCGCGCTTCGCCTCGGCCGCCGACGACTTCGGGAACCCGGCCCCGTTGTGGCTGCTCGACCACCTGGCCGTCTCGCGAAGCAGCCGCGCGCTGGTCGCGGCCGCGGACCGGCGGCAGCTGAGGCGCTACTCCGGGCTGGCCAACGAGGCGGTCCGCGACGTGCGGAAGGTGCTCCCGCGGTGGAGGGGGCGTCTGGTCGTCGAGGTCCCCGCCAGCCAGCACGAGCTCGACCGCCTCCTCGACGCGCGACCGAACGCCTACAACTCGATCGCCGCCGTGACCGCCAGCGTCGACGGGTCGATGAGCCCGACGGCGCCGGTGCACATCATGGTGAACCCGGAGGTCTTCGGTCACCTTGGAGACAGGGGCGGGCAGATCGTGATGAGCCATGAGGCGACTCACGTGGCGATGAACGCCGCGACGTCCACCATGCCACTCTGGCTCCTCGAGGGGTTCGCCGACTACGTCGCGCTCGCCCGCAGCGACCTGCCGGTCTCCGTCACCGCGAGCCAGATCCTGGCCGAGGTCCGGAAGAGCGGGCCACCTCGTGAGCTGCCGGGCCCGCACGAGTTCGACCCCGGCAACAAGCTGCTCGGTACCTCCTACGAAGCGGCCTGGCTCGCATCCCGGTTGCTCGCCGAGACGTACGGCGAGCAGCGGCTGATCTCGTTCTACAGGGAGGTCGACGCCGGCACTCCCGTCGACAAGGCGTTCGCGCAGCTGGGCACGACGCAGGAGGAGTTCACCCAGCAGTGGCGGCGCTACCTGCGAGAGCTCGCCGAATGAGCCTGAACCGACGAGCCGCCTGGGTCACAGCCGGGGGCTCGGTGGTCGTGCTCGTGGCGCTCGCCGTGTTGCTGGTGCCCTGGAACTGGGTGCCCGGGGGAGAGCTTCACTCCGCGGCCCCGCTCGACGTGTTCACGCGCAAGCAGATCGCGCGGGCGGAGGACTACGCGTCCGTGCGTCGCTACCTCGGCTGGGCGTC
>DASVBF010000311.1:0-5122 GCA_036375975.1 Nocardioidaceae bacterium | reverse complement strand
CTACGCCGCGGCGTGCGCGCTCCACTTCGCGGAGCAGGCCCTCGCCGAGATCCGTGCCGGTCACACCAAGACCTGGGAGACGTTCGACGTACCCGAGGAGGGCATCGGCTGCGGCTTCACCGAGGCCGTGCGCGGTGTCCTCTCCCACCACATGGTGATCCGCGACGGGAAGATCGCGAACTACCACCCCTACCCGCCGACGCCGTGGAACGCGAACCCGCGCGACACCTTCGGCACGCCGGGGCCGTACGAGGACGCAGTGCAGGGACAGCCGATCTTCGAGGAGAACGACCGGGCGAACTTCAAGGGCATCGACATCATGCGGACGGTCCGGAGCTTCGACCCCTGCCTGCCGTGCGGGGTGCACATGTACCTCGGTGAGGGCAGGTCCCTGGAGCTGATGCACACCCCGACCCAGTCCGCCGGCAGCGAGTAGGCCTCGTCATGGCAGGCGCCGCTCACGAAGCACCGCGCCAACCCACCGAGCCCCCCGACCTGCGTGCGGTTGGCGACCGCATCGACGCGCTGCTGGACGCGAGCTCGTCCGGCGGTGCGGTCGCCAGGGAACGGTCGGAGGAGCTCCTTCGCCTGGTGGCCGACCTCTATGGAGCCGGCATCGAGCGGATCCTCGACATCCTGTACGACGCCGGGCGCCTCGACGAGGAGGTCCTGGCCGACCTGGCGGACGACGAGCTGGTCGCGAGCCTGCTGATCGTCCACGGGCTGCACCCGTACGGTGTGGAGGAACGGGTCGAGCAGGCGCTGGAGAAGGTGCGCCCCTACCTCGGCTCGCACGGCGGCGACGTCGAGCTCCTCGAGGTCACCCCGGAAGGCACGGTCCGGCTGCGCCTCCTCGGCACCTGTGACGGATGCCCCTCCTCCTCGGTCACCCTCAAGCTCGCGGTCGAGGGAGCGATCGAGTCGGCAGCCCCGGAGATCAGCACCATCGAGGTGGACGCGCCGACGGAGGGGCCGGCAGCTCCGCCCAGTGGTCCGCACGGCGCGCCGCTGATCCCGGTCGACTCCCTCATGTCGCACGTCCACGGGCCGCAGGCGGTCCTGGCAGACGGACCCGGCTCCTGGCAGGGCGTCCCGGAGCTCGCCGCTCTCCGCCCCGGCGAGGTCGCCCGGGTGGTCGTGCAGGACGTGCCGACAGCGGGCTGCCGTGTAGGTGAGGACCTGTACGCGTTCCGCAGCGAGTGCCCGCGTTGTGGCGACAACCTGGGTGACGCGTCGCTGGCGAGGAGGCTGGGTGGCGACAAGCTCGACGCGCTGCTGATCTGCCCGGGCTGTCAGGCGCACTTCGACGTACGCCGGGCGGGCGCGTGCCTCGACGAGCCCGCGCTGCACCTCGACCCGCTTCCCCTGCTGCAGCACGACGGGATCGTCTCGGTGGCAGTCCCGAGGCCGGTGGCGTCATGACGACCGGCCCGCTGTCGTCCTTGCGCAGGATCACCTCGTCGCGGCCGGTGCCCACGCCCGGAGAACGCTGCGACATGTGCGCCGAGCCGATCGTCGAGGACCACCCGCATGTGGTGAACCTCGAGAGCCGCGCGCTGATGTGCGCCTGCCGCGCCTGCTACCTGCTGTTCACCGACCAGCAGGCGGCGCTGCGTTACCGCGCGGTCCCGGACCGGTACCTCTCCTTCCCGGGTTTCACCGTCGACGCACGCCAGTGGGACGAGCTGCAGATCCCCGTGGGCCTCGCGTTCCTGTTCCGCAACTCCGTGCTGGGGCGGACCATCGCGTTCTACCCGAGCCCCGCGGGGGCGACCGAGTCCGAGCTCCCGCTGGAGACCTGGGACCGGATCGTCGCGGCGAACCCGGAGCTCGACGTGCTGCTACCCGACGTCGAGGCGCTACTGGTCCGGCAGGAGGTCCGCCGGGCCGACGGCAACGTCACCGGCGGGGCGGTGTGCAACCTGGTGCCGATCGACGCCTGCTACGAGCTCGTCGGCCGGCTACGGCTGCTGTGGCGAGGGTTCGACGGCGGTCGCGAGGTGCACGACGCGATCACGGCCTTCTTCGCGAAGGTCGAGTCGCGTAGTCGGCCGGTGGCGGAGTGCTCATGAGCGCCTACACGTTCACAACTCTCGACGTGTTCGCCGAGCCCTATGCCGCCGCCCCTCAGCTGACTGCCCGGATCCGGGTCGAGGAGTCGACCGGGCAGACCATCCACGCGATAGCGCTGCGCTGCCAGGTCCGGATCGAGCCTCAGCGCCGCGGCTACAGCGAGGACGACGAGACCGGTCTCCGCTCGATCTTCGGCGACCGGTCCCGCTGGACCGACACGCTCAAGCCGTTCCTCTGGATGCAGTGCAACACCACGGTGCAGGGCTTCACCGGCGTGACCGAGGTCGACCTGGCGCTGCCGTGCACCTACGACTTCGACGTCACCGCGTCCAGGTACCTCCACTCGCTCACGGACGGCACCGTGCCTCTCAACCTCCTGTTCTCGGGCACGGTGTTCACACGTGGCGCCAACGGCTTCGGGGTCGAGCAGGTTCCGTGGGACTGCGAGGCGAGGCACCAGCTCCCCGTCTCGGTCTGGCGCCAGATGATGGACCTCTACTTCCCCGGAACCGGCTGGATCCGCCTCGACCGCGACATGCTCCGAGAGCTCGCCGACTACCGCACCCTCCACGGCCTCACCACCTGGGACGAGACGGTGGCCAGGTTGCTGGCTGCCGGTCGGTCCGAGCCGGCGCCGGCCGTGGCGCCCGAGAGACGAGGGGGCGCCCGATGAGTCTGGACCAGGTGCGCGCCGTCGCCGACGCGGTGCTCTACGAGGGCTACCTGCTCTACCCCTACCGCGCCACGTCCCGGAAGAACCAGGTGCGCTGGCAGTTCGGCGTCCTCGGCCCCCCCGGCGCGGCCGACGAGGGGGTCGGCGAGGAGCCGGGCATGGCCGTCCAGTGCCTCCTCCTCGAAGACTCGGAAGCGGGAGCCGACCGACGGGTTCCCCGCCGCCTCTCGGTCAGGGTCCACCTCCGCTTCCTCCAGCTGCAGACCCGCACGGTGGAGAGGTACGACGCTCAGAATGACTCCTTCGAGCCCGTCGACGCGCTCGCAGTGGGCGATGAGCACTGGCTGTCCTGGGACGAGGCGGTCGAGCAGGAGGTCGTGCTCGGGTACTCCTCCGGCGAGCTGCGGAGCGGCGCGGCGCAAGAGGTGACCGTCGACGGCCACGAGGCCACGGAGGAGCTCACCACGACAGCCGACGGCGAGTCCGGGACCGCCCTGGTCGGCCGGATCGTGCGGCGCCGATGGGCTTTGCGTGCTCGGGTCAACGCGAGCACGACGGAGGACGAGGGCTCCACGAGGCTGGAGGTGCGGGTCGACAACATCACGCCAGGGCAGGCGTCTGACACCGGTTCGAGCGCCGACGACAGCGCACACGACGGCACGCCGATCAGCGCGAAGGACCGGGCGATCCGCACCTCTCTCATCGGCACGCACCTGATCCTGGAGGCCCAAGGCGCCAGGTTCGTGTCCGTGATCGACCCTCCGACGGCCGTCGCGGCGGCCGCTCGGCGATGTTCCCAGCGGCGCTGCTGGCCGGTCCTGGCCGGCGAACGGCCCGGCCGAGAGGCAGCCGGCCCTGCAGGCGAGGCAGTCACCAGCCCCGTCGTGCTCGGCTCCCCGATCATCCTCTACGACTTCCCCGAGGTGGCCGAGCAGAGCGCCGGTTCCCTGTTCGACTCCACGGAGATCGACGAGATCCTCACCCTCCGGGTGATGACGATGACCGAGGAGGAGAAGGCCGAGGCGCGTGCCACGGACCCGAAGGCCCGGGAGATCATCGACCGCTGCGACCAGATGTCCCCGGAGTCCCTCCAGCAGCTGCACGGCATCCTGCGCAACCCGCACGCCGTGCCCCCTGACCCGACCGCAAGGCAGATCGGTCCGACGGACATCCGCAACGTCGACCCGCCGACCTTCGGCGAGCACGACGTCCCGTGGTGGGACCGGGCCGCGGACGAGGCCGTGCAGCCCGAGCTCGACTCGGTGGTCATCGACGGGGTGCCGGTGTCCAAGGACAGCCTCGTGCGCGTCCGCCCGTCACGGCGTGCGGACGCGCAGGACCTGTTCTTCGCGGACCAGGTGGCCAGAGTGACCGCAGTCCTCTCCGACGTCGACGGAGGCGTGCACGTCGCCCTCGTGCTCGCCGACGACCCGGCGGCCGACCTGCACGAGTGGTACGGCCGCTACTGGTATTTCGCCCCGGAGGAGCTCGAGCCGCTCACCGGCCGGGATGCCGAGGAGCCACCCAGCGAGCCTCGAAAGGAGAGTCGATCGTGAGAGCAGTCGGAATGGTCACCACCGTCCTGGTCGTCGCGGCAGTCGCCACGGGCGTCGTCGTGGGCGTCCGTTCTATCCCGGACATCAAGCGGTACCTCAAGATGCGCCAGATGTGACCAGATGTTGCCCGGGAACAGCGAGAAGGCGGGAGACTCGGTGGTGTGACGAAGCGGGTACTGGTGGCCGGTGTCGGCAACCTCTTCCTCGGGGACGACGGGTTCGGACCCGAGGTCGTTCGAGGGGTGTCGGCCACGGGTCGCGTGCCCGAGCACGTGCGGGTGATCGACTACGGCATCCGTGGCATGCACCTGGCCTACGACCTGCTCGAGGGGTACGACGCCCTGGTGCTGGTCGACGCCGTCCCGGGCGGCGAGCCCGGCGACCTGCTGGTGCTGGAGGTCGCCGAGGAGGACCTGGGCTCCGGCGAGCTGGACGCCCACGGCATGGACCCCGTCGCGGTCCTCGCCAACCTCGAGCGACTCGGCGGCACGCTGCCTCCGACGTACGTCGTCGGGTGCCGGCCCGCCACCGTCGAGGAGGGCATCGGCCTGTCCGCACCGGTCGAGGCTGCGGTCCCCGTCGCGATCGAGGCCGTCCTCCGGCTGCTCCAGGACCTCGTGGCCCACGACACCGGCGCCCACACCGACGAGGCCCTCGCCGACCCGGCCGACCGGACCCGCCGCAGGTACGAGGTCTCCGGCGTCGTCCAGGGCGTGGGCTTCCGCCCCTTCGTGTACGTCACCGCCTCGGAGCTCGCGCTCACCGGCTCGGTGTCCAACGACGTGTCCGGCGTCGTGGTCGAGGTGGAGGGAGCGAACTC
>DASVBF010000272.1:0-25007 GCA_036375975.1 Nocardioidaceae bacterium | reverse complement strand
CGCCCCCGCCCGCGGCACCACCGCCGCTCGGGGCACCGGCCTCCCCTCCGCCCGCGCCACCCGAGGCGCCGACATCACCCGAAGGCACGCCCGCGTCCGCCACGGTGTTCGCGCCGCTGTTCGGGCCGGCGCCGGCGCCGGTCGCGCCGAAGTTGGCGGCGCGGAACTCCTCGGGACTGACCTGTGACCCGCAGGCAGCCAGCATCAGCACGGACGCGGCTGCGGCCACGACGGGCAGGGAAGATCTGTGTGATCGCACGACGACTCCGGTTGTCAGTTGCCTACCTGCTGCGGTGCCTGCGGACCATGCCCTGCGCGAGCGCGGCTCCGTCGAGATCTCCGGCTGCGATGCGCTGCGCCAGAGTGCGGGTGACGAGCTTGTCTGCGAGGGCCGGGAAGTGACGCGCGAGTCCCATCTCGAGCGCCCCACGGCGGGTCGTGGCCAGGTCACGGGGGGCCTTCGGGGCGGTGATGGCCTTGACGACGGCGTCGACCACGCCCTCCACCGGCTCCGGGCGGGACACACCGTCCAGCGAGAGGCCGGCCCGGGCGGTGCTGTCGTGGATCGGGCTGTTCACCATGCTCGGGTAGATCGTGGTCACCGAGACATGGCTGCCCACCTCCAGCCGGAGCGCATCGGCGTAGGCCGCCAGCGCCCGCTTGGACACGCCGTAGGCAGCCGCCAGCGGGAGGGGCAGCACCGCCATCCGCGAGGCGATGAAGACCACGTTGCCTCGCTGCCGGACGAGATGGGGCAAGGTCGCGGCGGTGACTCTCCAGGCACCCAGGAGGTTGAGCTGGAGCTGGGCCTCGACCTCCTCCTCCGGGACCTGCTCCGCGGGCGCGGGGCCGCCTCGACCCGCGTTGTTGACCAGAACGTCGATCCCGCCCAGGAGGTCGACTGCTTCCTTCACGGCAAGGTCCACCGACTCCTGGGACG
This sequence comes from Nocardioidaceae bacterium, assembly GCA_036375975.1. Lineage (GTDB taxonomy): Bacteria > Actinomycetota > Actinomycetes > Propionibacteriales > Nocardioidaceae > Nocardioides_C. Next base: position 24,067 of record DASVBF010000272.1, on the reverse strand, counting down.
TCACGTCACAGGTGATGATCGGTATCCCCGCGTCGCTGCTTCCCACCAGATCCAGACCCACGACGGTGGCTCCGGCGGCCGTGAAGCGCGACGCCATGGCCGAGCCGAACGTGCCCGCGGCACCGGTGATCAGGATCCGCCGTCCGGCGAGCCCCCGGGAGGCCGTCCGCAGCTCCCGCTCGACGGTCCGGAGGTACTGGTCGATGTCGATCCGCATGTGCGGCCTCCGCTCGCCCCAGCGTTCCCGGGCCGCCTCGAGCTCCTGGGTCGCGATGCGTCGCGCAACGGGCTCGGCGGGGACCTGGTAGGTGCCGGCCAGGTGCGCGGCGATGAGCCGCCCCTGCGCCTCGACCACGGGGAGGGCGGACCCGGTCGACTGCATCAGCCCGACGTAGCTGAGCGAGGGATCGCCCGGCGGGAACACGTGGCGGTAGAGGAGCAGGCTCGAGGGCTCCTCCGCGTCGTCCAGGAAGGGCATCACTGCGCGGTAGCCCGTGCACCAGATGATGTGGTCGACCTCGTCGGCGCGGCCGTCGACGTACCTCACGAGCGAGCCGTCGAACCGCTCGATGCCGGCGCGAGCCTGGATCCGGCCTTCGGCGACCAGCCTCGGGACGACGTCGCTGAGCGTCGGGTGGTCCTGGAGCACGCCGGTCCGGGGCTCGGGCAGGGCCGGCCCCTCGAGCCGGGGAAGCGCGAGCCGGAGCAGCGTCTCCGACACCTTCTGGCGCACCCGCCACGGCATGGCGGCCGCGAGCGCCCCGTTGAGCTGGTCCGAGGGGCGGCCGAGCAACGTCTTCGGGATCACCCAGACGCCGCGACGGGCCGAGAGCAGGACCGTCTCGGCGTGGTCGACGAGCTCGGCGGCGATGTCCATCGCGGAGTTGCCGGCCCCGACCACGAGCACGCGCTTCCCGGCGAGGGCGTCGGGACGCACGTAGGTGTGGGCGTGCGACTGCTCGCCCTCGAAGGTTCCCGGGTAGTCCGCCTCGACGAGGCGCGGCTCGTGGTTGTGCCCGTTGGCGACGACCAGGTGGTCGGCACTCTCCTCGCGCCGCCCTTCGGGTCCGACGAGCACGAGACGCCACTTCCCGTTTTCGCGGCGGGCCGACTCCACGGTCGTGCCGAGGCGGTACCTCTCGGTGACGCCGAAGTGGTCGGCGTAGCCCTGGAGGTACTCCAGCATCTGGGCCCGGGTCGGGTAGTCGGGCCACTCCGCCGGCATCGGGTAGTCCCGGAACTCGGTGCGTGCCTTGCTCGTGTTGAGCCGCAGTCCCTCGTAGGCGGCCGTGCCCTCGCCCAGCCGCCACAGGCCGCCGAGCTCGGTTGCCCGCTCCACCCCGAAGACCGGTACCCCGGCCTGGGCGAGCGCCTTCACGGCGGCGATGCCCGCCGCACCGCCTCCGACCACGGCGGTCAGCGGCCTGCTCGGTCTCGTCGATCCCGCCACGCGTCGTACTCCTCGGTGATGGCATTTAATCCAACGAGTGATGGAATATACCTACGTGGCGCTCCCGGCGCCAGGGTCGAGGTAGAGCCGGTCGACGACGCGATGCACGTAGACGCGGAACTCGCCGCGCTCCCGGGTCAGCGCAACCGGGTCCGAGGTGGCGGACAGGGCCGCGATGTGACCGTGGACGGCCCACACGAGGCTGCGCACCGTCACGTGAGGCGTCGCCTCGACGGTCAGCCCCCGGGAGGTCGCGGTGAGGAGGGCCGACTCGATCGCCGCATAGATCGGCAGGGCGTACTCCTCGTCGAGCGGGGTGAAGCCGCTCGGGTCCAGCCAGCGCCGCAACCACAGGAACGTCGTGTGGGGGTTGGCTTCGAGGAAGTCGACGAAGGCGTCCATGAGCCCGTGCAGGGACGCGACGAACTCGCTCGCCGTCGACGTGGCGGCAGCGTGCGCGACCGATGCCACCGCCGACTCCAGGGCCGCCCTCTCGTGCTCGTAGACACGGGCGAAGCAGGCGTCGTACAGGACCGCCTTCGAGGCGAAGTGGTGATGGACGCTCGACACGTCGATCCCGACGTGCGCGGCGATCTCGCGCAGGGACACCCCGTCGATGCCACGCGAGGCGAACAGCTCCGTCGCCGCGTCCACGATCCGGTCACGGGTCGGCGGCGCGGACGCGTCGCGGGGCGGCCGGCCACGCCGGCGAGCCCGGGCAGCGCCACTTTGCTCTGCCATCTTCCAAGCCCTCCGCATTCCCGATAGAGTCCCCGACTCAGTAATCCAACAGTAGGGGGATTAATGACCTCACCCTCGGGGGTCCGCGCGCCTTCTGTCGACAGCGGGCCCGCGCAGGACACACGCGGAGTGGTGCAGTATGCCGCAGGGTCGGTCGGCATGGGCATCTACGCCACGGTGCCCGGCCTCCTGCTGCTCTACTTCCTCACCGACACGCTCGGCGTCAGCCCCTGGCTGGCCGGCGCGACGCTGTTCGTGCCGAAGGTCGTCGACATCCTGCTGCACCCGCTGATCGGCTCGCTCTCCGACCGCGACCGGCGCGGGCACGGCAGCCGGTTGCGGCTCCTCGTCGCCGGGTGCCTGCTCGCCCTCGGCTTCATCGCCACCTTCACGGTGCCGGGACTGGCCCAGCAGAACCAGTACGCCGCGGCGTTGTGGGTCGGCATCTGGTTCACGATCGGCAACACGCTGTTCGCGCTGTACCAGGTTCCCTACCTCGCCACCCCCACCGACGTCGTCGCGGGCTACCACGAGCGCACCCGGATCATGACCTTCCGCATGGTCGTCCTCACCCTCGGCATCCTGGTCGGCGGTGCGCTGGCGCCGCTGCTGGCAGGACGCGACAGCGGGGTGCGCGGGTACGCCACCATGGCGGTCAGCCTCGGCCTCGTGATGCTGGTCTTCCAGGGCATCGGCGTGCTCGGCGTACGGCGGCTCGCCCCGCCTGTTCCGCCCACCCCGCCGGAGCTGGTGGGGAACAGCGGGCACGGCCACCCGTTCAGGGCGCCCTGGGCCGTGCTGCGAGGAAACCCCACCTTCCGCGTGCTCGTCGGTGCCTACCTGCTGATGTCGACCACGTCGCACCTGGCCCTGGCCGGGCTGCCGTACTACGCGAAGTACGCCCTCGACCGCCCCGGGCTCACGACGGTCCTCGTGGCGTTCTTCGTCGCGCCGGCACTGCTGGCGACTCCCGTCTGGTTCGCGATCTCTCGTCGACGCGGCAAGCAGCGCTGCCTGCTCGTCGCGCAGGGTATCTTCATCGCCGGCTCCGGGCTGATGCTCACCGGCACGTGGCTCGGCGTCCCCGTCGTGCTCGTCGCCGCGCTCATGCTGGGCGTCGCGTTCTCCGGCATGCAGCTCTTCCCGTTCGCGATGGTGCCCGACGTGGTCCGGGAGTCCGGCGACGGCGAGCTCGACCGAGCCGGGGCCTACTCCGGTGTGTGGACGGCCACCGAGGCGGTGGGTGGGGCCGCCGGGCCGTATCTCTACTCGGGTGCCCTGGCCCTCGGCGGCTTCGTGGCGACCCGTGCAGGCGAGGTGGTGCACCAGTCGGCCGAGGCCCACGCGGCCGTGGTGCTCGGTTTCACCCTGATCCCGATCGTGCTGATGACGGCCTCGCTGCTGCTCCAGCGTCGGTACCGGCTCGATGCCCGCGCGCAAGCCTCGACGCTCGTGGAGGTCGCCTCGTGAGCGGCTTCGAGGGAAGGGTCGCCGTCGTCACCGGGGCCGGCTCCGGCATCGGACGAGCGCTCGCCCTGGCGCTGGCCGACCGCGGCGCGAGCCTCGCGCTGTGCGACATCGACCCCGCCGGCCTCGCCGAGACGACCCGCCGGGTCGAGGCCCTCGGATCCGCCGTCAGGTCCGACACGGTCGACGTGACCAGCTCTCCCGAGGTCGCGGGGTACGCCGACGCGGTGGCGGGCCACTTCGGGAGGGTCGACCAGCTCTACAACAACGCCGGCATCGGCATGACCTCGGACATCGACACGACCCCGGTCGAGGCGACCCGCCGGGTGATGGAGACCAACTTCTGGGGAGTCGTCCACGGCACCACGTCCTTCCTGCCCCACCTGAGGGCGTCCGGGGAAGGACACGTGGTCAACATCTCCAGCCTCTACGGCCTGATGGCCGTGCCGAGCAAGAGCGCGTACGTCGCCGCGAAGTTCGCGGTCCGGGGCTACACCGAGGCGCTCCGCACCGAGATGCTCCTGAGCGACCAGCCGGTCCGGGTGACGTGCGTCCACCCCGGCGGGGTCCGCACCAACGTCGCGCGGAACGGCATCGTCGGCGCGGGTTACGACGCGAACCGGATCGTCGAGCTCTTCGAGACCAAGCTGGCGAGGACCACGCCCGAGCGGGCCGCGGGTGTGATCCTGAAGGGCGTCGCCGCGAACCGGGCCCGGGTCATCGTCGGGGTCGACGCCAAGGTGATGGACCTCTTCGTGCGCCTCACCGGGTCCTGGTACCAGCGACCGCTCGCGGGGTTCTTCGGCAAGGACCTGCCGCGCGCGACCTGAGCGACTGCGCGGTGAGGCCGCTCGCACGTTGGCGTTCGGCCCGAGCCGGCGCCTGGGTCGGCTGAGGCTCGAAGATGTCTCAGGCCTGAGGGGGCTCGCAGGCGGTCTCGCGGCCGTAGTCGTCCTCGAACCGGTGGATGTCGTCCTCGCCGGTGTAGGCGCCGCGCTGCACCTCGACGATCACGAGCTCCTCGCTGGAGTCGTTGCACAGCCGGTGCTTGGCCCCCTGCGGGACGTCGATGCTGTGGCCGGGGCCGGCGACGATGGCCTCCCCGTCGACGATGCAGGTCGCGATGCCGAAGATGACCACCCAGTGCTCGGAGCGGTGGTCGTGGGTCTGGTAGGACAGGCGGCAGCCCGGCTTCACGTGGATGCGCTTGACCTTGTAGCCGTGGGCCACGTCGATGACGTGCCACGACCCCCAGGGACGCTCCTCCGAGTCGAGAGCCAACGCTCTCCCCTCCTCGATACCTTGCACGGCCGATTAGCCTACGGGAATGCCTCGTTCGCTGGTCGTCAAGTCCACATCTGGTCCCCTGGAAGCCGAGAGGTGCAACCAGGCCTTCACGGTCGCCGCCACGGCAGTCGCGGCCGGGGTGGACGTCAGCCTGTGGTTGACGGGTGAGTCGGTCTGGTTCGCGGTCGAGGGGCGGGCGCCCGAGATGGACCTCCCTCACGCCAGTCCGATGAGCGACCTGCTGGCGGCCGTCATCGCCGGAGGCACGGTCACCGTGTGCACGCAGTGCGCCCGGCGACGCGACGTCACCGAGTCCGACGTACTGCCGGGGGTGCGGATCGCGGGCGCGGCGAGCTTCGTCGAGGAGGTCCTGGCCGAGGGGGCCCAGGCGCTGGTGTACTGACGGAGCCTGAACCGGGGCGGACCCTCAGATGCCGCAGTCGGGTGCGCTCCACGCCTGCCCGGACCGGATGTCGACGTGGGTGTGGTCGTCGTGGCCGGGGTACCCGGGTCCGAAGATCCCGCCGAAGCCTGCGTAGCGAGCCTGCTGTGCTATCGCGCAGAGCGTCGGGCTGCCGCTGAAGCCGGTCAGGTCCAGGGCGGTTCCGTAGGTGTGCTGCCCGGTGCCACTGCCACCCACGGCCTTGTCACATGCCTGGCTCCGGAAGCCGGAGGTGACCCGAAGCGGCTGGTCCCCGAGCCTCTGCCGCAAACCCTCGGCCCGCCACATCGCCCGCTCGAGGTTCTCCTTCACCGTGGCCGCCGACACCGAGCCGCCGCTGTAGCCGCCCTCACCGCAACCCCCGTCGACCTCGCTCCAGGCGAAGTGCGCAGTGGAGCAGTCGGGATCCTGCAGCGCGTAGATCGCGTTGTAGGTCTGCCCTCCCGCGACGCCGTCGGCGCTCAGGCCGTGAGCGGCCTGGAAGTTCTTCACGGCCTGCTGGGTCTGGGAGCCGAAGGCGCCGTCGATGCTCATGTTGACGCCGTAGCCTGCCCAGCCGGCCACCCGGATCTGGAGCTCGGCGACATCGGGTCCGCTCGCGCCGTAGCTGAGCGTGCGGCTCCACGTGTAGCACTCGTCGGCCGCGGCAGGAGAGGCCGCCCCGAGCGTGGCGGGGACGAGAGCAGCGACCGTGAGCAGGAGCGCGGCCAACGACGAGACGGTCTTGCGGCGCACGGCACCGACCTCCCAGAGGATCCCGCAGAGTGGGCTGAGGCCCTGGACGAGGACATCCTTCCCATATCGGGCATGACACGTCCAGAGCGTGCGGCCTCGAAACCGTCGGGACCGACCCCGTAGGCGGCGGGGGCCGCCCGAAGCCGGGCGGGTCCGGGCTCCCCCGACGTACCGTCTGATGGATGAGTGCGGGGGGAAAGCGGACCTTTGACACGAGGACGGTCCTCGTCCTTGCGGCGGTCGTCGCCCTGCTCTCGTCGGGCATCACCTACGTGCTGACCCGATTGTCGGAGCCGGACCTTCCAGGCCGGGGGGCACCTTCCGTCTCACCCGGCCGGGGGCCCCAACCCGTCGCGGCCTTCCTCGGCGACTCCTACACGGCCGGCGTCGGCGCATCGACCCCCGCGCTGCAGTGGACGACCCTGGTCGCCCGGAAGGAGGGCTGGGGGGAGGCCAACTTCGGTGAGGCCGGGAGCGGCTACATCACCAAGGGGTTCGACAAGACCAGCTACCTCGGGAGGGTGCAGGAGGTCGTCGACGTCCGGCCCGACATCGTCGTCGTCGCCGGCGGGCAGAACGACATGGGCTCGAACGGCGACGTGGACGCCGGCGTCAAGGCGACGCTGGAGCTGCTGCGGGACGGACTTCCGACGGCGAAGATGTTCGTCGTCGGCCCAACCTGGGCAGAGCAACCGCCGCCACCGACCCTCGTCGAGATCGAGACAGCGGCACGGAAGGCCGCGGCCGAGGTGGACGCCCAGTTCATCCCCGCCCTGGACTGGATCGCCGGCCGGCCGGACCTCATGGCGCCGGACAACATCCATCCCAACGACGCCGGGCACAGGCTCATCGCCGACCGAGTCGTTGCGGCGGTGAACGGCTCGCGGTGACCTGCGGGAGCGTCGGTGCTACGGCATCCGGCCAGGGCCTCTGGTTACGGCATCCGGCGGGGGTTCCATTGGCGAGGGAAGGCGCGGGTCCACGACTTGGGGTCGCGCCTGCGTCCCATGGCACCGGTGCACTTCGGGCAGAGGGCAGCGACCCGGTTCGCATCGCGGCCGCTCGCGGGCCGCACGTCGGCCCAGTCGATGTGCGAGAACTGCCCGAGCCGGGAGCTCTCCGTCGACAGGCCACACAGGGTCTGGCTGGTTCCCGGGAGCCACGCGTGGACATGACCGGCCGGCACGGTGAGGCCGTGCTCGTCGACCCAGGAGTCCGTCGCTGCCACGGCTGCTCTCATACTGCGGGCGTACCCTCGCCGGCCGGGTGGCATTCCGAGCCTGTCCCCCTCGCGCCGCGCTCAGGCGGCTCCCCCTTCCGCCTTCCGCAGGAGATCGCGCTCCTCGACGAGCCGAAGCGAGAGCGTGCGGTAGCCGACCTCGTCGAAGAGCACGGTGATCCGGTCCTCCTCGAGGTCGGTGACCGTGCCGGCGCCGAACTCCGCGTGGTGCACCAAGGAGCGCAGCGGGAACGCGGACCCCTCATCGGTCGCCACCTCGGTCGCGACTCCGTCCACGCAGTTGTCGCAGATGCCGCAGAGGTCGTCGGCCTCCTCCCCGAAGTAGGCGAGGAGGAAGTCCGAGCGGCAGCGGGCCGTCTCGGCGTACCCGCGCATCATCTCCACCCGCGAGTGCTCCAGCCGTCGGTGCGCCTCCGCGGTCTCCAGCACCGCCTCGACCACCGCCTCGACACCTGCCTCCCCAGCTGCCTCCCCCGCTGCCTCGCCTGGTTCGGCCGGGCCGGCGCCGGGGCGGGCGCCCCCGGACTCCTCGACCAGCTCGATGAGGTTGAGGATGCGACCTGCCTTGCGGGCGCCGAAGCCGCTCGCCGCCTGGACCTGGCGAGGGTCGGTGTCGCCGGTCTCGGCGACGGCCGCGAGCACGGCGCGCACGTCCTCGCGCTTCGGGATGCCGCTGGAGAAGAACCGGCCGAGCGAGAGGTCCTCCGGCCGGTAGACCAGGGTGGCCGTCGCCGGAGCGCCGTCACGCCCCGCCCTTCCGACCTCCTGGTAGTAGGTGTCCGGCGACTCCGGCACCTCCGCGTGTACGACGTACCGGATGTCGGGCTTGTCGATGCCCATGCCGAACGCCGAGGTGGCCACCACGATCTCCACCTCGTCGTCCATGAACGCGTTGAAGGCCTCGTTGCGGGCCTTCTGGCTCAGGCCTGCGTGGTAGACGGTCGTGCGCCGACCTAGCTCTGCCAGCGCCGCTGCGCACTCCTCGGCCCCCCTGCGCGTGCGGCAGTAGACGATGCCCGACCCACCCTGCTCGGCCGCCAGCTCCTGCACGACCGCCAGGACGGTGCGCCGCTGGTCGTCGGGGTCGCTGCAGCGCACGACACGGAGTCCGATGTTGTCGCGCTCGAACCCGGTCACGATCATCCGGTGGTCGCGCAGGCCGAGCTGCTCGACGATGTCCTCGCGGACGGGCAGTGCCGCGGTCGCCGTCATCGCGATGGTCCGGGGCGCGCCGATCTGCTCGATGAGCTCACCGAGACGGAAGTAGTCGGGGCGGAAGTCGTGGCCCCAGGCCGAGACACAGTGCGCCTCGTCCACGGCGACCAGGCTCGGCCGCGTCTCGGCGACCGCACGGAGCACGTCGGGGTTGGCCAGCTGCTCCGGGGACATGAAGAGGAACTCGAGCTCCCCGTTGCGCGCCCTGGCGAGGGCGTCCTCTCTCTGGGCCTCGGTCTCGGCCGAGCTGATCCTGGCGGCGCGTAGCTCGGGGCCGCCCTCGAGCAGCCCGTCGATCTGGTCCTGCTGGAGCGCGAGCAGCGGCGAGACGACGAGCGTGCACCCCTGGAGCAGGACGCCCGCCACCTGGTACGTCAGCGACTTTCCCGACCCGGTCGGCGACACCAGCAGCACGTCATAGCCGTCGAGCAGCGCCGACATCGTCTCCTCCTGGCCGGGGAGCAGGCTCCGATGTCCGAAGTGGCGCTCGGCCGCCTCGCGGGCGCGTGCCGCGTTGCGCGAGGACCGGCCGGCTCGGACGTTCGGGCGCGGTGCGCGCGGCGGCGGGTTCATGGCAGGAGGATGCCCGTCCGTCGCGCCCGGATGCACCCCCCGTCGTACAACCTGTGGACGGACGGAACGCCGGACACCTGGGCCCGTCCGTCGAGTGGTTTGTCGTGCTTAGGGACCACTGTCGCGTGCGGCGAGGGGTCACCCCGGGTCAATTTGGCGCAAACACCGGGGTCCCGGCCGGGCACAGGTATCCAATGACCTTGTGAGCACCTCACTCGAGGAGCAGGAGTCGTCGGCCGATCCGGGCGTGACGCGCGGCCTCACCGAGCGCGACGTCGTTCGCGTCGGCGCAGGGCTCATCGTCGTCCAGCTCGTCTTCCGCGGGTGGGCCGTGGCGGGCTCCTGGTTCCAGTTCGACGACTTCGCCTTCATGTCGAAGGTCATGAACGCGCCGCTTCCGGACACCCTGCTCTATCCCTACGCCGGGCACGTCATGCCAGGCGGGTTCTTCCTCAGCTGGCTGAACCACGAGCTGGCGCCGCTCAACTGGGCTCTCCCCGCGGTCGAGCTCCTGCTGATGCAGGCGGTCGCGAGCGTCGGCTGTCTGGTGTTCCTGGTGAGCGCGTTCGGTCCCCGCCCGGGGATCCTGCCGCCGCTCGCCGTCTACCTCTTCTCCGTGATCACTCTCCCGGCGGGTATCTGGTGGGCCGCGGGCGTCAACCAGATGCCCTTGCAGATGGCGTTCTTCTGGGGCCTGTTCACGCATCTCGCCTATCTGCGAACCCGCCGGGTCAGGTACGCGGTGCTCACGATGCTGATCACGCTCCTGAGCCTGGTGTTCTACGAGAAGTCACTGCTCCTCTTCGCGGTGTACGCGATCGTGGCGTTGTGCTACTTCACGAGCGGTGACATCGTCGCCCGGCTCCGTGTTGCGTGGGACCGCTACCGGGTAGCGGTCGTGGGCTACGGCGTGATCGCAGTCGGCTACACGGTCTTCTACGCGCTCTGGGGGCTCAACTTCTCCCCCGGCAACGCCAACGAGTCTCCGATCGGTCCTGTGTTCCTCCGCATGGTCGTCTGGGGCTTCGGCACCGGCATCCTCGGTGGACCACTGCGATGGGCGCATCCGACTGACCTCTTCGCCGTTGCGCAGCCCAGCGACCTCGTCGTCCTCGCGGCCGGCATCGTCCTCTTCGCCCTCGGGTTGGAGACGGTCCGGACGCGCTCTCGTGCCAAGCGGGCGTGGCTCATCCCAGGGGTCCTGCTCGCAAGCGACATCCTGCTCGTGGTCGCCGGACGCGCCAGCCTCGTCGGGCCGACCATCGCCCAGGACTATCGGTACCAGACCGAGATGGCCGGCGCGGCGGCCGTCGCCATCGGACTCTCACTGATGCCTTTGCTCGGTGCGGTGGAGTCTGCCGAGGTCAGGCGCCCGAGTGCGTTCTTCGACATGCCTGCGCGCGTCACGCTCGCCACTGTCGCGGTGGTGTGCCTCTCACTCGTCTCCTCGGTGCAGTACACCGTGCGCTGGCAGTCTGCGCACGAGTCCCGGGACTACTTCGCCAATGTGGAGAGCTCGCTGGACTCCCGTAAGGGCCGGGTGCCGCTCGTGGACGTCGGCGTACCCGCGTACATCATGTGGGCCTTCGGTGCCCCGGAGAACGCGACCAGCAATGTGCTCCGCATGTACTCGGACCACACCCGCTTCACCGACGTCGCCACGGACAGCCTCTTCATCATCGGGGAGACCGGTAAGGTCGCTCCGGTCGTGGTGCCTCCGGTCCGTGAGGAGAAGCGCGGCCCGGAGAAGTGCGGCTGGCTCGTGGCCGACTCCGCGGTGAGCATCCCGCTGGACGGCCCCGTCTTCGGCAGCGGCTGGTGGATCCGTGTCGGTTACGCGTCCAGTGGCGACAGCCCGGTGACGGTGACGGCCGGGGAGAGGACCTACAAGACGTGGATCCTCAAGGGCTTGCACAGTCTCTACTTCGAGGCATCCGGCGAGTTTCGCTCCATCCAGGTCTCCGGTCTGAGACAGGGCGTGACGCTGTGCACCGACGAGGTGGCCCTGGGCATGCCGGTACCCGTCCGCGAACGTCGCCGTTGACGGTTTGCCTGTTCCGCTGCAGCTACGCCTGGTGGGGCTCCTTCCTCGGGGCGGCATGCCATCGACCCAGGTGACGTACAGGCGCTCCGACGGAGCTGCCCAGGCACTTCCCGGTGACGCTTTGAGGGTGTCTCAGGTGATGTCGGAGGTATGGACCCTTTCGGAACCGTGCGCTATTTTGCACTCGCTCGGATCGCTTCAAATCTCGGGGAAGCGGCCAGCACTGCCGTGAGGACACTCCACGATGACTGGGACGATCGAGGACGGCTTCCAACTCTCGGGCGCCGATCCGTGGCGCTCCGACCCGCTGCGGCCGGACGCGCTGCCCACAGACGACGACCTCTCCGCGATCACCGAAGCAGCGGCCCTGCTCGAGCAGGCCAAGGGCGTGCTGATCTTCCGCTACTCCATCGGCGCCTGTACGGCGTTCAGCCTGATCGAGCAGTGGGCCGAGCAGGCCGGGGTCAGCATCAACAGGGTCTCGCGCGCGCTGGTCTACGACATCTGCCAGGGCGACCGCACCGAACCGAGCGACCCTCGCTTCGTGCGGTGGCTGGAGGACCAGCTGCGGTGTGAGTTCCCGGGCGAGGCCTACGCCGTGCCCAAGAAGCTGCCGCCGCCCGTCACGGTCGCCGTCGACCAGACCGACTCCTCCCTGGACGGGGTCGTCGAGGCGGCACGCGAGGCGTCGCGGCGCTCCGCCCCTCTGGAGATCACGGCCGACCCCCAGTCGCTGCGCGGGATCCTTCGGCCACAGATCGTCCAGCGCATGAACCTCGCCGTCGAGCTCGCGCGGGCCGTCGCCCCGAGCGTCGAGGTGCGGCTGCCGGAGGACGAGCGCTGACCTCCGGTCGGTCCCGGCACAAGGAAGGCCCCCGGCGTACGGCGGTGAGCCGTGACGCCGGAGGCCCGAGGACGGGCTACTTGCCGAGGCGCGAGGCGAGAAGCTGCTTGCCCATCTCGCCACCCTTCTTGCTCTCGGACTGCGCCTTCCGGAAGAAGTCCGCCAGCTCCTGGTCGCCGTCGCGCTCGGCGTCCTTGATGTAGGTCTCGAGCCGGAGGGCGTTGCTCAGCGACCGCTCTGTGAACCAGATGATGTCGTAGACCCGGTCACGGGTGCCCGTGATCTCGCCGGTCTCGTCCATGACGCTCATGCTCAACCTCCTCTGCGGATGGGTCGTGGTGCCGGTCACCCACCCGCTACCCCTCGATCCGGAGGGCATTCAGGGGTGCCGGCAGATGTTCCGGGATGTCCGGGTTCCTCCCGCGCGTCGGCAGAGGCCGACTGGGGACCCGCTCGGTCGGGTTCGCTGCGCTACTCCCGGATCGCCGGGCCCTGGGAGAGCCACCACTGCGCCGCTGTGCGCTGCCAGTCGGCCGCCTGCGTGGACTGGGCGATGGTCTCGATGGCGGGTGAGCCCGACATGCCGAGGGCGTACATCTTGGCGCGCTCGCGCGGTGACCACTCCTCCCTCAGTGAAGCGCGGACCACCTGGTCGGAGAAGTCGGTGAAGGTCATGCGCCCGACCGCCTGGGTGAGCACCCTGGCGACGTACTCGCTGCGGTCCTCGAGGAAGCGGAGCGTCCGCAACCGGTGCGTGTCGCTGGTCAGGTACCCGGCCAGGGTGGCGGCCCGCATGCGCACCGGCTCCTGTGTGCCGGGGGCGGCGAGGAGAGCGAGGAGCTCGTCGGCGACGGCCTCCGCGAACGGCGAGGCGGAGATCACCAGGGCGGCGAGATGGCGCCGCTCCGAGTCGCGGTGGAAGAGCGCCTCGCGCACCAGCCGCACGAGCATGCGGTCGTCGTCGTACGCCGCCGTTTCGGGAACCCGCTTCCGGGCGGCCATTGCCAGGTCGCCGGACACGCGCGCCGCCACCTCGGGTGCGAAGTCCTCCCCCGTCTCCACGACGTACCCCAGCTTGCGCGAGCCTGCCTTGGTGGCGGCATCGGTCAGCGTCGACCGCAGGCCCTCGGGCAGCGAGGCGATGAGCTCGGCGAGCTGCTCCGCGGCCTTCACCGGGTTGGCCCGCCACATCTTGAGCAGCATCATGTCGAGCCGTGTCCGCTCCTCGGCGGTGAAGTCCCCCCGGGCGAGCTTCTGTGCCGCGACCCAGACCGCTATCGCGTAGACCGAGCCCGGGGACCGGCTGTCGATCAGGTCGAGCACCATCTTCGCGGCCTTGCGCGTGGGCAGGTGGTAGAGCAGCCCGATCGAAGTGGTCAGCACCTGCACGCCCGGGGTGTTGACATAGTCGGTGACGGCGTCGGTCAGGAACTCCTGGGCACGCCGCACGGAGGCGATGTTGAGCGCTGCGGTGGAGTACTGCCGGTAGGGCACCCTCACCGCCCGGGGCAGCTCGTTCACGAGCCGGTGCGAGATCGCCTCCCACGTCCTCGCGCGGAGGTGGACCAGCGGCGCGGCGCCGAGGTGCCAGCCCAGCTCCTGCCAGTCACCGGCGTTGGCCTCTCCGTCCTCCGCGAGCTCGATCAGCTCGTCGAGGCGGGCGGAGAACAGCCCCGAGCCAGTGTCGAGCTGGGGGCGGACGATCCTGGGCTTCACGCCGGGCACGGCTGCGCGCAGGTATCCGACGAGTGAGGACAGCCGCCCGGTCTCGAGGCCCAATGCCCGTTCGTAGCCGGCCAACCCGTCGTAGGAGACCGGGATCTCTCCCGACTCCCAGCGGCTGACCAGGCTCCGGCTGGCATAGCATCCGGCCTCTTTGAGGGCCTCGACGAACAAGCGCCCGTCGCCCATCGCGGGGTCGGGGTGGTGGAGCCGCGACATCGCGAGGACCCAGCCGACCCGGGCGTCGACGTCAGGGGTGCGAGCGCTCAGCGGCGTCTCGTCGTACGCGATCTTCTGCGTACGGCCGGGCCGTCGGACGCCGCTCATTGCACCCCTCACGGTCGACGCAACAATGCTGATGCCGCTCAGGATAGGTCCGAATGCGACGAAAGTGGTCTAAACCACCTTCAATGCCTCCGCCTCACCCCCAGCGCACGTCTCCGCGGCGGGCGGTCGGGGCCGCTAGCGAGGGCCGACGTCGCCGCCGTCGACCCGGGCCGCCAGCTCGCCCACAAGCTCCTCGGCCACCTGCCGCAGCTTCACGTTGCGATGTTGGGAGAGCCGTGTGAGGAAGGCGAACGCCCGCTCGTCGTTGAGTTGGTAGCGCTCCATCACGATGCCGACCGCCTTGCCGATGGTGGTCCGTGTCTCCAGGGCCTCCTGGAGGTTCGTGATGTCGTAGGCGTAGGCGATCGCGACCGCCGCCTGACACCGGAACAGCGCTGCCAGGACCTCCAGGTCCGCGAAGGCGCCCCGCTCGACGGAGTAGAGGTTCAGCGCCCCCAGGGAGCTGTTGCGCTCGAACAGCCGGAATGCCGCCTGCGCCTCGAACCCGGCCGCGACGGCGAACGGCCCGTACTGCGGGAACCGGGGGTCGTTCGCGAGGTCCGGCGCGACCACCTGGGCGACAGCGGCGTCGGTCGCCGCGGCGTAGCAGGGTCCCTCCTGCAGCTCGTACTGCCTCGCGTCGAGAGCCACCAGGGAGTGGTCGGTCGGATTCGCCGTCTCGATCCGGTCGTCGTGGCGCACCGAGATCGAGGCGTACGTGACCTGGGGGATCAGCTCCACCGCGGCGGCCGTGATGCCCCCGAGCGTGGAGTCGAGGTCACCTGGCGTCAGTCGTCGGGACAGCTGTGAGGCGGTATGGAAGAGGCTGTCGGCGCTCATCTGTTGTAACTACCCGCCCGCGCACTCCCGACACATGCCGAAGACGGTGAGGTGCCCGATGTCGGTGGCGAAGCCGTACTCCGACTGGAGCGTGTCCACCATCGACCCGATGACTTCCGGCGCGACCTCGGTGATCCCGCCGCAGCCCCGGCAGACGAGGTGCACGTGGTCCGGGGTCGCCGTCGAGTGGTACGTCGGAGCGCGGTCGCTGATGTGGTTGTGCCGGACCAGCCCGAGCTCCTCGAGGAGCTCCAGGGTCCGGTAGACCGTCGAGATGTTGACGGCCTGGGACTCCTCGCGCACCGCGGCGAGCACCTCGTCCGGCGTCGCGTGGCCGAGCCGGTCCACGGCCCGCAACACGAGCTCGCGCTGCGGCGTCAGCCGGTAGCCCCTCTCGCGCAGGGTCGCCTGCCAGTCCCGCGTGTCCACCCAGGTGAGTCTAGGCGGGCGGGACCGCCTTCGGTCAGCGGCGCCAGCCCCGGATGACCTCGAGCGCGACGTGGCCGGGGCGGACCCGCTGCGGGTGGTCCCCAACCTTCACCGTGGCGATCCGGGAGGCGTCGCGGTAGTCGAGCACCACGACCTTGTCGTCGCCGCTCACCGACACCCAGCACTCGTTGGGCTCCACGCCGTTGGTGGACCAGTACGGCTTCTGCCCGACGTTGACGATCCGGTGACGCAGGGTCCGGCGGTTCACGATCGCGGCGTAGTCGTCCATCGTGCCCGCGGCGCAGAGCTTGGTCCCGCGGGGGTTGATGGCGAGGCCGTGGTGGGCGGAGTCCAGGACGTACTGCTCCCGCGGCATGCCGTTCGTGCGGTCGGGCAGCGGAACGACCCGCTTGACCCTGCCGACGAGAGGCTCCCCGGCGTATGTCCGCTTCCGGTCCCTCGCCTGGGTGTCGAACTCGACGAACCCGTGGAAGAACGAGACCTGCACGTAGACGAACCGCTCGTCGGGGGCGACGGCCATCGGGCGGACCGCGGAGCTCATGTTCGGGTAGCCGGCCTCGGCGAGCTCCTTGCCCATGTCCCAGCGCTTGAGGATCTTGAAGTCGCGGTTGCGGACGATCTGGAAGACGCGCTCGCCCTTGCTCGTGTCGTACACCGGACCGAGCTCGGTGCGGTCCGTCGGGGTGTAGACCCGACCGATGCTCGCGTGGAAGATGCGCCTGCCGTCCTTGGTGTAGTTGCTCTCGTGCGGGGTGTCGCCGCTGGCGAAGCTGCGGAGCTTCTTGCCGGTGTAGATGTTCAGCTCGTGCACCTTGTTGGCGGTCGAGTCGCTGACCAGGAGGCGGCGGCCGTCCGGTGAGACCGCCATGTGGTCGGCGCGGTACCCCTCCATCGGGAAGCGCCAGGCGATCTTGCCGCTCGCCAGGTCGATCCCGACCACGTCGGCGAAGCTCGGCCGGCTGACCGCGACGAGACGGCCGTCGTTCGTGGAGAACATGTCGTCGGTGTACTGGTCGTGCCCCTCGCCGACCGCCTGCTGGATCGCGAGGTAGAAGGCGAGCTTGTCCGGGCTGCTCGCGATCTCCGCCATCCGCTGGTCCTTGTCCGGGATGGTGCTGATCGTCTTGATCCGGCGGTGCGTGTGGGCGTTGACGATGGTCGCGGTGCCGTCCCAGTTGTTGCCCACGAACATCACGTCGCGGGTCTTGGGGGTGCTGTCGAGCGGCGTCGTCGCCGACGGGCGGGAGTCGGCGGCGACGGCCATGCCGACCCCCGAGAGGGTCGCGGCAAGCGCGACGGCGACGAAGGCGGCTGCGGTACGACGCATCTGGGTGCTCCCGTGGGTTGGCGGACTCGACGTGTCCAACGCGGTCGGCCGCGACCGGGTTACGCCCGGGGGACGTGGCGCCGGTTACCTCAGGGCTAGACATCCCAGCCACCCGGGGTCAGGCGGGAGGGCCCTCCGGGGGAGAAATCGGCGGCGACAGGGAAGCCACTACTGGCTACTGTGGTTGATACCCAGGAGGGGGGATACCCAGGAGGGGGATCCATGCTGCAGCGGATGCACCATCTCGAGCGCCTCTCAGCCACCCTGGGTGACGCGGTCACTGTCGACGACGTCGCGCGGGGCGCCCTCACGGAGCTGCTGCAGGTCGAGAACGTGCTGCGCGCGGGCCTCGCCGTGAGCCAGGGAGCCGGCAGGGAGCTGAACTTCGTGTCGACCGACGAGGATGCCCTGGGCCCGACGAAGGTCCGGTGGTGCAGCATCGACGGGCTCGCCGACGTACCCCTGGCCCACACCGTGCGGACCAGCAACCCCGTCTACCTCCCCACGGCCGAGGAGCTGGACCGGGAGTTCCCCGAGCTGGCGAGGCGGCAGCGTCGTTTGGGCACCCAGAGCATGGCCTCGGTCCCGATGACCGTCGACGGGTCCGCGGTCGGCGGGCTGCTTCTGTCCTACCGGACCTCGCAGGAGTACTCCGCCGACCAGCAGACCTTCCTCGGCGCTGTCGCCGCCATCGTGAGCCAGGCGCTCCGGCGGGCCCTGGCGTACCAGGTGCAGCAGTCCACCTCGGAGCAGCTCCAGCGCAGCCTCATGCCGCACTCGCTCCCCGAGCTGCCCGGGCTGGCCCTTGGCGCCCACTACCGCCCCGGTGGCGTCAACGTGGACGTGGGCGGCGACTGGTACGACGTGATGACGCTGTCCGACGGCTCGGCGGTCGTCGTGCTCGGTGACGTCATGGGCAAGGGCGTCCCCGCGGCGATCGTGATGAGCGAGGTCCGCTCGGCCACACGGGCGTACGCCCTGCTGGACCCCGACCCCTCCCTGGTCCTCGAGCGGCTGGAGATGGTCGTGTCCTCGTTCCCGTTCTCGGACCAGTTCGTCACGCTGGCCTACGGCCTGGTCGACCCGGAGCGCCGCACGATGAAGGTGGCTGTCGCGGGCCATCCGCCACCGCTCCTGGTGTCCGCCGAGGGGCGCCCGACCCTGATCGACACCGCGACCGGTCCGGCGCTCGGGATGGGCGCGGGCCCGTGGCGCACGTCGACGGTCCCCCTCGAGGAGCACGCGACCATGCTGTTCTACAGCAACGGGCTCGTCGAGACCCGCCGGCAGGACCTCTTCACGGGCATCGACCTCCTGCGCGACCTCGTCGAGCGGCTGCCCGCCCGCCGGAGGAACCCTCGCGAGCTTTGTGCACGCCTCGGCGAGCTGATGCGCACCTCCGACGCGGACGACGACGTCACCCTGCTCGCGGTCACAGCCGCCTCCTACCAGCCGAGCGAATCTCAGGAGCTGCCCGCCGACGCCTCCGCGGCCGGGCTCGCGCGCGCGTTCCTCGGCTCGGTTCTCGGCTCGTGGGGTGTCGACGAGGACGTCGTGGAGACCGCGAAGCTGTGCGTCTCCGAGCTCGTGACCAATGCCGTGATCCACTCCGGAACCACGTCGACGCTCACGGTGCGCGCCGACGGCGAGTACCTCCTGGTGATGGTGCAGGACCGCGGAGGCCGGGGCGGCGGCTCGGTGGCCCGGGCCGAGGACCTCGATCCCGAGGCGATCTCGGGACGAGGTCTGTCCCTGGTCGACGCCCTGGTGTCGGCCTGGAGCTCCGAGCACAGCACGGACGGCACGACCGTGTGGTTCGAGCTTCCCCTCGGTCCCACACCCACCAGCGGTGACCCGGAGCCCAGTCGCGACGTCCTGGTCTGAACGACCGGCTCACATGACGACGAACGAACAACGTCCCTGGCACGGCGACCCGCCCGGCCCGCCGTCCGAGCCGCCCGGCCGGCCGCCGGGCCCGCAGCCGACGCCGCCGCCCTCACCGCTCGTGCCTGCTGGGGAGAAGCCTGGTCGGACGGCGTTCGAGCGCGACATCGCGAACCGGCTGCTCGAGGAGCGCGTCGTGACGTTGTCGGGCCGGCTCGACGAGTCGGCGGCCAATGCGGTCACCGGTCAGCTGATCGTGCTGGGGCGGAGCAACAGCGAGGAGCCGATCACGCTGCACATGTCGTGCAGGGAGTCCGAGCTCGGCGCCTCCCTCGCGCTGGCCGACGCCGTCGAGCTCACGCGGAGCCCGGTCCATGCCGTCGTCCACGGGATCCTCCGCGGCCCCGCGGTGGCCGTGCTGTGCACGTCGGCGAGACGGGCGGCGCACCGTCACGCCCTGTTCTTCCTGTCCGTGCCACCAGCGTCGGGAGCGGGTACGGCGGCCCAGCTCGCGAGCCTTGCCGCGGTGCACGAACGTCAGGTGGAGCAGCTGCAGCGGCGCATCACCGAGGTCACGGGACAGCAGCCAGAGATGGTGGAGGCGGACCTGGAGTACGGGCGGCTGCTGTCGGCCGAAGAGGCCCGGGACTACGGGCTGGTCGAGGAGGTCCTGTGAGGGTCGGTGGGGGCCCGGGCGGTCGCCGTGCCCCGGCGCGGTCGTCTTACTGACGGACCAGCCGGCCCCAGAGGTGGGGCTGCAGGTCCTGGCCGACGGCGGCCATGTCGTAGGCCCACAGGAGGTCGCCCTCGACGAGGCCGTACAGCCGGTGGCCCGCGGTGACTTCCTTCGCCGTGGCGGTGCGGCCGACGGCGTCGGTGGCGATCTCGATCTTGGCGCCCTCGGCCTGGCCGTACCAGATCTCGATGAAGCCGGTGTTGTGGGTCAGCACCACCTCGAGCTTGCCGTCGGCCTTCGGGCGGAAGAAGCCGGTCTCGATGGCGGCGTCACGGACCTTGTTGCCCTCGTCGTCGACGATCCAGGCCCGGCTCATGTAGTGGAAGAACGGGCGGCCGTCGTGGGTGAAGATGACCTCCTGCCCGAACTGGAACGGCTCGATCGTCGGGTAGTCGCCGTGCCCGTTGCCGTGCCAGGTGCCGAGCAGCCAGGCGATGGGAGCGCAGTCGGGGTGGAGGTTCTCGGGGAGCTCGAAAGGCATGCTTAGGAGTTGTCTGCCTTCATGAGCTTGTACACGACCAGCACGGACACGAATCCGCTGAGCAGCACGACAGCCGCCATGAGCGCGATGAACACAGCTTCCATGCGGCCACTCTATCGGCGCTTGATCTGGAGCAGGTCGCGGGCTTCGTCACATGACATGGGCTCGCGCTGGGCCAGCCGGCCGAGGGCCACGGCGCGCTCCACGAGCTCGGCGTTGTGCCGGACCGGGACCCCCTTCGCGAGCGTCAGCACGTCCTCCATGCCCACCCGCAGGTTCCCGCCCTTGCTCAGCGCCGCGAGGGCGACCGGCAGTGTCGAGCGGCCGATACCCGTCGCGGACCAGGACGTGACCGCGTCGGGCAGCGCGCTGACCCCGGCGACGAGCGCGTCCGCCGTACCGGGCATGCCTCCGGGGACGCCCATGACGAAGTCGCAGTGCACGCGGCCGCCGTACGGCAGGCCGTACTTGTCGAGCAGGCGGTGCAGCGCGTGGACGTGGCCGAGGTCGAAGAGCTCGAACTCCGGCACGACCTCGCGTTCCTGCGAGAGCTTGTAGAGCTCGGTGATGAACGGCCACGGGTTCGAGAAGACGTCGTCGCCGAAGTTGGTCGTGCCCATCGTCAGCGAGCAGGAGTCCGGCTGCGCGTCCAGGACCTTGAGTCGCCGGTCGAGCGGGTCGTGGACGGAGCCACCCGTCGAGAGCTGTACGACGAGGCCGGTCTGCTCGTGCAGGGCGTCCACGGTCGCGGTGAGCCGGCCGAGGTCCAGCGTGGGCCGATGGGCCTCGTCACGGATGTGCACGTGGATCATCGCGGCGCCCGCCGCCTCGCAGCGCTGCGCGGTCTCGAGGAGCTCCTCGAGGGTCGTGGGTAGCTGCGGGACGTCCTCCTTGGTCGACTCGGCGCCGGTCGGGGCGACGGTGACCAGGAGCTTGCCCGGGGTGAGGGTCGGGGTGGCGCTCATGGCCGCCATCGTGCCAGAGGTCGCACGGCCGGGATCGGCCTGAGGCACGAAAAGTGGCCCATGGCGGCTCGACCTCGCGACGGAGGCCGGCCGCCATGAGCCACTTCTTCACGCACGTCCCCCGCGTCCCACGAGATTGGCTAGCCTTCGGCGTCATGCGCGCGGTCGTCCAGCGAGTCCTGTCTGCCTCCGTCTCGGTCGAAGGCGAGGTGGTCAGCCGGATCGCCTGTCCGGGCCTTGTCGTGCTCCTCGGCGTGACGCACAGCGACGGTCCCGAGCAGGTGGGGTGGATGGCCCGCAAGATCTGGGACCTGCGGATCATGCGCGAGGAGAAGTCGGCCGCGGAGCTCGATGCGCCGCTGCTCGTGGTCAGCCAGTTCACGTTGTACGGCGACGTGCGGAAGGGGCGTCGGCCTACCTGGAACGCCGCCGCTCCCGGGCCGGTGTCCGAGCCGGTCTACGAGGCGGTGTGCGCGGAGCTCGAGCGGCTGGGGGCGACCGTCGCCCGAGGCAGCTTCGGGGCGAACATGCAGGTGAGCCTGGTCAACGACGGACCGGTGACGCTGATCCTCGAGACCGCCTGAGACCGTTCAGCCTCTCGGCGCGGCGACCCGGAGCTCGCTGATCGCGACGGTGTTGCGGGTGCCGGCTGTGGAGGCGAGGATCTCGAGCACGACGCGTCGGGTCGACGTCTCGGGGAGCCGCATGAGCCGCATGCTCCGGTTGACGGCGTTGCCGCTCATCCGCTGCACGAAGGTCGAGCCGTCGTCGAAGCGCCAGCGCACCTTGGTGATCCGGTTGTTCTCGGCGTACCTGTCGACACCGCTGACTGGATCGGTCTTGGCGTACCCGGGCACGAGACCGACCTGGGCGACCACGGTCTTCCGGGGAAGTGTGAGGGTGAGGCGCTGGCCCCGGCCCGACCCGTCGCAGCGCCAGGCCGTGGAGAGGTTCGCGTCGTGGGCCTTCGCGGGCTCGTAGGTCACCGGGTTCCCCGCAGAGTCGACGCTGCTCCCGGTCTGGCAGGTCGCCGTCGCGGCCGCGACCGGCACCGGGTGCACGGCCCCCTGGTACGGCGACTGCTGGCGGCTGCCCGGCTCGCCAGAGACCTGGCCCTGCGTGTCCGCCTCCGAACCGGACCCGTCCTCGGCGAAGAGCCGGCCGATCCCGAAGGCCGCGAGGACCACGACCAGGGCGACAACGGCGAGCGCGGCCGCCAGCAGGCGTGGGTCGCGATCCTCGTCGGGCCCCAGAAGCTTCGCCAGCAGGGCCTGCACCGTCCCGGTCCGGGGCGGCTCCTGGAACGACTCGGCGTACGGCGACCCCGTGTCGGGCAATGGGTCCGCCGGACTGGACGGTGGCGGGTTGGTTCGTGGCGAGCTGGTCGGCGGCATGGCGTCGGGTTGCCCGATCCCGGCGAGAGCGCTCCGGTCGATCCGCCGCGTCGGCTCGACCGGAGCCTGCTCGGGCTCGACCGGTTCTGGGGAGACCTGTGGGTCCGGGGCGACCCGCTCCGGAAGCCTGATCTCCTGGGTCGGTTCTTCGCCGCTCGGCTCGGTCAGGTCCTCCCCGCGGCGGGCGCGCTCGTAGCCGCGTCGGAAGGCCTCGGCGTACTCCGCCTGCATCCCTGCCGGCAGGCCGCGCCAGAGGTCGGAGCCTGCCGGGTCGACGGCGAGGTCGTCGGTCGGCTCGCGAGACGTGTCGGCGAGGTGGCTCGCCGCGTCGCCGGCCGGGTCCTCACCAGAGCCGGGGTCGCCGGCCGGGTCCTCACCGGAGGCGGGGTCATCGGCCGTGTCGCCGGCCGGGTCCTCGCCGGAGCCGGGGTCATCGGCCGTGTCGCCGGCGCCGAAGTCGTCGCCGGAATCGTCGTACGGGCTGTCACCCAGGAGGTCCTGCAGGCTGCCGTACTCGTCGTCGGGTGGTCGGTTCATGACTGGGGGACAGCCTACGGAAGCGCTCGTCGGGCTGACCACGGGGCACATCCGGACAACTGGGGCGTCCGGGGTGTTTGGCGCGGTGCCCGGGGTGGAAGCCTCCCCTGCGTGACGGCGGGGCCGGAGTCATCCCTGGTCAGACAGGGGAAGGTCCTCGCGCTGTCTGCGTGAGCAGCGCGAGGACCTCGTTCCGACCTGAGCTTGGAGAGTGCGACAGGACGGTCTAGACCGGAAGTGCCCCGCCGTCACGTTACTAAACCTGCTCACTGGACTTTCCTGGAACGTCGAGGGGCGCCCCGCCGGGGAAGCGGGACGCCCCTCGATCTGTTCCTGCCGCAGGTCAGAGTGCCACGGCCACCTCGGCCACCACGCCCTGCTGTGCCACGACCTTCCGGTCGACCGGCTCGGACTTCGGGGCGAGGGTCCGCAGCGTCCACTCGCCCGGGGACGCGAAGAACCTGAAGTGACCGGTCGCCGACGTGGGCACCTCAGCCGTGAACTCACCGGTGCGGTCGAGCAGCCGGACGTAGGCGTTGCCGACCGGCTCGGCGTCGTCACCAACCCCGCGGGTCACAACGCCCTGGATGATCGACTCCTTGCTGACGTTGATGCCCTCGAGGGACAGACCCCCCGTGGTGGCGCCGCACATCAGGCCTCCCCGGGCTCGTCACCGAGGGCGACGGGGACGCCGACGAGTGAGCCGTACTCGGTCCACGATCCGTCGTAGTTCTTCGAGGTCTCCTGGCCGAGCAGCTCGTGCAGGACGAACCAGGTGTGCGAGGAGCGCTCGCCGATCCGGCAGTAGGCGATGGTGTCCTTGTCCCAGTCGACACCTGCGTCGGTGTACAGCTTCTTGAGCTCCTCGTCGGACTTGAAGGTGCCGTCGTCGTTCGCGGCCTTGCTCCACGGGACGCTCGCCGCCGTCGGGATGTGGCCCGCCCTCTGGGCCTGCTCCTGGGGCAGGTGGGCCGGCGCGAGCAGACGCCCGGCGTACTCGTCGGGGCTGCGTACGTCGATCAGGTTCTTCACGCCGATCGCCTCGACGACCTCGTCGCGGAAGGCGCGGATCGAGCGGTCCTGGTCCTTCGCGACGTAGCTGGTCTTGTCGCGGGTCGGGACGTCCTCGGTCAGCTCACGGCTGTCGAGCTCCCACTTCTTGCGCCCCCCGTCGAGCAGCTTCACGTCCTCGTGGCCGTAGAGCTTGAAGTACCAGTACGCGTAGGCCGCGAACCAGTTGTTGTTGCCGCCGTAGAGGACCACGGTGTGGTCGTTCGCGACCCCCCTGTCGGAGAGCAGCGCGGAGAACTGCTCCTTGTTCACGAAGTCGCGACGGACCTGGTCCTGCAGGTCGGTGCTCCAGTCG
>DASVBF010000194.1:0-5254 GCA_036375975.1 Nocardioidaceae bacterium | reverse complement strand
CTGGGCAGCCTGGACATCGTGGTGAACAACGCCGGCGTGATCCGGGACAAGATGCTCTTCAACATGTCCGACGAGGACTGGGACCTGGTGCTCAAGGTGCACCTGCGCGGCCACTTCCTGCTCTCGCGCAACGCCGCCTCGCACTGGCGCTCGGCCTACAAGCGCACGGGGGAGCAGGTGTACGGCCGGGTGGTCAACACCGCTTCCGAGGCATTCCTCGTCGGCTCGCCGGGGCAGCCGAACTATGCCGCGGCCAAGGGCGGCATCACCGCGCTGACCCTGTCGACTGCCCGCGGGCTGGGCCGGATGGGGGTCCGGGCCAACGCGATCTGCCCTCGTGCGCGAACTGCGATGACCGAGGACGTCTTCGGCGAGGACACCTCCGGGGGGGCCGTCGACCCGTTGTCACCGGAACACGTGGCGCCACTGGTCGCCTATCTGGCATCGCCCGCCGCGGACCAGATAACGGGCCAGGTGTTCGTGGCGTACGGCGGCATGGTGGCGCTGCTCGCCGCGCCCGTCGTGGAGCAACGCTTCGACGCCCAGAGCGACACGTGGGACCTCGCCGACCTCGACAAGCAGCTCGGCAGCTACTTCGCCGAACGTGACCCGGCCAAGGGCTTCGCGGCCGACAGCGTGATGACCATCGCCGACCAGCCCCTCGGCTGAGGTCGCCAGGTCGCACACCCCGCACATCCGACGTACCTACGCAAAGGACACTGGACAATGAGCAGCACAGGTCGACTCGCCGGCAAGGTGGCCCTGATCACCGGCGCGGCCCAAGGGCAGGGCGCCGCAGCGGCACGCGCCTTCGTCCGTGAAGGCGCCAAGGTGGTGATCGCCGACATCGCCGACGACGCGGGCAAGGCGCTGGCCGAGGAGCTCGGGGAGGCGGCGTACTACCGGCACCTCGACGTCACCAGCGAGGCCGACTGGGAGAGCGCGGTCACCGAGGCGGTCGAGACCTTCGGTGGCCTCGACGTCCTGGTGAACAACGCCGGCGTGCTGATGTTCAGCGAGCTGACCAAGACCTCTCTGGAGGACTACGAGCGGGTGATCCGGATCAACCAGTTCGGCACCTTCCTCGGCATGCGCGCGGTCGCCGACGTGATGGCGCAGCGCGGGGGAGGATCGATCGTGAACTCCTCGTCGATCGAGGGTCTGGGTGGCATGCCCTGGCTCGTCGCGTACACCGCCAGCAAGTTCGCGATCCGGGGCATGACGAAGTCGGTCGCCATGGAGCTCGGTCCCAAGGGCATCCGCGTGAACTCGGTGCACCCCGGGATGATCGACACGGGCATGATCCGCGACCTGGCAGGACCGGAGGGTCTCGAGCACGGTGGCAAGAAGGTTGCCCTGAAGCGGGTGGGCCTGCCGGAGGACGTGGCGGGCGTCTATGTCTTCCTGGCCAGCGACGAGAGCAGCTACTGCACGGGAGCAGAGTTCGTCTGCGACGGCGGTGCGACCGCCACGCACGCCTACGGTGGCTGACGCAGAGGCCCGGGCGGGCGGCGCCGGCTCCCGCAGGTGGAGCCTCGTGGCTCGCTCAGTCGCGAAGGAGCAGGTGCACCGCGACGTCGATGGACTTGCTCACGTCGGCCGCCGATGCGCGGCCGGTGACCCACTGCACCAGGCTCGCGAGCCACACATCGCCGATCACCTTGGCGACCGCGATGTCCTGCTCGGTCGGCTCGATCTCGCTGGCCGGCGTGCCAGGGTCGTGCATCGCTCGCATCAGCATCCGTGTCACGTGCATGCCGACCGCGTGGATCTCGTTGGCCACCGACGCATCGGCGAACATGAAGGCACGAGTGAGCGCCTCGGTGAGGTTCGGGTCGCGCTGGAGGGCGCGGGTGTTGCGGTTGAGCACGTAGATGACCCGGTCGGCGGAGGTGTCCCCGGGGACCGGCTTGCGATCCATGTTCGAGTTGGCCTGCTCGAACTCCCTGGCGAGCGCCGAGACGAGCAGGTGGATCTTCGACGGGAAGTAGCGGTACAAGGTCCCCAGTGCCACGTCCGCGCGCTCCGCCACAGCCCTCATCTGCACCGCGTCGAAGCCGCCCTTGGAGGCCAGCGCGATCGTGGCGTCGAGGATCCGTTTGCGGCGGTCCCGTTGCGCGGCGGACCCGAGCTCGTCGAAGGTGAGCGAGTTCATGCTGGTCACGGTGGTGCTCCCGTCGCTAATTCCCAGTTGGCTCGTTGTACGGACCACCGGCGAAATCCAGGCTCTCTCACCACGTAGGCTAACACCGGCCGGCTGGACAATCGAAACACGTTCCAGTCGCAGATTCCCCAGTTTCGGAGGTCAAAACGTGCGCATTGCTCTGCTGTCCTACCGCAGCAAGCCGCACTGCGGTGGCCAGGGTGTGTACGTCCGGCACCTGAGCCGTGAGCTGGTCGCCCTCGGGCACCAGGTGGAGGTCTTCTCGGGACAGCCCTACCCGGAGCTCGACCTCGGGGTGAAGCTCACCAAGCTGCCGAGCCTGGACCTCTACCGGGAGCCGGACCCGTTCCGTACGCCGAGCCCGAGCGAGATCAGGGACACGATCGACGTCCTCGAGGTCGCGACCATGTACACCGCCGGCTTCCCGGAGCCGCTGACCTTCAGCCTCCGTGCCGCCAGGGTGCTGCGCAAGCGGCTGCACGACTTCGACGTCGTCCACGACAACCAGACGCTCGGCTACGGGATGCTCGACATCGCGCGGACCGGGCTCCCGCTCGTCACCACGATCCACCACCCCATCACCTTCGACCGACGGGTGGACATGAGGGCCGCCCGCGGCGCGAAGAAGCTCTCGACCTGGCGCTGGTACGGCTTCCTGACCATGCAGGGGCGCGTCGCTCGCCGGCTGAAGCACATCCTCACCGTCTCGAGGTCCTCGGCGCGCGACATCACCGCCGACTTCGGGGTCTCTCCGGATCGCATCGAGGTGATCCCGCTCGGTGTCGAGCCCGAGGTCTTCCAGCACTACCAGGACCCCCGCGTCCCCGGCCGCATCGTCGCCATGGCCAGCGCGGACACCCCCATGAAGGGCGTGGCCACCCTGCTCGAGGCGTTCGCGAAGGTGCGCACCGAACGTGACGTGGAACTGCTGCTGATCACCCGCCCCAAGCCGGGCGGCCGCACCGAGCAGCTCATCGACCGTCTCTCGATCAAGGACAGCGTGCGGTTCGTCAGCGGCCTCAGCGACACCGAGCTCGCCGAGGTGGTCGGCTCGGCGGAGATCGCCTGCGTGCCCTCCCTGTACGAAGGCTTCTCGCTGCCGACGGTCGAGGCGATGGCCTGCGGCACCCCGCTCGTGGTCAGCCGCGCAGGTGCGATCCCCGAGGTGGTCGGTGAGGACGGCCTCTGCGCCGACCTGGTCACGCCAGGCGACGTGGGCGAGCTGGCCGGGGCCCTGGAGGCCCTGCTCGACGACCCCGACCGTCGCCACCGCATGGGCGCAGCAGGAAGGGCGCGGGCCCTGGAGAAGTTCAGCTGGCGCGCGGTGGCGGAAGCCACGGCCGAGGCGTACCAGCGCGCCATCGACGACGCGAACACCGAGGAGAGCTGACCCCAGATGCTGACCGTTGACTTCGACCGCCTCGGCGTCCAGCCGGGGGACCGGGTCCTCGACATGGGCTGCGGTGCGGGTCGGCACGCCTTCGAGCTCTACCGTCGGGGCACCGACGTGATCGCGTTCGACCAGGACGCCGACGAGCTCGCCGCGGTGTCGGACATGTTCGCCGCGATGCGGACCGCGGACGAGGTGCCCGACGGCGCCGAAGCCGACGTGAAGCAGGGCGACGCCCTGCAGCTGCCGTTCGCCGACGGCGAGTTCGACCGGGTGGTCGCCGCGGAGGTGCTCGAGCACATTTCGGACGACGTCGCCGCTATCTCCGAACTCGTGCGGGTGCTCAGGCCCGGTGGGACGATGGCAGTAACGGTGCCCCGCTGGCTCCCGGAGAAGATCTGCTGGGCGCTCTCCGACGAGTACCACGAGGTCGAGGGCGGGCACGTCCGGATCTACACCGGTGACGAGCTCGTCGGGAAGCTGGAGCGGGCGGGCATGACCTTCCAGCGGAAGGAGCACGCACATGCACTGCACTCGCCGTACTGGTGGCTCAAGTGCGCCGTCGGGGTCGACAACAGCGAGCACGTCCTCCCCAAGACCTACCACCGACTGCTGGTGTGGGACATCATGAGACGCCCCTGGCTCACCCGCACCGCGGAGCGCCTCCTCAACCCGGTGATCGGCAAGAGCCTGGTCCTCTACTTCACGAAGCCCTGACCTTCGATGACCCCTGACATCCCTTCGCTCCACGGCCTCCTGAGCGTCGAGGACATCCGCAAGACGGCCTCCTGGATCGCGACGGTCCAGGAGCCGAGCGGAGCGATCCCCTGGTTCCGTGGCGGCCACACCGACACCTGGGACCACGTCGAGTGCGCCATGGCGCTGCTGGTGGCCGGCGAGGTGGCGGCCGCGCAGCGCGCCTACCAGTGGCTGTTCGACACCCAACGCCCCGACGGCTCCTGGCCGATCAAGGTCACCTCGCGCGGTGTGGTGGACGCGGGCACCGACTCGAACATGACGGCATACGTCGCGGTCGGCGTCTGGCACCACTGGCTGGTTCGGCGGGACGAGGCTTTCCTGCGGCAGGCGTGGCCCGTCGTACGCCGGGCGCTCGACCGTGTCATCGAGCTCCAGATGCCCTTCGGCGGCATCATCTGGGCCTGCGACGAGGTCGGTGCGCTCTGGGACAACGCGCTGGTCACCGGGAGCTCGAGCATCTACCACGCGCTGGCGTGCGGGTTCGCCCTCAGTGAGCTGGTCGACGAGCCGCAGCCGGGCTGGGAGCTCGCGGCAGGGCGCCTCGGCCATGCGCTGCGAGAGCACGAGGACCGGTTCGACTCCCGGCCGCGCTGGTCCATGGACTGGTACTACCCGATCCTCGGCGGTGCCGTCCGCGGCGAGGAGGCATCGCGCCGGATCGCGGCCAGGTGGGACCAGTTCGTGGTCGAAGGCCTGGGAATCCGCTGCGTGGACGACCGGCCGTGGGTCACCGGCGCGGAGACCTGCGAGCTCGCGCTGGCCCTCGAGGCCACCGGCCGGCACGACCTGGCCCTCGAGCTGGTCCGCGACATGCAGCACCTGCGCGACGACGACGGGTCGTACTGGACGGGATACGTCTTCGCCGACGCCGCGCGCTGGCCCGTGGAGCGGAGCACCTGGACCGCCGCGGCGGTCGTGCTCGCCGTCGACGCCCTCTCGGG
>DASVBF010000060.1:0-10107 GCA_036375975.1 Nocardioidaceae bacterium | reverse complement strand
TCATCGCCCATCCCTGGGCGAAGCGGCACAACTTCGCGGCGCTCGACGAGGCGCGCTTCGCAGCGCTGAAGGTCGAGGGGCTCGCGGGCATCGAGGTGGACCACCAGGACCACGACGAGGCGACCCGGGACAGGCTCCGCTCGATCGCCCGCAACCTCGGCCTCGTGGTGACCGGCTCCAGCGACTACCACGGCGAGGGAAAGGTCGACCACGACCTCGGCTGCAACACCACCGCTCCCGAGGAGTTCACGCGGCTCGTCGATCTCGCGCTGAGGGCGGCTGCCCGGTCCGGGCGCGCAACCCCGGAGGTCGTCGCCCCGTGAGCGTGGTCGACCTGGCGCTCATGACCGAGGTCTTCGTGACGCTGTTCGTGATCATGGACCCGGTCGGCACGGTCCCGATCTTCCTGGCACTCACGAGCGGCCGCTCGGTGGCTGCGATGCGTCGCGCGGCGTGGCAGGCGGTCGCCGTCTCCTTCTCCGTGATCGTCGCCTTCGCGTTCTTCGGCCAGCAGATCCTCGCCTATCTCCACATCTCCATGCCGGCACTGCAGCTCGCCGGCGGCCTGCTGCTGCTGCTCGTCGCCCTGGAGCTGCTGACCGGCAAGGAACAGGAGACGACTGCCGCGGCGAACCAGAACGTCGCGCTCGTCCCGCTCGGCACACCCATGATGGCCGGGCCGGGCGCCATCGTGGCGACGATGGTCTTCTCCGACCGGGTGCAGGGCATCGACACGTTCGCAGCCGTCGCTCTCGGCGTCCTGCTGGTGCACCTCTCACTGTGGCTGTCGATGCGCTTCTCGCTCCCGATCCTGAAGCTCATCCGCGAGAGCGGCGTGTTGCTGGTCTCGCGCATCGCCGGTCTGCTGCTGTCCGCCATCGCGGTCCAGCTGGTCGCCGACGCGGTCCGGGCGTTCGTCGCGGGTGAGGGATAGGCCTACTTGCGGCCGAGCCCCTGGAACCGTGCCTGCAGGGACGATGGGGTGTAACGCGCGACGGCGCTGAGCAGCTTGTACCTCTTGCTGGGCACGGAGATCGTCCTGCCCTTCTCGAGATCCCGGAGGGCTTCACGCACCAGCCGGTCGGCGTCCAGCCACATCCAGCGTGGCGCGGAGTCCCGGCTGACCCCCATCCGCTCGTGGAACTCCGTGCGCACGAAGCCGGGGCAGAGCGCCATTCCTCGCACGCCGCGGTCGCGGTAGGTCAAGTCGAGCCACTCGCTGAACGAGACCACGTAGGCCTTGGCCGCGCTGTACGTGCCACGCGGGAGGAACGCCGCGACACTTGCCACGTTCACGATCGCGCCCTCGCCGCGCTCCAGCATGGGCCCGATCGCCGCATGGCTGAGCCGCATCACCGCAGTGACGAGGACATCGAGCATCGCCTGCTCGTCCTCGACGGAGTTCTCGGTGAACGGGTACTTGTGGCCGAAGCCGGCGTTGTTGACCAGCAGCGCGACGGGGCGCTCTACAGCCGCGACCCGCGCCTCCACCTCCGCCAGGGACTTCCGGTCCGCGAGATCGGCTACCAGCACCTCGACGTCCACGTGATGCCGGCCGCGAAGCTCCTCGGCGAGCCCCTCCAGCCGGTCGCGGTTGCGCGCGACCAGGACGAGGTCGTAGCCACGCGCGGCGAGCTGGTCGGCGAAGACCCGGCCGATGCCGGCAGTGGGACCGGTGACGAGAGCAGTTCCCCGAGACATGCACACAGCATTCCACGGACCGGGAGCCCGGTCTCGCGGTGTCTCAGGCACAATGTGCGGTGATGATCACTCAGATACTCGCGATCGCCAACCAGAAGGGTGGCGTCGCCAAGACGACGACCGTCGCCTCCCTCGGTGCCGCCCTGGCCGAGCAGGGCAACTCAGTCCTGATCGTCGACCTGGATCCGCAGGCCTGTCTGACGTTCTCGCTCGGCATCGACCCGGAGGACCTCGACCTCTCGGTCCACCACGTGCTGACCAAGGGGGTCGAGCCGAGTGAGGTGATCATCCAGACCGACGACGGGGTCGACCTGCTGCCCTCGACCATCGAGCTGGCGCGTGCCGAGGCAGAGCTGCTCACCCGCACCGGTCGCGAGTACGTCCTCCGTGCCGCGCTCGAGGACCTCGAGGGCTACGACTGGGTGCTGCTGGACTGCCCTCCCTCTCTCGGCGTCCTCACCGTCGCCGCCCTCACGGCGGCCACCGGCGTGCTGATCCCGCTCCAGTGCGAGACCCTGTCCCACCGGGGGGTCGGCCAGCTGCTGGACACCGTGCACGACGTCCGGCGGTTCACGAACAAGAAGCTTGCCGTGTGGGGAGTGCTGCCCACGTTGTACGACGGTCGCACCAACCACGCGCGCACGGTGCTGGAGACGATCTCCGACACCTACGGCCTCGCGGTGGTCGAACCGCCGATCCCGAAGTCGATCCGTTTCGCCGAGGCGCCGGCAGCGGGACGGTCGATTCTGGCGACCGCCCGGAAGAACCGTGGCGCGGACGCGTATCGCGACGTGGCGGCAAGCCTCACCCAGAAGGTGGCCGCGCGCACCTAGACTGCGCCGCATGGGCCCGCAACCACGGCGTAGAGCTCCGGTCGCCCCGGTACGTCCCCGCTATGGCCGCATCCTCGCCGCCTTCGGCTCCGTCGGGGTGACCATGACCGCCGTCCTCGGCGCCGCCGGGGTGCTTCCCGGCCTGCCGCAGGAGCAGGCCGTCGCGGTGCCGCGACCAGGAGCCGCGGCCGAGAAGGGGGCCCTCCAGCTCAGCCGGTACGCCGAGTCGAGGGATCCTTCCGGGGCCGGCGAGGCGCGATCAGCAGGCTCGAGCGCCGCGTCACTGGCCGGAGACGCGCTCCCGGCCGGCTCGGGCTCCGGCAAGCGGGTGGTCTTCGACATGAGCGCGCAGCGTGTGTGGCTGGTCGAGGCGTCCGGGAAGGTGCTCCGGACCTACCTCGTGTCCGGAAGCCGCAGCGACAACCTGGAACCAGGGGACTACGAGGTCTACTCGAGGTCCAGGCACGCGCTCGGCGTCGACGACTCCGGCACGATGGAGTACATGGTCCGCTTCGCCCACGGTGACAGCGCGGCCATCGGCTTCCACGACATCCCGGTCGACCACGGCCGGCCCGTGCAGACCCGCGAAGAGCTCGGGACACCGCAGTCGCACGGCTGCATCCGCCAGTGGCGCCCCGACGCGCGGGCACTCTGGGGTTTCGCGTCGGTGGGCACCAAGGTCGTCGTCGTCCCCTGACCTGCAGGGACGACGTTGCTCACTCGCCCGAGGCGTGTGCGCTGCCGCCGCTGCGCGTCCGGCGCCGACGGCGCGTGCGGCCGCGGGAGGACGAGGAGCCCTCGCCGTCCCCGCTGCCCGAGGATGCGGCCGGGGCGGGCGAGCCGCCCGGCGTACCCTCCTCGGCCTTGGTGCCACCGCGGGTGCGTGTGCGGGAACGGCTCCGGCGTGGCCGGTCACTCCCTTCCCTCCGCTCCGACCGCGGCTTTGCCTCGCTGGCCGGCTGGTCGGCGGAGGGCTCCGGCGCGATGCGGCCCTTCGTGCCCGGGGGGATGCCCTGGTCGTGGAAGAAGTGCTCCGAGGTGGAGTAGGTCTCCGGCGGGTCGTCGAAGGGCAGGTCGAGCGCCCTGTTGATGACCTTCCACCGGGTGATGTCGGCCCAGTCGACGAACGTGATGGCGATGCCGGTGGCGCCGGCGCGGCCGGTGCGTCCGATCCGGTGGACGTAGGTCTTCTCGTCCTCCGGGCAGCTGTAGTTGACGACGTGGGTGATGTCCGCCACGTCGATGCCACGTGCGGCCACATCGGTGGCCACGAGGACCTTGAGCTTCCCGTCGCGGAACTTCTTGAGCGCCTTCTCCCGAGCGACCTGCGGCATGTCGCCGTGCAGGGCGCTGCTGGCGAAGCCCCGCTCGGCGAGGTCGTCGGCGACCCGCTGCGCCTGGCGCTTGGTCCTGGTGAAGACCATCGTGATGCCGGAGTTCTCGGCCTGCAGGATGCGGGCGATCATCTCGGGCTTGTCGAGGTCGTGGACCTGGTAGATGAACTGCGCGGTCGCCGGGACCGTCTGCTGGTCGCTCGAGGACTCCGCCCGGATGTTCATCGGATGGCGCATGTGCACCCGCGCCAGGCTGACGATCGCAGCCGGCATGGTCGCCGAGAACAGCATCGTCTGCCGGGTCTCCGGTGTCTTCGAGATCAGCTTCTGCACGTCGGGAAGGAAGCCGAGGTCCAGCATCTCGTCGGCCTCGTCGAGGACGAGGACCTTGACGTGCGACAGGTCCAGCGAGCGGCGGTTCGCGAGGTCGAGGAGCCGGCCCGGAGTGCCGACGACGACGTCCACGCCCTTGGCGAGCGCCTCGAGCTGGGGCTCGTAGCCCACCCCGCCGTAGACGGTGAGGATGCGGGTGCCTCTGTCGACCGCAGCGGTCTTGAGGTCGTTCGAAACCTGCAGCGCGAGCTCGCGGGTGGGTGCGATGACCAGCGCCTGCGGCTTGTCGGGCGCGGCGAGGTCGGCGTGGTCGGGGTCGTGCGGAGCGACGGTGCGCTGGAGCAAGGGGATGCCGAAGGCGAGTGTCTTGCCCGTGCCGGTGCGGGCCTGGCCGATCAGGTCGGTGCCCATGAGGGCGACGGAGAGGGTCATCTCCTGGATCGGGAAGGGGTGCGTGATGCCGGCGCGCTCGAGGGCGTCGGCGATCTCGGGGAGAGCCCCGAGTTCTCTGAAGGTGGTCAGGGGTCTTGCCTGTCTCTCTACGTAATGTCACCGCGAGTCTATCGGTAGGCTGCGCGCATGACCGACTTGCCGCTCGGCACCCCCGACTCCCCGCCGGCTCCCGAGACAGCATCGCCGGCCCACTCGGACGTCCCGCTGGCCTTCCAGGACCCGACCTACCTCGCGGCAGTGGTGGACCTTCTCGGTGCGATCGCCTACGGCGAGATGTCGGCCTTCGACAGGTTGGCCGAGGACGCCAAGATGGCCCCGGGCCTGGAGGACAAGGCCGAGCTGGCCGCGATGGCGTCTCGCGAGTTCGGGCACTTCGTCTCTCTCCGTGACCGGCTCGCCGAGCTGGGGGCGGACCCGTACGCCGCGATGCAGCCGTTCCGGGAGCCGATCGACGCCTTCCACGTGCACACCGCGCCCCGGGACTGGCTGGAGGGCCTGGTCAAGGCGTACGTCGGGGACGGGCTCGCCGCGGACTTCTACCGGGAGATCGCGGCGTTCGTCGACGTGGACACCCGCGAGCTGATCATCGAGAGCCTCGAGGACTCGGGACAGGCGGAGTTCGTCGTCGACCGGGTCCGCAAGGCGATCGAGGCGGACCACCGGGTCGGCGGCCGGCTCGCGCTGTGGGGGCGCCGCCTGATGGGGGAGGCGCTCTCGCAGGCGCAACGGGTCGCCGCGGAGCGGGACGCCCTGTCGGCGCTGCTCTCGGGCGGGGTCGACCGGCCGGGCATGGACCTGGCCGCCATCGGCCGGATGTTCGCCCGGCTCACCGAGAACCACGCCGAGCGGATGGCGGCTCTGGGGCTGGCCTCGTGAGAGGCCGTCGGTCTCAGCTGCGGAACCCCACCTGACCGACGGTGGGGGAGCCGATCTCCACGTAGGCGAGCGACGCCGTCGGGACGATGACGCGGCGGCCCTTGCTGTCCGTGACGGAGATGAACGGAACCCCGTCCTCCAGCGCCTTCGCCACGCCGGCCTCGATCGCGTCGCCCTCCTCGTTGGTGTCGAAGCTCAGCTCGCGGCTCACGTTCTGGACGCCGATCTTGACCTCCATCGGAGGACCTCCTCGTTGCTCGGGCGCTGGTGCGGCCGGCGGATGATCACGGTGCACCACCACGGTGACGTCTGTACTGACGACCCTACCGGGTGGTTCAGGGGTGCTCCTCGGTCCTCGGGAAGCCCCGGATTCCACGCCAGGCGAGGCTGGACACGAGGTTCGCAGCGTCGTGCTGGCTGATGCCCCGGCGGTCGTCGAGCCAGAACCGGGCGCTGACCTGCGCCATGCCGACGAGCGAGACGGCGAGGAGGCGGGACTGTGCCTCCGGCAGGCCGGTGTCGTCACTGATCACGGCGGCGACGAGCGACGCGGTCTCGGCGGTGACCCGGTCAACCCGCTCCCGCACCGCCGGCTCGTTCGTGAGGTCGGACTCGAAGACGAGGCGGAAGGCGCCATGGGCGTTCGCTACGTAGTCGTAGAAGACCTGCATGGTGGCGGCGACGCGCTCCTTGTTGTTGTCCGTCGCCTCGAGCGCCTTGCGGGTGGCCTCGATGATCGTGTCGCACGACTGGTCCAGCAGCGCGAGGTACAGCTCGAGCTTGCCGGGGAAGTGCTGGTAGAGAACCGGCTTGGAGACCCCCGCGCGGTCGGCGATGTCGTCCATGGCCGCCGCGTGGTACCCCTGGGCGACGAAGACGCCGAGCGCCGACTCGAGGAGCTGGGCCCTGCGCGCCGTGCGTGGCATACGGCCCCCGCGCGGCCGTTGCTCATCCATCGTGCTCATCGGGTCGCTTTCCCTCGTCCGGTCCGGTGAGGAGGAATCTTACTCCCCGGTAATGACGGGGGTCTCCTTTGTCCCGGGTCGGGCGCGCCCCGTCGAGACCGGTGCGCGTGGGGTCCACCGGAGTCGACCTCGTGCTTCCGGACCGGGACAAACCGGACGACCTGCGCGCCTCTCGGCGTGCCGCGATCGAGGTTGGCTGCCCGAGGCGACACCCTGAGCCTGAGACCGCGCCCCGGCGCATCGGCAGCCGAGAGCCGCCGTACGCCGCGGCCGCTGCGGCCAGGTTCGAGACGGCCACCTCCCCCCGGGGCCGTCTCGAACCATCTCCGCGGTGGAGCGGGGTCCGGATGGCGGGACGTCCGGACCGGCCCGGGCGCCGCGGGAGAGCATGGGGAACACGCACGGCGCCTCGGTTGTTGACCACACCGAACTGCCAGAAACCCGACGAGGAGCACGCGTGTCCCTTCCACCCCTGGTCGAGCCCGCAGACGAGCTGACCATCGACGAGGTCCGCCGCTACAGCAGGCACCTGATCATCCCCGACGTCGGGATGAGCGGACAGAAGCGGCTGAAGAACGCCAAGGTCCTGGTCATCGGTGCCGGTGGTCTGGGCAGCCCTGCGCTCCTCTACCTGGCGGCGGCCGGAGTCGGCACGATCGGCATCGCGGACTTCGACGTGGTCGACGAGTCGAACCTCCAGCGCCAGGTCATCCACGGGCAGAGCGACATCGGGAAGTCGAAGGCCCTGTCGGCCAAGGAGTCGGTCGCCGAGGTCAACCCCTACGTCAACGTCGTCCTCCACGAGGAGCGGCTCGACAACGACAACGTCATGGGGATCTTCGAACAGTACGACCTCATCGTCGACGGCACGGACAACTTCGCCACCCGTTACATGGTGAACGACGCCGCGGTCCTGCTCGGCAAGCCCTACGTGTGGGGCTCCATCTACCGCTTCGACGGGCAGGCATCGGTGTTCTGGGCCGAGCACGGTCCGTGCTACCGCTGCCTCTACCCGGAGCCGCCACCGCCGGGCATGGTCCCCTCCTGCGCCGAGGGCGGCGTCCTGGGCGTGCTGTGCGCCGGCATCGGGTCCATCCAGGTCAACGAGGCGATCAAGCTGCTGACCGGCATCGGAGAGCCGCTGCTCGGGCAGCTGATGATCTACGACGCGCTCGAGATGGAGTACCGCAAGATCAAGGTCCGCAAGGACCCGAACTGCGCGATCTGCGGGGAGAACCCCACCGTCACCGAGCTCATCGACTACGACACGTTCTGCGGTGCGATCAGCGAGGCCGCTGCCGACGCCGCGGTGGACGCCACGATCTCGGTCGGCACGCTCGAGACCATGCTCAAGGAGCGGGAGAACGGCGAGCGTGACTTCGTGCTCGTCGACGTCCGGGAGCCGAACGAGTTCGAGATCAACCGGATCCCGGGCTCGATCCTCATCCCGAAGGGCGAGTTCCTCAACGGCAAGGCGTTCGAGCAGCTCCCCTCCGACAGGCAGATCGTGCTCCACTGCAAGTCCGGCGCCCGGTCCGCGGAGGCCCTTGCCGTCGTCAAGGGCGCAGGCTTCAGCGATGCCGTGCACGTCGGTGGTGGCGTCGTGGCCTGGGTCAACCAGATCGACCCGTCACAGCCGTCGTACTGACCCAAGACGGACGTTCCCCGACGTTCCGGGCGTGACCTTCCTCGGGCATCTTCGTTGTCCATCACAGCCTTGATGCTCATGGGAAGGAGCACGTCGTCATGTTCTCTCGCGCCCGCGCCGCAGTAGCCGGCATCGCCGGTACGGTCCTGGCCACGGCGGCCATCGCGGCCACGTCCACCTCCACGTCCGCCGCAGCCACCTGGGCGCCTGCGGACACGGCCAAGATCCACCCGGGTGTCCAGATGTACACCGACGGCGCCCAGTGCACCGGCAACTTCGTCTACACCGATACGGCGGGCAACGTGTACGTCGGCTACGCCGCCCACTGCGCCGGCACAGGCGGCGCCACCGACACCGACGGGTGCGACTCGGGCTCCCTCCCGCTCGGCACCAAGGTCGACTTCGCCGAGGGCGGCAGCCTCGTCAGCGAGGGCACGAAGGTCGGCACCGGCACGCTCGCCTACAGCAGCTGGCTCACCATGCAGAAGACCGGTGAGAAGGATCCCAACACCTGCGCCTACAACGACCTCGCCCTGGTGAAGGTCGACTCCCAGTACGTCAGCGACGTCAACCCCTCCGTCCCGTTCTGGGGCGGCCCGGCGGGCATCGACACCGACGGCACGGCCGCCGGCGACACGGTGTACTCCTACGGCAACTCGAGCCTCCGTGGTGGGGTCACCGAGCTCTCGCCCAAGCAGGGCACCAGCGTCGGAGACGACCCGGCCGACGGAGGGTGGTCGCACCCGGTCTACACGGTCACTCCGGGTGTCCCCGGCGACTCGGGCAGCGCCTTCCTCGACGCCGACGGCAAGGCCCTGGGCGTGCTGTCCACGCTGGCGATCGCGCCGCTGGCAGGTTCCAACGGCGTGGGCGACCTGAGCCACGAGCTGCAGTACGCCCAGGCCAACTCCGGCATCGCGGGCCTCGCGCTCGTGCCGGGCACG
Organism: Nocardioidaceae bacterium; assembly: GCA_036375975.1. Lineage (GTDB taxonomy): Bacteria > Actinomycetota > Actinomycetes > Propionibacteriales > Nocardioidaceae > Nocardioides_C. Next base: position 1,020 of record DASVBF010000060.1, on the reverse strand, counting down.
GAGCCCTTCTCACCGGCCCTCTGAGGCGCGCGTCCAGCCGCCGACCAGCCGAGGGCCCGCCCGGTTCGAGGGCGGGCCCTCGCTCATCCATCTCGAGGAGACCCACGTGAGCACCCCACGACGACTCGAACTCGGGCGACGGGCGGCGCTGCCGCTGCTCGTGGCTCTGACGGTCCTGCTGGCCGTCGTACCCGCACTGGCGACCTCACCCGCTGAGGCGTCCGCGCGCTGGGCGCCGGCGGCCGGCGCGAAGATCCACCCAGGCGTGCAGATGTACACCAAGGGCGCCCAGTGCACGGGCAACTTCGTGTTCAAGGACCGCCTGGGCCGGGTGTACGTCGGCTACGCCGCCCACTGCGCCGCTACCGGTGAGGCGACCGACACCAACGGCTGCAAGGCAAAGTCGCACCCGGTCGGCACGCGAGTGCGGTTCGCCGAGGGCGGTTCCGCGGTGGACGGCGGAACCACAGTGGGCCGGGGCCGGCTTGCCTACAGCTCCTGGCTCACCATGCAGCGTCTCGGGACGCGAAACCGGAACGCCTGCGAGTTCAACGATCTCGCTCTCGTCCGCGTGTCCAGGCCGTACCTCCGCACGGTGAACCCCACCGTCCCGTTCTGGGGAGGCCCCACGGGGCTGCACCGCGGTGGCACCTCCGAGGGCGACACCGTCTACTCCTACGGCAACTCCAGCGTCCGCGCCGGCATCACCGAGCTCTCGCCCAAGCAGGGCTCGAGCCTCGGCACACTCGGGCGTGGCTGGAGCCACCTCGTCTACACCGCCACGCCCGGCATCCCGGGCGACTCCGGATCTGCGTTCCTCGACGCGGACGGCCGGGCGCTGGGGACGCTGTCGACCGTGACCCTCGCGCTTCTGGCGGGGTCCAACGGCGTGGGCGACCTGCGCCACGAGCTGACCTTCGCCCAGCGGCACTCGGGCATTCCGGGGCTCCACCTGGTCCGCGGCACCAAGGGGTTCTCCCCGCTGCTCTGACCTGGCAGGCGTTAAGGTGCCGCCGTGGA
>DASVBF010000375.1:0-3223 GCA_036375975.1 Nocardioidaceae bacterium | reverse complement strand
GGATCCCCCGAACGACCCGCCGACACCGTAAAGCGCACAACTAGGCCATCCGACCCCGCCTCCATCGTTGCCGTGAAAGGCAGGCTACCGACGCCCGTCGGTCCGCACGTAGCGTCCACGCCGGTGGACGAGCGGCTCGTGCTCCTCCCCCAGCTCCACGTGCTCCAGCGTCGCGTCGAGCAGCAGGGACCAGCCGACCTCCCGCTGCTCACCGGTCAGGCGGACGCCCGCCCAGGCGCTCGCGTCCTGCAGCCGCGGCCCCCACTCCGTCGCGGTCCAGGCGCCCAGGGTGAACGCCCCGCCCGGTGCGGGCGCAAGTCCCGCGAAGGCCTCGGCGAGGTCGCGGTGCGGCCACTCCAGCAGTTGTACGACGGCCAGCCCGGTCTTCTGGACCGTGGTGGCGAAGTCCGAGTCCGGGTCGACGAGCGCGAGCACATGACCCGGATCACCGCCCGCGATCATCACCGACGACACGGTCAATCCTGCTCTCTCGGTCCTGCCTCCCGCCGTCCACAACGTGACGGTCCCGCCCAAGCGACCGCGGAGGCGTCGCACGGGGTCGCGTCGCCACTCGGGTTCGGCGAAGGGATGCTCCGAGTGGATCGTCATGAGCCCTCCTCCTCCGCCCGTCGCTTGACGCCCGCCGCCTCGAGGGCGATGTAACGGTCCGTCAGGCTCCTCCCCAGCCGACTGACCACCCCCGCGAGCGGACCAGACTGCTCGACGGCAAGGCGCAGCAGCGTCGAACCTTCCTCAGCCACGATCTCGTGGCTCGCCGTCGTGCGGAAGCCCGGTCCCCTCGCCGTCCACACGAAGCGCTCCGGTTCCACTATCTCGGTGACGGTCCACACCGCCGGAGGAAGCTTGGGCTGTCGAATGCGGACACGGGTTCCGGCCCGGAGGGGGCCGGCGTCCAGCTTCCGGACCGACGACATGGAGGGAGTGAGATCAGGCCAGCTCTCCACGTCGATGAGCACCTTCCACACCGCCTCGCGTGACGCCGCGACCCCCAGAGTCGTCTCGTTTCGCATCTCGTCAAGGTACTCAAGATCGTGCGAAGTAGACCGACATGGCAGACCAGTTCTTTCTGGGATGCGACACTTGCAGGCGCCGAAGTCGATCCTGTGGGGACCGACGCTACGAGGAGGGTGCATGGAGTCCACGGAAATCACCAAGCTCACCGAGCTGGAGGACTCGCACTGGTGGTACGGCGAGCGCCGGAGCATCCTCAGGCGGATGATCAAGGGCCTCCAGCCGACCACGGCGCTCGACATCGGGGCCGCCGGAGGCGGCAACACGCGGGTGCTCGTCGAGGCCGGCTGGGACGTCGTGGCGCTGGAGTACTCCGTTGCCGGGGCGGAAGTCGCCAAGAGCAGGGGTCTGCCCGTGCTGCGAGCGGACGCGCGGGCGCTCCCATTCCCGGACCGTTCGATGGGGCTCGTGGTGGCGTTCGACATCCTCGAGCACGTCGAGGAGGACGACCGGATGGCCGCCGAGATTCAGCGGGTCCTCGCCCCCGGTGGCACCGCCCTGATCGCAGTACCGGCCGACATGCGCCTGTGGAGTGCACACGACGTCGCCGTGGGGCACGTGAGGCGTTATGACCGCGAGAGCCTTCACCGAGTGTTGTCGGGCGCAGGGCTCATCGTCGACGAAATGTGGTCGTGGAACGTCCTGCTGCGACCTGTGGCGAAGTTCCGCCGACGCAAGAGCACCGGGAGCGACCTGGACGAGCTGTCCCCGATGACGAACGCCGCGCTGCGGGCGATCATCGCGTCCGAGCGCCGGCTCCCAGTCCGGGGACTGCCGGGGGTGTCGCTGGTGGTTCAGGCTCACTCGGTCGACTAGTCGCGTCGTGGTCGGAGCTGTCGTAGCCGACGATGAACGCTGGACGACCCTGGCTCGCGATGAAGAGTCTCGCCATGTACTCACCGAGTAGCCCGACACAGATCAGCTGGATCGCGCCGATGAGCCCCACGGTCGCCACGGTGGACGTCCAACCGGGGACGGTGTGTCCCATCAGCCATGCTCCGAGTGAGACCGCCATCGCGACGAGACACAGGAAGACGCCGAAGATGCCCGCACCGGTTGCGAACCTCAGCGGCGCAGCCGAGAACGTCGTGATCGAGTCGATCGCCAGCCCGAACATCTTCGACATCGGGTACTTCGTCTTCCCCGCCGCGCGCGATCCCCGGCAGTACCTCACCTCGGCCGATGGGAAGCCGTACCACGGGATGATCAGCCGGTAGACCCGGCTGTGCTCGGGGACCCGTTCGAGCGCCTCGATCACCCGCCGCGTGACGAGCCGGAAGTCGCCCACGTCCGCGGGGACCTGGTTCCCGGCGATCCGCCGCATCGTCTTGTAGTAGAGGCCGGCCGTTCGACGCTTCAGGAAGGTGTCGCTCGAGCGGTCCACCCGGACGCCGTAGACCACATCGACCGGCTCGGTTGTCGCCATCTCCACCATCTGCGGGATCACGGACGGAGGGTCTTGGAGGTCGGCGTCCATAGTGATCACCATGTCGCCGCGCGCGCGCTCGTAGCCCGCGGACAGCGCCGCCTGATGCCCCGAGTTGCGGACGAGGCGCACGAGACGGACCTCTGGCCACACCTGTGTGGCCGCCTGGACCAGCGCCGCGGTCTTGTCGGTGGAACCGTCGTCGACGCACACCAGCTCGTAGGTGATGCCCAAACCGTCGAGGACAGGCCGGGTCTGCTCGAAGAGCTCGCCCAGAACCTCTTCCTCGTTGTACATGGGCACGACCACAGAGAGCTTTGGTCGCATGTGCACCGTCCCGTCCGAACCGTCTGAGAATCCGATCCAGAGTACGTCGATGCGGCGGTCCGATACCGGCAAACTAGGTCGAAACAGGGCACTGCCTACGCAAACTGGGCCAGACAGGTCCACAGCGCACCTCAGAGTCGGCTACCGCGGGAAGCTGAGCTCCCACTCGGTGCCCTCACCCGGCGCGGTGACCAGGGCCGCACGCCCGCCGAGGTCGGCCACCCGTCCGCGGATGGACTGCGCGACGCCAAGCCTGCCCTGCGACTCGGCCTCCTCGAGCCGGCCATGTCCGATGCCTGGGCCGTCGTCGCGCACCGTCACGACAACTTCGCCCCCGAGGTCTTCGAGCAGCACCCAAGCCTGCGCCTCTGCCCCGACATGGCGCCTGACGTTGTCGAGGCATGCCCGGACCGCCGCGAGGACCTCTCGGGCCTGGGC
>DASVBF010000309.1:0-2962 GCA_036375975.1 Nocardioidaceae bacterium | reverse complement strand
CCGAGGATGCCGGCGAGGAAGATGACCAGGAGTCCGGCGATGCTGGGGAGCTGCCGCAGCAGGGAGCCCTGCGACTCGCTCGCTCCGAGCCCCTCGAGCATGGGGACGATCACGTAGTTGTAGCTGGCCGGAACTGTCGTGGCGGCGCCCACGACGATGCACACCCCGAGGAGCACGCGCCTTTGTCCCTGATCGAGGAGTTCGCGCGTGGAGCCCCGGGACCTGGTGGCGGAGTGGCTACTCCCTTGGCCCGGTCGGAACACGCACCGTCCCGCTTCCATCGAACTGCTCGCCCACTCGATCAAAGCAGGACTCTCGCGGAGCCCGGAAGGGGCGGAAGTCCCCGGCGGAAACCCGGTCGATACCGGCGGGTTGTCATGGGGGCGACACCGCTACGGTTGTCACCTGTCCTTCAACCGCAGACAACCTCATCTCGGAGAGAGCCATGTCTGACCGGGCCACCCGCGGCAAGCGCCGTGCCGAACCGTCGCGCAAGAGACGGCGACGCGCCGAGGAACCAAGGCCCGCGGGCCGGCGGGCGGACCGTCCCGAGAACCACGAGGGGATCACTCCCGAGTTCCTCCAGCAGATGCGCGAGCTCGAGACCGAGCAGCCAGTGACGCACGTGCGCACGGGCCCGGGGGTCCGCGAGCTGCTGGCGGGGATCGATGCGGACCTACGCGCCGACCGGGTCTACCAGCAGGCGCTGTACCGGCTCGCGTACGGCTGACCGCGGGTTCGCCGTCGAGGGCGCAGGAGCCCCGGGCCGCTGGCCGCCGCCACCGGCCAGCAGCCCCTGGTCGGCGCCGAGAGCCGGTCAGGCGTCGTGAATGGGCTCGGGAGGCAGCTTCTTGACCTTGCTTCTGCGCTTGCGCCGGCTCGGGATCATGGAACGCATCTCCTCCAGCTTCCCGAAGCTGAGCAGCCTGTCGCCGGCCTGGAGCACGTGGCGGTCCATTGGGTTGGGGATGACGGCGGTCCCGCGCTGAAGCGTGAGCACCGTGATGTCCCGCTCGCGCAGGCCCGACTGCCCGAGCGTCTTGCCGACGAGGTCGGAGGCGGCGTGCACCAGGATCTCGGCGACGCCATAGCCGGTCGAGACGGTCAGTCGCTGGCGTACGTCGATCTCCGGGAACGCGACCTGGTTGTCGATGAAGTCGATGATGGCACCCGCCACGTCGAGCCCGGTCGCGGTCTCGATGCCCTCCAGGCCGGGCGAGGAGTTCACCTCCATGACCAGGGGGCCGTCGTTGCCCTCGAGCATGTCGACGCCGGCGACGCGCAGCCCCATGATCTGGGCGGCCCGGACGGCGAGCTTCTCGAAGGCGGGGTCGAGGTCCACACGCTCCACGGAACCGCCCCGATGCACGTTGGAGCGGAACTCGTCTTCCTTGGCCACGCGGCGCATCGCCGCGACGACCCGGTCACCGACGACGAGGGCTCGGATGTCGCGGCCCTTGCTCTCCTTGACGAACCGCTGGATGAGGACGTTCTGCTGGGTGCTGTGCAGGGTCTCGATGATGGCTTCGGCGACCTTGAGATCGGGGGCGAGAATCACGCCGATGCCCTGGGTGCCCTCCAGGAGCTTGACCACCACCGGGGCCCCGCCGACCCGCTCGATGGCCGGGACCACGTCCGCTCGGTCGCGCACGAACGTGGTCGCCGGCATGGCGATCTGGTGCCGGGACAGGATCTGGATGGCGCGAAGCTTGTCACGCGAGTTGCTGATGCCCCATGAGGTGTTCGGGGTGTAGACGTCCATCTGCTCGAACTGGCGGACGACGGCGGTGCCGAAGTACGTGATCGAGTTGCCGATGCGGGGGAGGACCGCGTCGTAGTGGGACAGCTGCCTCCCGCGGAACTGCAGGTCCGGCTCGTCGCCGGAGAGGTCGATCCCGAAGCGCAGCGTGTTGAGCACCTTGACCTGATGACCTCGATCGAGCGCGGCCGTCCGGAGACGCTGCGTACTGTACGAGCGGAAGGCGCGGGACAGGATGGCAAGTTTCATGTTTCCCCGAGATAGATGGCTCGAACGGTAGGCATCAGATGACAACGGACCTTTCCTACACCCTCGCAGGTTGGCGCGAGTGGGTGAGTCTGCCCGGGATCGGCGTCCCCTGGGTCAAGGCCAAGCTCGACACGGGGGCTCGCACCTCGGCCATCCATGCCTTCGACATCGAGGAGTTCGCGAAAGGCGGCGACACCTGGGTCCGGTACTCGATCCATCCCTGGCAGAGGTCCGACGAGGGCGCCGTCGACGTGGAGAGCAAGGTCGAGGACCTGCGGACCGTGCGGAGCTCCTCGGGGTACGCCGAGGAGCGGATCGTGGTGATGATGGACATCCGCCTGATGGCCCGTACGATCACGGCCGAGGTGACGCTGAGTCGCCGTGACGAGATGGGGTTCCGGATGCTGGTGGGTCGAGAAGCACTTCGTCAAGGTTTCGTCGTGGACCCGAGCCGCTCCTACGTCGGGCGCAGGCCTCCCCGAAGCACCCGGCGGCGCAACCGGGGCCGTTGATGACCCGTCCGTCGTTCGAGATCGGCTCGGTCAGGGTCCGCCCCGGGTTGCAGCGAGCGGTGTCGCTCCCGATCACCCGGCTGGTGACCGGCGCCGAGGTCGAGCTGCCCGTGCGGGTCATCCACGGCCGAGAGGACGGCCCCACCATCTGGGTCAACGCCGCCGTGCACGGCGACGAAGCAGTGGGGGTAGAGGTGATCAGACAGGTCCTGGCTGAGCTCGACCCCAAGACCTTCCGCGGCACGCTCATCGCGGTGCCGATCGTCAACGTGCTGGGCTTCATGGTCGGCAGCCGCTACCTCCCCGACCGAAGGGATCTGAACCGGTCCTTCCCCGGGTCGACACGAGGCTCGCTGGCCGCACGGATCGCGAACCTGATGATGACCGAGGTCGTCGCCAAGTGTGCGGTCGGGATCGACCTGCACACCGGCTCGGACCGGCG
>DASVBF010000241.1:0-16859 GCA_036375975.1 Nocardioidaceae bacterium | reverse complement strand
TGGGCCCGCTCGATCACGGCGTCGGTCTGCTCGACGGAGGCCAGCCCGACCTCGGTCACAGGCTGGCCGGTCGCGGGGTTCAGCACGACATGGGACAGGGTGTCTTGGGTCATCGGCGAAAGTGTCCTAGGTCTTCTCGTCTTGCGGTGTCATGAGTCGACCGCCTCGGGATCGGGACGATCTAGAAGCGCTCGAAGCCGCGTCGGAGCTCCCAGTCGGTGACGGTGGACTCGAAGGCCCTCAGCTCCACGTCGGCCATGTTGGTGTAGTGGTCGACGACGTCGTCACCCAGGGTCGCACGCGTCAGCTTCGAGGAGGCGAACACGTCCCGTGCCTCCCGGAGGGTCCGGGGCACCTGCGGTTTTCCGGAGGTGTACGCGTTGCCGAGCTGCTCCGGTGGCAACGGCAGCTCCTGCTCGATGCCGTGCAGTCCTCCGGCGATCATGGCCGCGAGGGCGAGGTAGGGGTTCACGTCGCCGCCCGGCAGCCGGTTCTCCAGGCGCGCGGCCGGTCCTCGCCCCACCAGCCGCACCGCGCACGTCCGGTTGTCGTTGCCCCACGCGATCGTCGTGGGCGCGAACGAGGCGTCCGCGAAGCGCTTGTAGGAGTTGACGTTCGGTGCGTACATCAACGTGAAGTCGGCCATCGTGTCGAGGATGCCCGCGACGAAGTGGTCGTAGAGCGGAGTGGGACGGCCGTCCTCCTCGTCCCAGAACACGATCGAGCCGTCCTGCCCGCGGAGCGAGAGGTGGATGTGGCAGGAGTTGCCCTCCCGCTCGTTGAACTTGGCCATGAAGGTGATCGACTTGCCGTGCAGGGCCGCGATCTCCTTGGCGGAGGTCTTGTAGACGGAGTGGTTGTCCGCCGTCACGAGGGCGTCGGCGTAGAGGAAGCCGACCTCGTGCTGGCCGAGGTTGCACTCGCCCTTCGCGCCCTCGACGTCCATGCCGGCGGCGTACATGGTGTTGCGGATGTCGCGCAGCAGGGGCTCGATGCGGGTGGTGCCGAGGATCGAGTAGTCCACGTTGTACTGGTTGGCCGGCCGGATGTCCTGGTAGCCGGTGCTCCAGCCGTGCTCGTAGGTGTCGTTGAAGACGATGAACTCCAGCTCGGTCCCGGCGAGGGCGACCATGCTGCGGTCCGCCACGCGTTCGAGCTGGCGCTTGAGGACCCGCCGCGGCGACGGCTCCACCGGCCGGTGGTCCTGCCAGACCACGTCGCACTGCACCAGGGCGGTGCCGGGGAGGTGGGGCAGCAGCCGGATGGTGTCGAAGTCGGGGACGAACTCCATGTCGCCGTACCCCTGCTCCCAGGAGGAGATCGCGTAGCCCTCGACGGTGTTCATGTCGACGTCGACGGCCAGCAGGTAGTTGCAACCCTCGGCGCCGTGGGGGACGACGTGGTCGACGAAGTACCTGCCGTGCAGCCGCTTGCCCTGGAGCCTGCCCTGCATGTCGGTGAAGGCGATGACCACGGTGTCGATCTCATCGCCGCGGATCATGCCCTTCAGCTGCTCCAGCGTCAGGTGCCGGTCGTTGCGCTGGGGAGCGCTCATGGTCTTCCTTCCTGTGCGGCTAGCCGAGGAGGCCCCGGATCAGCGCCGCGGTGTCGTCGCAGTGGCTCTCCATCGCCCGCCGTGCGCGCGGGGCGTTGCCGGCCAGGATCGCCCGGACGATCGCCTCGTGCTGGGCGTTGGAGTGGTCGATGTTGACCGGGAGCACCGGGATCGCCTGAAGCATGTCGTGCAGGTCCGACTGGACCTCCGTCACGGCGTGGATCAGCTTCGACGACCCCGTGAGCGAGGCGATGGCCAGGTGCAGTCGCGAGTCCGCCTGCCGGTGCGTCGACGGGTCACGCGCCGAGGAGACCTCCGCCAGCGCGTCACTCAGGAACTGCCGCTGCGGCCCGGTCACGTCCCGGCACGCCGCGACGAAGCTTGCCCCCGGCTCGACGACCCGGCGGAACACCAGCATGTCGAGGAGCTCCTCACGGCGCGGGGCCAGGCCAGCCATCGAGGACTCCGCGGAGGAGTCGGACGGGGCGGCGGGGGTGTGGTGGATCACCGTGCCGCCGCCCCGACCGCGCTTGGTCTTCACCATGCCCGCGCTGCGCAGGGCCGCGATCGCCTCCCGCAGCGTCGTGCGGGAGACGCCCATCCGCTCGGCCAGCTCCCGCTCGGGGGGCAGGGTGCTGCCGTTCGGGAACACGCCCAGCCGGATGCCCGTCGCCAGCTGCTCCACGCAGCTCTCGAACGCGTGGTGCCCCCGGACCGGGCGCAGGACCACCTCGCCGAGGTCGGCCTCGGCGGCGATGGTGCTGCCCCGCCCCCGGTTCGTCATCGAGCTCGGGTCACTTGAAGATGTCGTCGAGGTTCTTGGTCAGATGCTCGTCCTTGCGGCCGTGCATGAAGTGCTGTCGACCGCCGATGAACCAGGTCGTCGTCGAGAACGCGAGGACGACGAGCACCGCGATCGGCGCGTAGTTGAACGTCGAGTCGCCCAGGGTGCCAGGGGCGTACTGGGGCAGCATGAACAGCACGACGATGAACGCGACCCAGACCACCGCGATCCAGCCGATCGGGGCGCTCCACTTGCCGAGGTTCCAGCGACCGGGCTGGAAGTCCTGGTTGAGGCGGCGGAGCAGCACCGGGGTCACGTAGGCGATGTACAGCCCGATCACGGCGATCGAGGTCACCGCGAAGTAGGCGGTCAGGCTCCAGAGGGCCGGCAGCGTGAGGATGATCGAGCAGACCACGCACAGCCAGATCGAGTTGGTGGGCGTGCCGGTGCGGGTGTTCACCTTCGCCCAGAGCTTCGACCCGGGCAGCGCGTTGTCCCGCGAGAACGCGAACGCCATCCGCGAGTTCGCCGTCACGGAGCACATGCCGCAGAAGAACTGGGCGGCCGCGGCGATGAAGAGCATGAGGATGCCCAGGTCGCGCCCGGCGGCGTCGATGAAGATCTGCGCCGGCGGGAGTCCGGTGTCGCTGTTGCGGGCGCCGGCGTAGTTCTGGATCGCGGCCGTCACCGAGACCAGCAGGACCCAGCCCGCGAGGATCGAGACCCAGACGCTCCGGACGATGCCCTTGGGTGCGTCGACGTCCGCGTTGTGGGTCTCCTCGGCCACGTGGGCGGACGCGTCGTACCCGGTGTAGGTGTACTGCGCCATCAGCAGGCCGACCAGGAACACGTAGACCACGTTGCCGAACCCGGTCTCGTTGACGAACTTCGTGAACGTCCAGGACAGGGTCTGGTGCTGGTCGGGGACCGCCCAGAGGATGACGACGATCACGGCCACGCCGACGATGTGCCACCAGGCGCTCACGTTGGACAGCACCTTCACCAGGCTGACGCCGAAGGTGTTGAGGAGCCCGTGGAGCGCGATGATGATCAGGAAGGCGAGGAAGGTGGACGTCTGGGACACGTTGATCCCGAAGACCAGGTTGAGAAGGGCCATCCAGGTGATCGCCGCCCCGTAGTCGATCGCCGCCGTGACCGCGAACTCGCCGAGGAAGTTGAACCAGCCGACGTACCACGCCCACACTCGCTGGTTCTTCTTCGCCAGCCGGCCCGCCCAGAAGTAGAGACCACCGGCGGTCGGGAAGACCGAGCAGACCTCGGCCATCGCCAAGGCCACCAGCAGCACGAAGAGGCCGACCACGGGCCAGCCGATCGAGATCACGACCGGACCGCCGGCGTCCATGGCGAGGTAGTAGGCGGTGATGCACCCGGCCAGGACCGAGATGATCGAGAAGGAGACAGCGAAGTTCGAGAAGGCGGACATGCCGCGGTGCAGCTCTTGCTTGTAGCCGAGCTCGGCGAGTCGCCTGGCATCCTCGTCTACGGCTTGTGCGCTGGCGGGGCCCTGGGGATCTTCGGTCGTGCTCATGCATCCGTCCCATCTGGGTGAAGGGGAGTGGGTGCGGACGAGCTTTCGAGTGAGTGTGATGCGGCCGAAGACCGGCTGTCAATGGCTCGACCTTAGACCTTTGTTCCCAGGCCTCCGCGTCCGCTCGTGCGCAAATCAGCACGATCCGGGCTATTGACGTGATCTAGACCACAGGCATTTACTTTCGGAGCCGACCCGCGGGGGTCGGCCCTGTGACCGCCGCTTCCCCGGTCGTCGCAGTGTCCGTCACCGTTCGGAGGGAAACAGTGAAGGCACCACACAGCCGGGCGCGCCGCGCAGCGGCCGTCGCAGTCGTCGCCCTGAGTGCCGCGGCAGGAGGCGCTCTCGCCCAACCTGCGTCGGCAGCCGGGTCGGAGGGCAGCTACATCGTGCTGGCCCCTGAAGGCCAGGGGACCGCGAGGGCCGTCACCGCGCTGAGTCGCGCGGGCGCGCAGGTCGTCGCCGACTACAAGCAGATCGGCGTGGTGGTGGCCAGGGCCACGTCCGCGCAGGCGGACGCCGTCCGCCGGGCCGGGGTCGGCGAGGTCGGCGCCACGGACGGCCTCGGCACGAAGATCGACGAGGGCGAGACCGTCGCGACCGAGACGCCCGCCGCCACGTCGACGACGGCCAGCCCGACCGACGAGCCCCTCTGGTCCTACCAGTGGGACATGCGGGCGATCGGCGTCGAGCAGGCCCAGCAGGTGACCCAGGGCAGCAAGGACGTCGTGGTGGGAGTTCTGGACTCCGGCATCGCGGCGGCCCACCCGGACCTCGCCGGCCAGGTCGACCCGTCCCTGTCGGCGAGCTGTCTCGGCGGCACCACGGACACGTCGTACGCCGCCTGGCAGCCGACCACCTCGGACCACGGGACGCACGTCGCCGGCACGATCGCTGCGAAGGACGACGAGGTCGGCATCGTGGGTGTCGCTCCGGGCGTCACGCTCGCTGCGGTGAAGGTGGTCGACGACGACGGCTACATCTTCCCGGAGGCCGCGGTCTGCGGGTTCATGTGGGCCGCGCAGCACGGGTTCGACCTGACCAACAACAGCTACTACATCGACCCGTGGCAGTTCAACTGCCGTAACGACGCCGAGCAGAGGGCCATCTGGACGGCTGTGCAGCGAGCCATCCGCTACTCCGAGTCCCGGGGCGTCCTCAACGTCGCCTCGGCGGGGAACTCGAACGTCGACCTGCAGCACACGCTCACCGACTCGAGCAGCCCCGACAACTCGACGCCGGTGACCCGTGAGGTCACGGCGGCCTGCCTGGACCTCCCGGCGGAGGCGCCGGGCGTGGTGACCGTCTCGGCGACGGGGTACACGAACAAGAAGTCCTACTACTCCTCCTACGGCCAGGGCGTCGTCGACGTGGCGGCCCCGGGCGGCGACACCCGCGTCCGCGACTACCACGTGTCGACTATCAGCGACGCGGTTCTGTCGACCGGCCTCAGCAACGGCACGCCGGTCTGGAACTGGAAGCAGGGCACGTCCATGGCGTCGCCGCACGCGACCGGCGTCGCCGCGCTCGCGCTCTCGGCCCACCCCGGGCTGACGGCGTCGGGCCTGGAGACGTACCTGGAGCGCACCGCTGACCCGCTGGCCTGCCCGGAGGGTGTGTACGACCCGCGCCCGGGCATGGACCAGTACAAGGCGACCTGCACCGGTGGTGAGGTGAACAGCTTCTACGGCCACGGCCTCGTCGACGCGGCGGCCGCCGTCCGCTGACCGACCCGTCCGGCCATCGGGAGCCGGCCTGTCCGACGTGCTCGTCGGGCGGGCCGGCTTCTGCGTTCCGGGCACCGGGCCTCCGCCGGCGGCCTTTCGCTCGACGGGGCATACCCGTAGTATGCGAACACGTTCTAGCAATCCGGGATGGGGCACCATGACCGTCACTGACGACCGCTTCGCGAAGATGAGGCCCTTCAACGCGGGCTCGGCACCGAAGATCCCCGCGCACGACCTTCCACCCGGTCCTCGCTGGCCCGCGCTCGTCCAGAGCATGGCGCTGATGCGGTTCCGCCACCAGTTCATCCCGTGGATGCAGCGGACCTACGGCGACGTGTTCACGATCCGGGTCGTGCCCAAGGCCTCGCCCTTGGTGCTCTTCACGCGACCGGAGTGGGCCAAGGAGATCTTCCAGGGCGACCCGGAGATCTTCCATGCCGGCAAGGGCAACGCGATCCTCGGCCCGATCATGGGCGAGCACTCCCTGCTGCTGCAGGACGGCGGCGAGCACCGGCGCGCCCGCAAGCTGTTGATGCCGGCCTTCAACGGCGCCGCGCTGCGCAGGTACCAGTCCGTCGTCACCGGCCTCGCCAAGGACGAGGTGGGCCGCTGGACCCCCGGCACCCCCTTCCGCTCGCTCGACCGGATGAACGCCCTCACCCTCGAGGTGATCCTGCAGGTGGTCTTCGGCGTCACTGACGAGGCCCGGCTCGCCGAGCTGCGCCCGCTCGTCAACAAGACAGTCGACGTCAACCCCGTCGTCCTGCTCGGCTGGGGCTACCCGTTCCTCCAGAGGTTCGGGCCCTGGAAGGCGACGGTGGACAACCAGCGTGCGCTCGACAAGGTGATGTACGCCGAGATCGCGGAACGCCGCGCGGCGGGCGACCTGCACGAGCGCACCGACGTGCTCTCCCAGCTGCTCGTCGCGGGTGACGGCGAGGATGGCCTCGCCGACGCCGAGCTGCGCGACCAGCTCGTGACCCTGCTCCTCGCGGGCCACGAGACCACCGCCACGGCGCTGTCGTGGTCGCTCTACGAGCTCGGCCGCGACGAGGCGCAGCTGCGTCGCGCGCAGCGAGCGGCCGACGAGGGCGACGACGACTACCTCGAGGCCGTCATGAAGGAGGCCATGCGCCTCCACCCGGTGATCCCCATGGTGGTGCGGCACCTCATGGCCCCCGCCACCATCGGCGGGTGGGACCTGCCCCAGGGCACGAACGTCGGGCCGTCGATCATCATCTCCCACAGCAGGGAGGACAACTTCGAGGACCCGTGGGTCTTCCGCCCGGAGCGGTTCGTCGACAGCCACGTCGAGGCCAACACCTGGATCCCCTTCGGGGGCGGGGTGCGCCGCTGCATCGGGGCGGGCTTCTCGCTCATGGAGGGCGTCGCGGTGCTGCGCGAGGTGATGGCGGCCTACGACGTGCACGTGCCTGCAGGGATGGACGACGTGCCGAAGGTCCGCAACATCACCAGCGTCCCGCGGCGTGGGGCCCGGATCGTCGTACGCCCCCGCTGACCGCGCGCCGACCCCGAGGTCGGGTGAGCCCGAAGAACATGCAGAAGCGGCCGTTCGGGGCGTTTGCACGTTCCAGAAGGCGCAAGTGCACGTTCTTCGGTCCCGCCCCCGGCCCCAGCGGCGGCTAGAAGCGCGCGAGGACCTCGTCCTCGGTGAGGCCGTAGTCGGCCAGGGAGTACTTGTGCGACGGGCGGCGCGGTCCCCGGCGTGACTCCGCGTCGATCGCCTCGACCCGCTCCGCCACGTCGGGGGTCCAGGGCAGCTCGAAGGCCTGGTAGATGCCGCGGACCGTCCCGACCGGGTCGGCCACGAAGTCGTCGTACTCGACGTCGACGAACTGGGCGGGGTCGTACGCCGCCCGCTCCTCGCGGAACCGTGCCCACGCTCCGGAGAGCATGTCGAGCTGGGTGCGGCCGACGACCGCCCCCTCGAAGACCGTCGACCAACCGCGCGTGGCCTCCGCGCTGAGCGAGCAGGCCGAGGCGATGGCCACGCGCGGGTCGCGGTGGGTCTGCACGACGAGAGCGTCGGGGTAGACGCTCATGATCGCGTCGAGCCCGACCAGGTGGGACGGGTTCTTGAGCACCCAGCGCTTGTCCTGGTCGTTGAGGCCGATCAGCTGGAGGTTGGCCTTGTGGCGCTGGTAGGCATCGGTCCAGTCCTGCTTGGCCAGCCAGGCGGAGTAGTGGGGGACGTAGGCCAGCGACTCGTAGCCGATCGACTTCCCGGACTGGCGCAGCAGCCGCCAGCACTCCTCGACCGAGGCGGCGTCCGTGTAGTGGATGCCCATGAACTCGGGGTTCTCGATGTGGTGCTCGGCGTAGGCCGACTGGATCCCGGTGAACACCGGGTTCGAGTCCCAGGTCGAGCGCGGCGGCCGCGGCTGGGGGAACTCCATCAGCCACAGCTCCGGGCCCTGGTGGGTCGGGTCGGCCGTGAGCAGCCGGTGCAGGGCGGTGGTCCCCGTGCGAGGCAGGCCGGTCACGAAGATCGGCCTCTCGATGCGGACGTCGGCGTACGACGGGTGCTGCGCGAACCCCATCTGGCTCAGCAGCCGGGCGATCAGGGCACCGCGCACGAACGAGCGCTGCATGTAGTTGCCCTCGCCGGTGAGCCCGGCCTCGTTCGCGTAGTCGTCGAGGAGGATCCGCAGGCCCTCGTGGTACTCGTCGTCGCCGAAGTCGTCGAGGCCGGTCGCCCGCGACGCCGCCTCGTGCAGGTCCTCGAAGGTCCCGACGCTCTCCCTGACGCGCATGCTGCTCCTAGTGGTGGTACTCGCCGCAGTTGACGTCGAGGCACTGGCCGGTGATCCCGCGCGCCATGTCGGAGGCCAGGAAGACGACCGCGTCCGCGATCTCCTCCGGGACGGGCAACCTCCGCAGATCGCAGGACGCGGCGGTCTCGTCGTACACGTCCTGGTGCGTGACGCCCCGCTCCTGGGCCAGGTAGTCGAAGTACCACTTCAGCGAGTCGGCGTAGATGTAGCCGGGCGCCACGGAGTTCACGCGTACGCCGCGCGGCCCGACGTCCGAGGCGAGAGTCTGGCTCATCGCGAGCAGGGCGGCCTTGCCGATCTTGTAGGCGCCGTACTCCGGACTGCTGTGCCTCAACACCGCGGAGTTGATCATCACGATCGCGCCTTTGGTCTGCTCGAGCGCCGGCACGAAGACCTTCGACAGGCGCAACGCACCGAGCACGTTGGTCTCGATGCCGCTCCGGATGGAGTCGAAGTCCGCTGCGGTCACTGGCTCGATCGGCGACATCACGAACGCGTTGTTGACCAGCGCATCCACCCTTCCGAGCTCCTCCAGCGTCCGGTCGAGGAGTCGCTGGGCGGCGTCGTCGTCGGTGATGTCGGTGGGTACGACGAGGGCGGTCCCGCCGACCTCCCGCACGGCTGCCGCCACCTTCTCCAGCCGCTTCTCCGTCCGCGCCGCGAGTACGACGGTCGCCCCGGCCCGGACCGCCTGTAGGGCGATCGCCTGGCCCAGGCCGGGCCCGATGCCGGAGACGACCACCACGCGGTTCTCGAGGATCCCCATCAGCTCAGCATCCTTCGGGCCACGCCCTCCTGGCGGGCGCGGATGCGCGAGGCGTACTCCGCCGGCGTCACGCGCTGCGACTCGAGCTCCGGCACCACGTCGAAGAGCTCGTCGAGCTTGACGACCTCCACGCGAGGGCCGTCGTCCGGGCCGAGCTCGCGGGAGAGCCGCTGCCAGCGGAGCATCATCACGCCGCGGGAGTGACCGGTGGTCTCGAGCCAGTTCGCGATGCCGGGGTCCTGCTCGGAGACGACGTAGCGCATCATCCCGTCGGGGTCGACGTGCGACTGGGCCGCGGTGAGCGAGGTCTGGTGGTGCACGTAGTCGGTGGAGATGTACCAGGCTGACCCGATCTGGATGCCCTGGTAGGCGCAGTCGGCCTTCGGGACGGTGACGACGAGCGCCTGGTCCTCGGGCAGGTCGTAGTGGCCGATGCTCGAGAACTGGCTCGACAGGCCGCCGGGCGTCACCTGGGGAGCGGTCAGGGTGTTGACGGGCTCCTTGTAGGTGAACCACTCCGGGAAGGCGAACCAGGTCTTGATGCGGCCCACGAGCATCTTGGCCGCCACGGCGTAGCGCTTGGCCACCCGGTCGAGGTCGACGGGCGGCGGGACCGTGCCGAGGGTGTCGACCCGGTGGATCCGCAGCTCGCCGCGGTCCTCGGTGTTCCAGTCGCTGTAGACCTCGCGCACGATCAGGATCGACGAGTCCGGTGCGAGGACGAAGTAGTCGTCCGGGGGGTCCTCCCGAGCCGGGCCGAACCGGATCTCGAAGGTGCCGTCCTCGGCGATGTCGATGACCCGGTCGTCGAAGGCCGCCACGCTGTCGGGGGCCTCGGCCGGGGAGTAGTTGCCGTTCATCACCTGGAAGGACAGGTCGGCCGTCGTACCCCGCCGGCCGGACACGACGTACTCGGCGCTGTCGGTGATGAAGGCGTGGAAGTAGATCGCGTCGGGGTTGTCGAGTCCCTGCTTGGAGTACTGGTGCGTGGAGTTGATGAAGACCGGGTGCTGGAGGTCGTAGTCGAACGCGAGCTGGAGCGAGGCTCGGATGGAGCCGGCGAGGTACTCGTAGCCCTCGGCGAGGTCCTGGGGCGTCCGGACGAACGTGGCGCCCTCGATCAGCCGCTCCGCCTCGGCGACGGCGTCGGCGAAGCGCTGGGTCAGCCGGCGACTGCTGCGCTCGTCGACCGTCGGGTCTGCGCCCTGGCCCGCGACCGTCATGCCTTCACCTTCGCGATCACGGACTCGGCGAAGCGCTCGAGGTGCTCCACCTTCTTGGCCAGCGTCTCGGTGTCCGGGCCCTTGATGTAGGGGACCCGGAACCCGACGATCACGTCGGTGACACCCTTGTCCTCCAGCCGCTTGATGCCGTCGGGCGAGTAGGCGTCCATCGAGATCACGTGGATCTCGAACGGCCGGTCCGAGACCCCCTCGGCGTCGCGCAGCTTGGCGATCTTGTCGAGCAGCAGGTCGAGCTCCTGGCCGTCGCCGCCGGCGTGCATCCACCCGTCGCCGCGGATCACGGCCCGACGCAGGGCTGCATCGCTGTGCCCCCCGACGAGGATCGGGATCGGCTCGGTCGGCACCGGACAGAGCTTCATCGCCGGGATGTCGAAGACCTCGCCGTGGTACTCGAAGTACCCGCCCGAGGTCAGGCCGCGGACGATGTCGATCGCCTCGTCCATCCGCTTCCCGCGGCCCCTCCAGGGGACCCCCATCGCGATGAAGTCCTCGGGCCAGGGGGAGAGGCCGACGCCGAGCCCGAGCCGGTTCTTCGTGAGGAAGGCGATCGAGCTGGCCTGCTTGGCGACCAGCACGGGCGGGCGCACCGGCAGCTTCAGCACGAACGGCGTGAACCTGATCCGCTCCGTCACCGCCCCCATGGCGGCGATCAGCGTGAAGGTCTCGATGAACTCCTTGTCCTCGAGGAACTCCCGGTTGCCGTCGTCGGTGTAGGGGTAGGTGGCGTCCGACTCCTTCGGGTAGATGAGCGAGTCGGCGACGGTCATCGAGTCGTAGCCGGCCGCCTCGGCAGCCTGCGCCAGCGGGAGGTAGTACTCCGCCTGCGTCATGGCCTCGGCGTAGGTGAATCGCATGGGGAGACTCCCTGGCGTTGGGGGACGAGTCGCGGCCATACTAGAACCTGTTTCAGTTCTCGGCCAGACCCTGGAGGGTGCCACGTGCTCGACGTAGCGACGATCTCCGACCGCATCGAGATCACCGACCTGCTCACCCGCTACACCCGCGCGGTCGACACGGGCGAGTGGGACCTCCTCGACGAGGTCTTCACCGAGGACGCTCACATCGACTACACCGCGACGGGCGGCATCGCCGAGGAGTTCCCGAAGGTGAAGGCCTGGCTGGCCGAGGTGCTGCCGATGTTCTCGAGCCGGCAACACGTGCTCGGCCAGTCCGAGGTCTCGGTCGAGGGCGACCGGGCCGAGGTGACGGCGTACTTCTTGAACCCGATGGTGCTCACCCAGGACGACGGCACCCAGCAGGTCTGGGAGTTCGGCGGCTACTACAGGCACCGGCTGGTGCGTACGCCGCAGGGCTGGCGCTCGTGCCGGCTCGTGGAGGAGCTGGCCTGGAAGCGCCAGTCCTGATGCGCCACGTCGCGGGCCGGCGCGCTCGGGTGCGTCTGCTGTCCGGCTGCGCCGCAGTGCTCACGTGCCTGCCGGTGGCGACGACCTCGCTGTCGGCCGGAGCCTCCGGCGCTTCGGGTACGACGGACGGCGCGATCGTCGCGGGCAAGGCCCGGTTCGAGGTGCTGACCCCGACCCTGGTGCGTCTGGAGTACTCACCCGACGGCCACTTCGAGGACCGGCCCACGCTCAACGTCACGAACCGGGACTTCGACCCGCCGCTGTTCAGCGTGAAGCGCGCGGCAGGGACGCTCCGCATCACCACGTCACGGATGTCGCTGGCCTACGAGATCGGGTCGGGGCGGTTCCGGCGGGACAACCTGACCGTGAAGGTCCGAGTCGCGGGCCGCACCGCGACGGGACATCCCGTCTTCCGAAGGCCCACGGAGTACCAGCGGCCGCCGTCCCTGAAGCCGACCGCGACGCCGGCGTACGTCGAGGACGACCCCGGCTACCAGGTCCCCCGTCGCGGCAACCTCGGCGGCTGGTACCGCGCGCTCGACGGGTCTCCCGGCCCGGTCCGCCTCCACGACGGGTTGTTGTCGCGCCGCGGGTGGTACCTCCTCGACGACAGTCAGACGGTGTTGCCGAGGGCCGGCGGCCGGGGGTTCGAGCCGCGTCCCGTGACCGACGGCTCCTACCAGGACGGCTACCTGTTCGGCTACGGCCACGACTACCGGCGCGGGCTGAAGGACCTGTCCGAGCTGGTCGGGAGGTCGCCACTCCTGCCGCGCAACGCCTTCGGCGTGTGGTGGTCGAAGTACAACCCCGACCCCCAGAGCAGCTACGGCCCCCTGGTCCGGAGGTTCGAGCGGGCGCGAGTGAACCTCGGGGTCGTCAACGTCGACACCGACGCGAAGGCGCCCCACGTCTGGAACGGCTGGTCCTGGTCCCACCGGCTCTTCCCCGACCCGGGCGGCTTCGTCCGCTGGGCACACCGGAGGGGACTGCACGTCGGGTTCAACATCCACCCCTCGGTCAGCGTCGACGACCCCAAGTTCCTCGAGGCAAACGAACGCGCCGGAGGCGTCGGCCCTGTCGGAGGGCTGCGGGAGGACCCGGTCCGCTGCCGCGGCATCGTCGGCGGCACGGACCTGGGTCTGACGGGTCTCACCGACCTGCCGCCGAGCGGCGAGACGACCGGTGCCGGGACCGCCGACTGTCGCGTCTTCGACCTGGCCAGAGCCGGCGACCAGGACGCGTACCTCCGGCTGCACGACGACTTCGTCGGAGCCGGCGTCGACCTGTTCTGGCTCGACTACTGCTGTGACGAGTCGGACGCGGTCGACGCGGGCGCGAGCGACTCCTGGATGAACCACCTCTACGCCCGCTGGTCGCGAGCCCGGGGCAGCAGGTGGCCGGTGCTGTCCCGGGCCGGAGGCTCCCTGTTCGACGTCGACACCGAGACCCCGGGCATCTGGTCGGAGCGGCGCAACACCGTCCACTTCACCGGCGACACGCAGTCGACGTGGGACATGCTCGACTTCGAGACCGCGTTCACCGCGGCCGAGGGCAACGTGGGGCTGCCCTACGTCAGCCACGACATCGGGGGCTTCCTCGGCGACCACCTCCGCGACGACCTCTACGTCAGGTGGGTCCAGGCCGGGACGTTCCAGCCGATCCTGCGCCTGCACTCCAACCACGGAGACCGGCTGCCCTGGGAGTACTCCCCCCGGGCGCGACGGATCGCCGAGCGGTTCCTCCGGCTGCGCGGCGAGCTCGTGCCCTACCTCTACACGCTCGCGCACCAGGCCCGGGTCGAGGGCCTGCCGATGGTGCGGTCGATGTTCCTCGGCTGGCCGGAGCGGGAGGCGGCCTACCGGCACCCCGGCCAGTTCATGCTCGGCGACGACCTCCTGGTTGCCCCTGTCGCGGAGCCGGGCCGCGTTGCGGCGAAGACCGTGTGGTTCCCGCCGGGAGCCTGGACCGACCTCTTCACGGGTCGACGCCACGTGGGCCCGGCGGTGGAGCGGCTGCGGGTTCCTCTCGGGCGGGCGCCGGTCTTCGCCCGCGGCGGATCCGTGCTGCCGCGGCAGCGCTTCCAGCCGCACGGTCTCCTGCGCACGCCCCGGTCTCTCGTGCTCGGCGTGACCGCCGGCCGGGCTGGGCGGTTCACGATGTACGAGGACTCCGGCGACGGGCTGGCCTACGAGCGGGGGCGCTTCGCGTCGACGACCTTCCGGCAGCGGCGTTCTGGCGACGAGATCGTGCTGGCCATCGGAGCCTCCCACGGGCAGTACCGAGGTGAGCCGGCGTCCCGGCGCTACGAGCTGCGCGTCGACCGGCCGGGTCGGATCGGGAGCGTGACGGTTGGTGGAGAGGCGCTTGCCCGCACCCGCCCCGGCGCCCCGACCGGATGGTGGTACGACGGCCGCAACCGGACCGTCGTGGTGCGCACGGATGCCCTCCCGACGCACCGGGCGAGCGTCATCCGGCTGCGCTGAGTGCCGCGGGTGGTCTAGGCCTTGACCACCCACGTCCGCCGTTGGGGTGCCTCCCCTAGGCTGGGGGGCGTGCCCGAGAACGACGACAACCCGTGGTACCGCTCACTCCTTGCAGGGATTGGCGCGCTCCTGGGTGTCGCCATCCTCGTGGGGGGCGTGATCAGCCTCGTGACCCTCGGCGCCGTGAACGTCAGCGGAATCGGTGACAGCTCCTCGTCACCCGTGGCCGAGCAGACCCTCTACATCCCCAAGCACGAGGACCGGAGCCACGATCCGCGCGACAAGGACCTGACCCTCTCCGACCTCAACGGCGGGAGGAACCCCCAGGCCTCGGCGAGCGCGCAGCCCGGAGAGTCGCCCTCCCCGACGAAGGACGCCAAGAAGAACAAGAAGCAGCCCTCGGTCATCAGCCTGTCCGCGAGCCCGACGACCGTGCAGCAGATGGAGCAGATCTACCTGTCCGGCACCTACCCGGGCGGTGAGGGCGCGACCTTGCAGGTGCAGCGGCTCGAGGGCGGCTCCTGGAACAACTTCCCCACCTCCGCCTCGGTGAGCGGCGGCACCTTCAGCACCTACGTCATGACCGGACAGCAGGGCGACAACAAGTTCCGGGTCGTGGATACCGACAGCGGCAAGAAGTCCAACGACGTCAACGTCACCGTCAAGTGAGCGGCTGAGCAGACCGCCGCTTCCATGGACAGACCCAAGGGACTCGACTCGCCGCTGGTGCCGAAGCTCCTCAAGTACGGCTCCGCCCTCAACGTCTGGGTGTACCGGCGGACCGGCGGTCGCGTCATGGGCACCTGGCGGATCGGGGCTGCGTTCCCTGGCGGCGTCCCGGTCTGCCTGCTCAGCCATACCGGACGCAAGACCGGGCAGGTCCGCACCACGCCGCTGCTGTTCCTGCCCGACCGCGAGCGGGTGGTCGTCGTGGCCTCCCAGGGCGGCCTGCCGAGGCACCCGCAGTGGTACTACAACGTCCTCGCCAACCCCGAGGTGACCGTGCAGGTCCGTGGCGACCTGAGGGCGATGCGCGCGCGGGTCGCGACCGAGGACGAGCGGGCCGAGCTGTGGCCGCGCCTCGTGGACCTCTACGCGGACTTCGCGTCGTACCAGTCGTGGACGGACCGGGTGATCCCGGTGGTGATCTGCGAACCGGTCCCGTCATGACCTGGGCCGCGGGCAGAGGTCACGATGTCGTCCGGTACGCCCAGCTCGTCCTCGCCTGCGTCGTGCTCGGGGTCGGGGTGGCCCTGCTGCTCGAGTCATCCCTGGGCTCCGACGGCTACTCCACCCTGGTCAACGGGATCACCATCGCCAGCGGCCTGCCCTTCTGGACGCTCAACATCGTCGTGGGCGCCGCGTTCATCGGTCTCGCCTGGCTCCGCGGCACCCGGCCCGGCCCCGGGACGCTCGTCCAGTGGTTCCTGGTCGGGGTCGTGATCTCGGCGGTCATGGCGGCCGTCCCCGACGTCGCCTCGACCGGATGGCGGATGGCCCTGCTGGTCCCCGCGTTCGTGCTCATCACCGTCGGCGTGGCGGCGTACCTCGCGAGCGCCACCGGCGCCGGGCCGGCGGAGGCGATGGCGATCGCGTGGGACCCGCCGATCCCCTTCCGGTGGAGCTACAACCTCGTCCAGGCGGGAGGGGCGTTGGGCGGCTGGCTTCTCGGGGCCTCCGTCGGGCCCGGGACGGTGCTCGTCTTCCTGCTCCTCGGACCCGCTGTCGACCGGTTCCGCCGCACCTTCACCGGCCTCGAGCGGGGAGCGCTGCCGCCGCGCTGACGCCCGTGACGGGTCGCTGCAGCGGCCCGGTTCGACCTTCCTGGCGCGTCGCGGGAGGACCCGCCGCGTGCCGGGAATCTCCGCCTCCTGGTGTGCGTTACACACAGCGGCAAGAGTTGAGTTGAGCAGACTCAAGTTGTTTGACACACTCGACCGACACGGGAGCGATACCGGTCCCGTCCCCAACAGACGAAGAAGTACACCCCCGCCAAGGTGGCGGGACGAAGACGTGGAGGTACAACATGGCACGCGCGGTCGGCATCGACCTCGGCACGACGAACTCCGTCGTATCCGTCCTCGAGGGTGGCGAACCCACCGTCATCGCAAACGCCGAGGGCGCCCGGACCACGCCGTCCGTGGTCGCCTTCGCCAAGAACGGCGAGGTGCTCGTCGGTGAGGTGGCCAAGCGTCAGGCCGTCACCAACGTCGACCGCACCATCCGGTCCGTCAAGCGCCACATGGGCAGCGACTGGAAGCAGCGCATCGACGACAAGGACTTCACGCCGCAGCAGATCTCGGCGTTCATCCTCCAGAAGCTCAAGCGCGACGCGGAGGCCTACCTCGGCGAGACCGTCACCGACGCCGTGATCACCGTCCCGGCGTACTTCTCCGACGCTCAGCGGCAGGCCACCAAGGAGGCCGGTGAGATCGCCGGACTGACCGTCGCGCGGATCGTCAACGAGCCGACGGCCGCCGCGCTGGCCTACGGCCTCGACAAGGAGCACGACCAGACCATCCTGGTCTTCGACCTCGGTGGCGGCACGTTCGACGTGTCCCTGCTCGAGATCGGCGACGGCGTCGTGGAGGT
>DASVBF010000231.1:0-11312 GCA_036375975.1 Nocardioidaceae bacterium | reverse complement strand
ATCGACGCCGGCACCTTGAACGTGTGCGACAGCTCCATTGCGTCAGGCCCCGGCCGCGGCGAGCACGGCGCGTCGTGTCAGCACCGTGGCGAGGTGCCGGCGGTAGTCCGCGTCGCCGTTGAGGTCCGACGGCGGGTTCGTGCCCTCGGCCGCCGCGGCAGCCGCCGACCGCACCGCCTCGTCGGTCGCCGGCTGCCCGGCGAGCGCCGCCTCGACGGCCCGAGCCCGCAGGGGGGTCGAGCCCATGTTGGTCAGCCCCACCCGCGCCTCGGTGATCGTGCCGCCGTCGGCCTTGACCGCCGCGGCCACGGCGACGATCGGCCACTGGTGGGCGACCCGCACGAACTTCTCGTAATGCCCGCCCCAGCCGGTGTACTTGGGGATCCGGACCTCGGTCAGGATCTCGTCCTCACGCACCGCGGTCGTGAACAGGTCCTCGAAGAAGTCGTCGGCGTCGATCGTCCGCGTGCCACCCGGCCCTTGGACCGTGAACGTCGCTCCGAGCGCCAGCACCGGCGCCCCGAGGTCACCGGCCGGGTCCGCGTGCGCGAGGGCACCGCCGAACGTGCCACGGTGACGCACCTGCGGGTCGGCGAGCTGCTCGATCGCCTCGTGCAGCACCACGGCGTGCTCCTTGACGAGCGCGTCGTGGTAGACGTCCGAGTGCGTCGTCATCGCGCCGATCACGAGCGCGTCACCGTCGTCGCGCACCCCACGCAGGGACTCGATACGGCCGAGGTCGACGAGCACGGAGGGTACGTTGAGCCGCATCCGGAGCACCGGGAGGAGGCTCTGTCCGCCGGCGAGGATCTTGGCGTCCTCACCGCCCTCCGCGAGGGCGCTGAGCGCCTCCTCGACGGTCGTCGGGGCGACGTACTCGAACTGTGCGGGAATCACTCCACTGCTCCCTTGCTCCGGTCGGCGACGGCGGACTCGTCGAAGTGCGGCATTGCTTCGCCTTCGGTCGGCTCCTTGCCGCCGCCCTGGATGGCCTTCCAGATCCGCTCCGGCGTGCAGGGCATGCGCACGTCGTGCACGCCCCACGGCCTGAGCGCATCCACCACTGCGTTGACCACGGCCGGCGTCGACGCGATCGTGCCGGCCTCGCCCACGCCCTTCGTGCCGAGGGAGTTGGTCGTCGAAGGGGTGCTGGTGTGGTCTAGGTCGAAGCTGATCGTGTCTGCCGCGGTCGGCACGAGGTAGTCGACGAACGACGCGGAGACCAGCGTGCCGAACTCGTCGTGCACGGCCTCCTCCCAGAGCGCCTGCGCGATTCCCTGGACGAGGCCGCCGTGCACCTGCCCCTCGACGATCAGCGGGTTGACCACCACACCGACGTCGTCCACCGCGACGTACTTCCGCATCTTCACCCCGCCGGTCTCGGTGTCGATCTCCACGGCGCACAGATGCGTGCCATGGGGGTAGGAGAAGTTGACCGGGTCGTACGTGGCATCGGAGTCGAGCGTGGGCTCGACGCCGTCGGGGAGGTTGTGCCCGGTGAAGGCGGCGGCGGCGAGCTCGCCGATCGCCACCCCCTTGTCGGTGCCGCGGACCCCGAACGTCCCGTCCTTGAACTCGATGTCGTCCACGGACGCCTCGAGCAGGTGCGCAGCGATCGGCTTCGCCTTCTCGACGACCTTGTCCGCCGCGCGGACCAGTGCCTCGCCACCGACGACCAGCGACCGGGACCCGTAGCTGTCGAGGCCCTTGTGGGAGATCTGGGTGTCGCCGTGGAGAACCTCGACGTCCTCGAACGCCACCCCGAGTCGATCGGCCACGATCTGCGACCAGGCGGTCTCGTGACCCTGCCCGTGCGGGGAGGTTCCCGTGACGACCTCGACCTTGCCAGTGGGCAGCATCCGCACGGAGGCGTGCTCCCAGCCGCCCGCGCCGTAGCTGAGCTGTCCGAGGACGCGCGAAGGGGCGAGACCACACATCTCCGTGAACGTCGAGACGCCGATCCCGAGCTGGACCGGGTCTCCGGACTCACGCCGCCGCTTCTGCTCGGCCCGAAGCTCGTCGTAGCCGAAGAGCTCCCTGGCCTTCGCGGTCGCCGCCTCGTAGTTGCCGGAGTCGTACTCGAGGCCCGCCACCGTGGTGAACGGGAACTCCTCGTGCTTGATCCAGTTCTTCTCGCGGATCTCGAGCGGGTCGACGCCGAGCTCGTCCGCCAGCTCGTCCATCAACCGCTCGATGGCGAAGGTCGCCTCGGGGCGGCCCGCGCCACGGTAGGCGTCGGTCCAGGTCTTGTTGGTCAGCACCGTCTGGACCTGGAAGTGATACGCCGGGAACTTGTAGATCGCGTTGAACATGAACGCCCCGAGCACCGGGACACCGCCTCCCACGAGGGAGACGTAGGAGCCGAGGTCGGCGAGCAGGTCCACCTTGAGGCCGGTGACCGTGCCGTCCTTGGTCGCCGCGAGCGTCAGCCGCTGCCACTGGTCACGGCCGTGGTGGCCGGCCATGAGCGACTCGGACCGGGTCTCGGTGTACTTGACCGGCTTGCCTGTACGCCGGGCGGCGAGCCAGGTGATCCACTCCTCCGGGGTGCTCTGGAGCTTGCCGCCGAAGCCGCCGCCCACGTCCGGGGCGATCACGCGGATCTTCGACTCCGGCACGCCGGTGGTCGCCGCGAGGAGGTACCTGAGGATGTGCGGGATCTGGGTGGCAGACCACATGGTCAGCTGCTCGCCGGTCGGGTCGACCACCACCGAGCGCGGCTCCATGAAGGCCGGGATCAGCCGCTGCTGGCGGTACTCCCGCTCGATCAGCACGCCGTTCTGACGGGCCTCGTCGATGGCCTCCTCGACGTTGCCGCCGGTGCCTGCGTCTGCGGAGTTGAAGACCCACAGCGCCGACTTGTTCGTGCCGAGGTCGGGGTGCGCGAGGACCTTGTCCTCGGCCGCCTCCTTCAGGTCGAGCGCCGCCGGAAGCTCCTCGTAGTCGACGTCGACGAGCTCCGCGGCGTCACGGGCCTCGGCGGCCGAGCGGGCGATGACCACCGCGACGACCTCGCCCGCGAACGTGGCGCGGTCGACAGCGATCGGCGGATGCACCGGCGCCACCTGGTCGGCCGTGATCGGCCAGGCGTTGGCCAGCACACCCTGCTCCTCGGCGACGTCCTTGCCGGTGAGGACGGCGACGACATTCGGGGCCGTCTTGGCCGCGCTCGTGTCGATGCCGGTGATCTTCGCGTGGGCGAACGGGCTGCGCACCATCGCGAGGTGCAGCATCCCGGGAAGCTGGATGTTGTCGGTCCACTTGGTGCGACCGGTGATCAGACGCTGGTCCTCCTTGCGCCTGCGGGCGTTGCCGATCTCGCGGGTGCCTTCGGCCGGGGCCTCGGTGACGGTCACTGGGCACCTCCCGCCGCGGTCTGCACGGCCCTGACGATGTTGTGGTAGCCGGTGCACCGGCACAGGTTGCCCTCGAGCCCCAGACGGATCTCTTCCTCGGAGGGGTTGGGGTTCTCGTTGAGCAGGTCGACGGCCTGCATGATCATGCCCGGAGTGCAGAAGCCGCACTGGAGGGCGTGGCACTCGTGGAAGGCCTGCTGGACGGCGTGCAGCTGACCGTCCTGGGCCAGGCCCTCGATCGTCGTCACGGCACGACCGTCGGCCTGCACGGCCAGCACGTTGCAGGACTTCACGCTCTGCCCGTCGAGGTGCACGGTGCAGGCGCCGCAGTTGCTGGTGTCGCAACCGACGACGGTCCCGGTCTTTCCGAGGCGCTCGCGGAGGTAGTGGACGAGAAGCGTGCGCGGCTCGACGTCGTCGGAGTACGAGACGCCGTCGACCGTCACATTGATACGTGTCATGGGCAACTCCCGGGAGAGGCGGTGTGCTCGGGCTTCCGATCGTTGCTGGTCCAGACCCGTGTGACAAGGGTCACGAGCGTCTATCTCCGTGCACTCACCAAAATTTCAACGAATCGCGCCGTGGTGGATGCGTCCGGACTCCTCGGCCAGCCGCCGACCCTGCCCGCCCCAGCGCATCGCGATGATCTCGGCGGCGATGCTGACCGCTGTCTCCTCGGGCGTTCGCGCACCGAGGTCGAGGCCGATCGGCGAGGACAGCCGGGCCGTCTCCTCCTCGGTGAGACCCGCCTCGCGGAGTCGCTCGAGGCGGTCCTCGTGAGTCCGCCGGGACCCCATGGCCCCGATGTAGCCGGCCTCCGGGAGCCGGAGCGCCACCTTCAGCAGGGGTACGTCGAACTTGGGGTCGTGCGTGAGCACGCAGAGCACGGTGCGACCGTCGACGCGCCCTGCGTCCGCCTCGGCCTTCAGGTACCGGTGCGGCCAGGCAACGACCACCTCGTCGGCCTCGGGGAAGCGTGAGGCTGTGGCGAAGACCGGACGGGCGTCGCACACCGTGACGCGGTAGCCGAGGAAGCTGCCGATCCTCGCGACCGCCGCGGCGAAGTCGATCGCACCGAAGACCAGCATCCGCGGCGGCGGCGCGAACGCCCAGACGAAGACCTGCATGCCCTCACCGCGACGCTCGCCGTCGGGGCCGTAGGTCAGCGTGGCGTTGTGCCCCGAGGCCAAGAGGCCGAGGGCGTCGTCGGCCACCGCGTCGTCGGCCCGGGCGCTCCCGATGCTCCCCGACCGGACCACCTCGTCGTCGTCGCCCGGCCGGATCACCATGCGGCGACCGACCCGGCTCGGGTCCGTGTGGGCGACGACCGTGGCGATGGCGACCGGTCTCCCCTGCTCGAGGTCCGCTGCGATGGCGCCGAGCTCGGGGAACGTCGACCGGTCGACCTTCTCGACGTACACGTCCAGGATCCCGCCGCAGGTGAGCCCGACGGCGAACGCGTCGTCGTCGCTGACGCCGTACCTCTGCAGAACAGGCTCGCCGGACTCGACGACCTCCTCGGCGAGCTCGTAGACCGCGCCCTCGACGCAGCCCCCCGAGACCGACCCCACCGCCTGGCCGCCGGGCCCGACGAGCATCGAGGCGCCCGCCGGTCGCGGGGCCGACCGGAAGGTCGCGACGACGGTGCCCATGCCGACGGTCTCGCCGGCCTCCCACCACCGCATCAGATCCGACAGCACCTCACGCATGGGCGACCACCTCGATCAGCTCCTCGAACGTGGCCATGGAGTGTCCGGCCACGAAGTCGTCAACGTACGGCAGCGCGGCGACGATGCCCGCCTGCACCGGCAGGTAGCCGACCTTGCCGCGGTGCGGGTTCACCCAGACCACGCGGTGGGCGAGCCGGTGCAGGCGCATCATCTGCTCACCGAGCAACCCCACGTCGCCGCGCTCCCAGCCGTCGCTGAACAGGACGACGACCGCGCCCCGCGCCATGCCGCGCTGGCCCCACCGGTCGAGGAAGACCTTCAGCGTCTCCCCCAGGCGCGTGCCGCCCGACCAGTCCGGGACCGTGTGCGAGGCCGCGACGATCGCGCGCTCGGTGTCCCGGAGCCGCATCGCCCGGGTGAGGTGGGTGAGCCGGGTGCCGACGGTGAACACCTCGACCGCGTCGGAGGTCCCCGCCGGTGGCGCCGCGAACGTGTGCGCGAGGCGGAGCAGGGCGTCAGCGTAGGGGCTCATCGACCCGGACACGTCGACGAGCAGCACCACGCGTCGGGGGCGCAGCCCCCGGCGCCGCCAGGCGATGTCGGAAGGCTCGCCCATCCGCCTCAGCATCAGCCGGTGGGTCCTGGCGGCGTCGACGTCGCCTCGCCGCCACGGCGTCCGGCGCGTCGCCGTACGCCGCGGCGAGCGGGGGTGCAGCGCCGAGAACATCGCAGCCAGACGCGCCTTCTCGGCCGCTCCCATCCCGCCGATGTCACGGTGGCGCAGGATCTCGGTCGCACTGGCCATGGCCTGGATCTCGTTCTCGGAGTCGTGCTCCCCCTCGGCGGACTCGGCCCGCTCCTCGAGGCTGGCCTGTGTCGCGGGACGGTCGGGCGACTGCCGCCGTTGTCCCCTGCCGTGCTCGTCGCCGAGGAACCACGCGCCGAACACCTGGTCGTACCTGTCGAGATCCTCGGGCCCCGAGCACAGGGTCGACCGCCCGGCCCAGTACGTCGCGCGCCGGTCGTCGATGCCGACGACCGAGGCGGCCTGCAGGAAGCCCAGGGCCCGGTCCGGCGTCACCGCCACGCCAGCGGCGCGCAGCGCACGCGCGAAGCCGAGCAGGACCTCGTCAGGCGCCATGTCTCACCCCGCGAGCATCCGGTCGAGTGCCTCGCGCACGCGCTCGGCGTCCTCGCGGTACTTCACGACGGTCCCCAGCGTGGTCGCCGCCGCCTCGACGTCGACCTCGGTCGTGCCGAGCCGCTCCAGGGCGCGGGCCCAGTCCAGCGTCTCCGCCACACCGGGGGGCTTCACGAGGTCCGAGCGCGCTCGCAGCTGCTGCACCAGCGTCACCACCTGCCGGGTCAGCGCTTCGGACACCTCCGGCGCACGTGATCGGACGATGGCGACCTCGCGCTCGAGGCCCGGGTGCTCGATCCAGTGGTAGAGGCACCGCCGCTTCAGCGCGTCGTGGATCTCGCGCGTGCGGTTCGAGGTGAGCACCACGATGGGCGGTGTCAGCGCCTTGACCGTGCCGAGCTCGGGGATGGTGACCTGGTACGTCGACAGCACCTCGAGCAGGAAGGCCTCGAACTCGTCGTCGGCGCGGTCGACCTCGTCCACGAGGAGCACCACGGGGCTCTCCCGGAGCGCTCGCAGGATCGGCCGGGCCAGCAGGAACCTCTCGTCGAACAGCGACTGCTCTGCCTTCTCCGGGTCGACGACCGCCCCTCCGCCGGCGGCCTCGAGCGCCCTGAGGTGCAGGATCTGGCGGGGGACGTCCCAGTCGTAGAGCGCCTGCGTCGCGTCGATGCCCTCGTAGCACTGGAGCCTGATCAGCGGCAGCCCGAGCGCCTCGGCGATGCCCTCGGCGAGCGCCGTCTTGCCGGTGCCCGGCTCGCCCTCGAGCAGCAGCGGCCGCTGCATCGAGATGGCGAGGAAGCCGATCGTCGCCAGGGCGTCATCACAGAGGTAGCCGGTGGCGCCCAGGCGTTCGGCCAGCTCGCCCGAGGAGGTGATCGTCGCGGGGTCCATGCAGTAAGCATCACGCACGGTGCAAGCCCTAGCGCAGCTGCTCCGGCGTGTCCACGTCCCGGCCGGTTGCCAGGTCGCCGCACTCGACGTCCCGCGGGGGATGCTCACGAAGGTAGTCGCGGGCGCCGCGGTCTCCCCGCGCACTCGCGACGACGCCGACCCAGTGCACCCGGCCCAGGACCACCGGATGCCCCGGAAGCCCGTCGTACGACGCCCGCGCGAGACCCTCCTCGCCGACGTCGGTCTCCCGGAGCATGCGCTCGACGACCGGCGCCCCGACGTCGGGCAGGTCGACCAGCGTCACGAGCGCACAGCTCGCCTCGGTCCGGCCGGCGGCGGTCAGTCCTGCCCGCAGCGAGGCCCCCATGCCCTCGGCCCAGTCCTCCGCCACCACGACGTCCGCCTCACCGTCCAGGAGGGACGCGGCCTGCTCGGCCTCAGCCCCGAGGACGACGAGGACGTCGTCGCAGCCGCCCTCCCGCAAGGCGGCGACGGACCGCTCGAGAAACGAGCGGCCCTCGTCGTCGTACAGAAGGGCTTTGGGAGTCCCCATGCGCACGCCCGCCCCTGCAGCGAGCACCAGCCCGAGGACCCCCGACACGGTCGACCGTCAGCGGTGACGGACGGGTGTGTTCGGACGGCACACCGGCACCCACAAGGTGTACCGGTCGGCCCGGTAGGTGGAGCGTGACACCTCGACCGCGATGTTGCCCGCGAAGGCGCGTCGCGCGACACGGAGCACCGGCGACCCCGGGTCGATGCCGAGCAGCTCGGCCTCGTCCGGACGCGCCAGGTCCGCATCAACCGAGTCCTCACCCCATGTCGGGAGCAGGTCACGCCGCTTGAACTCGGCGTACAGACTCTCCGGCAGGGGCTGGTCGAGGAACTCGGGCACGATGCTGTCCGCCAGGTAGGCGTTCTCGATGCACATCGGCGTGCCGTCAGCGAATCGGATCCGCTGCCAGTGCACGACCTTGTCGCCCTCACTGATCTCGAGTGCTCGCGCGACGCCGGGTCCCGCGGACTCCATTCTCGCGAGGAGCGTCTGCGACGACGCGGTCATCCCGCGACGTGCCATCTCCTCGGTGTAGCTCGAAAGCCTCACCTGTACGTCGATCTTGGCCCGTGCCACGAACGTGCCTCTCCCAGGCACACGCTCGAGCAGTCCTTCGGTCACCAAGGCGTCGAGCGCCTGGCGCACCGTCATGCGCGCAACTCCGAAACGTTGCACAAGCTCGCGTTCGGACGGAGCGGGACTGCCAGGTTCAGCGTCCTCGATCAGGCCGCGGACATACTCCCGCACCTGCACATGCTTCAGCACAGGCTGGCGGGATCGGTCAGGCGTGATTACTTCTCCCATTCGCCGACTCCCCATCTCCCCCACCTATCACCTTAGCCCGGCAGTGAAGGGTTGTGGGCCGCCGACGGCCCATTCGGTGGTATCCGTCACCCGAAGTCCAGGCGGCCCCCGAGGGTAGTGCACCGTGCCACATCTGTCGCCAACCGTCCAAAATCGCTTGCCTCTGCCGCCACCTCCCGGAGACTAGGACCGTGACCTCCGAAGCCGCTTCCGCGCGCCGCCTCGACCGTTGGCTGGTCGACGGCCGGATCGCCGTCTACCCTCGCAGAGCGGCGGACCGCCGGGCCCTGCTAGAACATGTGGTCGCCGAGGCGATCGGCAGGGACGAGGGCCTCGGCGAGCCGCAGGTCAACCAGCGCCTCCGCGCGTTCACCGACGACACCGCCACCCTCCGCCGGTACCTCGTGGACCACGGACTGCTCGTCCGCAGCCGTGACGGGTCGGTGTACTACCTGCCATGAGATGGACCCTCGAGTGAGCGACATCAGCACCGTCCTCGCGACGCCCGACCGGTGGCAGGCCTGGCGCGCGCTGCGCCTTCGGTCCCTGCGCGAGGACCCGCACGCGTTCGGTTCCACGCACGAGGCCGAGGCCCGGTTCGGCGAGGAGACCTGGCGGGCCCGTCTCGACGGGACGTCGGGCCCGGCCGTGCTCGCCTACGTCGGCGACACGGCAGTCGGCATGGGAGCCGGCTGGCTCCACGAGCCCGGCCACCTCATGGTCGTGGCGATGTGGACCGACCCCGGGTGGCGCGGCCGCGGCGTGGGTGGTGCCGTGCTGGGCCATGTGATCGACTGGGCCGAGGAGCGAGGACAGCGCGTGGGGCTGTGGGTCGCCGACGCGAACCCGGCTGCCCGCCGGCTCTACGAGAGGTCGGGCTTCCGCACGGACGGCCGTCGCGAGCCCATGCGCGAGGGCAGCCTCGAGACGAAGACCCATCTGATTCTCTAGAACACACGTTCGATCCGTCGTACGCTGCTGGGTATGTCCGCGGACTTCCAGGCGTGCCTGTTCGACGACCTCGCCGTGGCCCCGTCGCCCGCTGCCGCGCTGGGTGAGCTGGGTCGCTCGGTCCGGCGCACGCCGCTGCGCGACGGGGCGTGGGTCGACGTGCGCCCGGGCTGGGTGACGGGCTCGGACGACCTGTTCGTCCGGCTGGTCCGCGACGTGCCGTGGTACGCCGAGCGGCGGCAGATGTACGACCGCGTGGTCGACGTACCCCGGCTGCTGAAGTTCTACGGCGCGGAGGAGACCCTGCCCGACCCGGTCCTGACCGAGGCGCGGGAGCGGCTGAGCGAGCACTACCGCGCCGAGCTCGGCGAGCCGTTCACCACGGCCGGCTTCTGCTACTACCGCGACGGCCGCGACAGCGTCGCCTGGCACGGCGACACGATCGGCCGCAGCCGCACCGAGGACACGATGGTCGCGATCGTCTCCCTGGGCGAGGCAAGGCGGCTGCTTCTGCGCCCCCGGCGGGGTGGCGCGACGATCTCCTTCGCCCTCGGCCACGGCGACCTGCTCGTGATGGGCGGCTCGTGCCAGCGCACCTGGGAGCACGCCGTGCCGAAGACCGCGAAGCCCGTGGGGCCGCGCATCAGCGTCCAGTTCCGCCCCCGCGGCGTCCGCTGAACGCGACGTCCGCCGCTCCTGGGGCCACGATCACGCATGTGCGCAGTTTCTGCCCCCGTTTCCGCCGAAGGAGGGGCCCCGATCACGCACGTGCGCGCTTGTTGCCCCTTCGACTCGGGCGGACCCCCGGCATGCGGAAGGGCCCCGGGAGTCCCGGGGCCCTTCGCTGATGGTGCAGGTGGTGCCTGGACTCAGAAGTCCATGCCGCCCATGCCACCGTCGGCGCCCGGCATGGCCGGAGCCTTCTCGGGCTTGTCGGCGACGACAGCCTCGGTGGTCAGGAACAGCGCGGCGATCGACGCGGCGTTCTGCAGCGCCGAGCGGGTGACCTTGGCCGGGTCGAGGATGCCCTCGGCGACCATGTCGACGTACTCGCCGGTGGCAGCGTTGAGACCGAAGCCGGCCTCGAGGTTGCGCACCTTCTCCGCGACGACGCCGCCCTCGAGACCAGCGTTGATCGCGATCTGCTTGAGCGGAGCCTCGGTGGCGTGCTTGACGATCGCGGCACCCGTGGCCTCGTCGCCCTCGAGCTCGAGCTTCTCGTACGCACGGTCGCTGGCCTGGACGAGCGCCACGCCACCGCCGGGGACGATGCCCTCCTCGACGGCCGCCTTCGCGTTGCGCACGGCGTCCTCGATGCGGTGCTTGCGCTCCTTGAGCTCGACCTCGGTCGCCGCACCGGCCTTGATGACCGCGACGCCGCCGGCCAGCTTGGCCAGCCGCTCCTGCAGCTTCTCGCGGTCGTAGTCGGAGTCGCTCTTCTCGATCTCCGCGCGGATCTGGTTGACCCGTCCGGCGATCTGGTCGCTGTCGCCGGCGCCCTCGACGATGGTGGTCTCGTCCTTGGTCACCACGACCTTGCGGGCCTGGCCGAGGAGCTCGATGCCGGTGCTCTCGAGCTTGAGGCCGACCTCCTCGGAGATGACCTGGCCACCGGTCAGGATCGCGATGTCCTGCAGCATGGCCTTGCGACGGTCACCGAAGCCCGGAGCCTTGACGGCGACGGACTTGAAGGTGCCGCGGATCTTGTTGACGACCAGCGTGGACAGGGCCTCGCCGTCGACGTCCTCGGCCAGGATCAGCAGCGGCTTGCCCGACTGCATGACCTTCTCGAGGAGCGGCAGCATGTCCTTGACGTTGGAGATCTTCTGGTTCGCGATGAGGATGTAGGGGTCCTCGAGAACCGTCTCCATACGCTCGGCGTCGGTGACGAAGTAGGCCGAGATGTAGCCCTTGTCGAAGCGCATACCCTCGGTGAGCTC
>DASVBF010000199.1:0-13547 GCA_036375975.1 Nocardioidaceae bacterium | reverse complement strand
GCTGAAGAGGATGTAGGACGACCCACCCACGTGGAAGAGCGGCATCGCGACCAGGGACTTGTCGCCGTCCTCGAACCCCCAGCCCTCGTGGGCGTTGTAGGTGTGGGCGATCATGTTGGCGTTGGTGAGCATGACGCCCTTGGGACGGCCGGTCGTGCCGGAGGAGTACATCACCAGGCACACGTCGTCGGCCTCGCCGCCGTCCGGGGTCACCTCGATGACCCGCTCGACGTGCACGAGGTTCTCGCGGATCTTGTTGATCGTCGGCATCAGCTCCGAGCCGACCACGAGCACCTTGGCGCCGGAGTCGTTGACCGCGTAGTCGACCTCGTCACCCGCCGAGCGCCAGTTGACGATCGCGTTGGCGGCGCCGAGCGAGGCGGCGGCCATCGACAGCTCGACGCAGGCCGGGTGGTTCTTGTCGAGGAAGGCGACGACATCGCCGCGCCCCACACCGAGGGCGTTCAGCCCCCCGGCGACGCGACGGACCCGGTCGTTCCATTCCGCCCACGTCCACCGGCGGTCGCCGTACAGCACGGCCTCTCCGTCAGGGTTCTTCTCCGCCCAGTAGGCGAGGGGCTCGTCGATCGTGCGCGGCTCGGAGGGAAGGCGGGTCAGGAAGGTCATGGCGGTGACTGTGACACAGCCCACACCTCCGAGCAAGGAATTCTGGACTGACGGGAGCCGGTTTGGGCGGGTCGGCTCTCGTCTGGGAGACTGGACCCACGTGGAGGGGAGTATTCCTTCGCAGCGGAGTCGTCATCACGGTCTCGACCCAGGCAAGACGAGGGGTCGCGACCCGGCGCCGCTGGTCCGCTCGTCGCTCGAGACGACCCGGACGGGAGAGACCTCCGGAGCTGGACCTTGTCCTGGTGTCAGGTGCGTGTCTCGACGCGAAGCCTGCCCGCTTGAGAAGCACTCCGGAGGAGAAGCTACGTGTCGTCACTGATCGGTGATTCGATCGCCAGCCCGACCGTGTGGGTCATCACGCTCGTCGTGACCATCGCCGCCCTGCTCGTCGACCTGCTCGTCATCGGCCGCAAGCCGCACGAGCCGTCGATGAAGGAGGTCTCCCTCGCGCTGGCCGGCTTCGTGGGACTCGCGGTGATCTTCGGCATCGGTATCTGGGTCTTCGCCGAGCCGCATGCACTCAGTGAGTCCCCTGGGCCGGAGTTCTTCGCCGGCTGGCTGACGGAGTACTCCCTCTCGGTGGACAACCTGTTCATCTTCATCATCATCATGAGCAAGTTCTCCGTGCCCCGGCAGTACCAGCAGACGGCGCTGATGATCGGCATCGTGCTGGCGCTCGTCATGCGAGCGGCGTTCATCCTCGTCGGCGCGGCCGCGATCAACCAGTTCACCTGGGTCTTCTACGTCTTCGGAGCCTTCTTGATCTACACCGCCGTCAAGCTGGCGCGGGAAGGTGCAGAGGACGGCGAGGAGGAGTACGAGGAGAACAAGCTGGTGCTCTTCGTCGAGAAGCGCTTCCCGGCGACCAAGGAGTACCACGGCACGAAGCTGTTCGCGAGGGAGAACGGCAAGCGCCTGATCACCCCGATGTTCCTGGTGATCCTGACG
Organism: Nocardioidaceae bacterium; assembly: GCA_036375975.1. Classification (GTDB taxonomy): domain Bacteria; phylum Actinomycetota; class Actinomycetes; order Propionibacteriales; family Nocardioidaceae; genus Nocardioides_C. The sequence continues at coordinate 11,969 of DASVBF010000199.1, read as the reverse complement.
CTCGGCACGACGGACCTGCTGTTCGCGCTCGACTCGATCCCGGCCATCTACGGCCTCACGAAGGACCCGTACCTCGTCTTCACGGCCAACATCTTCGCGCTGATGGGCCTGCGACAGCTCTACTTCCTCATCGGCGGCCTGCTGCAGCGGCTGATCTTCCTCTCCTTCGGTCTTGCCTTCCTCCTCGGCTTCATCGGCGTCAAGCTGGTGATGCACGCACTCCACACGAACCAGGTGCCGTTCATCAACGGTGGCGAGGCCTTTCACGCGTCCTGGCTGGAGATCCCGATCTGGCTGTCTCTCACGGTGATCGTGGCGACCCTCGCGGTCACTACGGTGGCCAGCCTGGTCGTCTCGCGGCGTCGTACCCGGCAGGAGCTCGAGGTCGAAGCGGCCTCGCAGGCCGACCTCGGCAAGGGCTGAGGGCTCCCGCTGTTCGTCCGCGTGTGACGCTGACGACGGCCGGCTTACGGCGAGCATGGCAGATGCGCCCCGGGGTAATCGAGTGCCATGAGCACTCCCATCGAGCTCGGGCGGCCCGTCTCGGGTGACGTCGTCGAGCTGATTCTCGAGGACCACCGTCGATTCGAGCAGCTGCTGCGTCAGCTACGAGACAGCACCGCCGACCGTGACGCGGTGCGCACGGCCTTCGCCGCTCTCCACGTCGCTCACGCAGAGGCCGAGGAGGCGTTCGTGTACCCGACGCTGCGGCGCAAGGACGCGATCGACGAGCACGAAGCCGAGCACGGCGAGGAGGAGCACGCCGAGGGCAACGAGAAGCTGCTCCGGGTGCTCGAGCTCGTGGGCACCGACACTCAGGCCTTCGACGACGCGGTAGAGGAGCTCGCCACGGCGGTCAACCACCACCTGACGGAGGAGGAGCTCACGATCCTCAACCCGGCTCGGGAAGAGGTGTCCGAACGGGTCCGCGCCGAGCTGGGCGAGAAGTTCGCAACCGAGCGCAACCGTCAGATCGACGCAGACTGCGGGAGGGTCGACAACGTCCGTCGACTGGTCGAGAGGGCCGAGAGGGAAGGGCTTCTCGACGAGGACGAGTGAGGCCGCCGTGGCCGCGGTGGAGAGAGTGCGACGTAGATAACGTCCCCTCTGTTCCGGCCTGACCGTGACCTCTCGTTAAGAGGCTCGTTGCACTGGTGTAACCGTCCCGGTCGGGAGGAAACGGGTCGGGCGGTTAGTGCACCTCCGTAACCGGAGTTCGCTCTCATTGCGTTCTACGTTGTGCGGGGTCACAGTCAGCGCGCCGGGACGTTTGCCGGGGAGGAGATCATGGCGTTCTCTGCTGCCTCCGTCCTGCGTGGCCCCGGCGAGATCGCCGTGATGGTCGTCGAGGTCACCAGACGGATGTTCCAGCGTCCCTTCCAGTGGCGCGAGTTCGTCGAGCAGGCGTGGTTCATCACCAGCGTCACCCTCATGCCGACGATCCTGGTCTCCATCCCGTTCGGTGCAGTGATCTCGCTGCAGGTCGGCAACCTGACCGGCCAGCTCGGTGCCCAGTCCTTCGCCGGCGCGAGCTCCGTGCTCGCCGTGGTGCGCGAGGCTGCGCCTATCGCTGCCGCCCTGATCATCGCCGGGGCCGCAGGATCGGCGATCTGCTCCGACATGGGGTCACGCAAGATCCGCGAGGAGATCGATGCGCTCGAGGTCCTGGGCGTCGACCCGATCTACCGGCTCGTGGTTCCGCGGGTGGTCGCGACGATGTACGTCGCCGCGATGATCAACGGCGTGGTCATCGCCGCGGGAATCGGCGGTGGCTACTTCTTCAACGTGATCGTGGCTGACGGTGCGGCGGGGCCGTACCTCGCATCGTTCACCGACCTCGCGACGCTGCCGGACCTCTACGTCTCCATGTTCAAGGCCATCCTCTTCGGCTGGCTAGCGGCGATCGTGGGGGCCTACAAGGGACTCAGCGCCGGTGGTGGTCCGAGCGGTGTGGGGCGCGCGGTCAACGAGTCGGTGATCGTCGCGTTCATGGTGCTGTTCTTCCTGAACTCGATCATCACCGCGATCTACTTCCAGCTCTTCCCTCAGCAGGGGGTGTGATGGCATCCCTCACCGCGGTCGGAGCGTCCGTCGTACGAACCCAGCGCAAGCGGGTCGAGGAGTACGGCGACCAGCTGCTGTTCTACCTCAAGGCACTTGCCTGGACCCCGGTCGCCGTGCGGAAGTACCAGCGGGAGATCTCCAAGACCCTCGCGGAGGTCGCGTTCGGGGCGGGCGGTCTGTCGCTGATCGCCGGGACCGTCGGTGTGATCGCGTTCCTCGCGTTCTTCGCCGGCACCGAGGTCGGCATCCAGGGGTACGCCTCGCTCAGCCAGCTCGGGGTCGCCAAGTTCACGGCGTTCATCTCGGCCTACTTCAACACCCGTGAGGTGGCTCCGCTCGTCTCGGCCATCGCGCTGGCGGCGACGGTCGGCTGCGGCTACACCGCGCGCCTCGGCGCGATGCGGATCAGCGAGGAGATCGACGCACTCGACGTCATGGGCGTCCCCTCGCTGCCGTTCCTGGTGACGACGCGCATGGTCGCGGCCTTCCTCGCGGTGATCCCCCTGTACATCGTCGCCTTGCTCACCTCCTACCTCGCGCCACGACTCATCACGACCGTCATCTACGGCCAGTCACCGGGGACCTACGACCACTACTTCCTGCAGTTCCTGCCGCCGGTCGACATGCTGTGGTCCTTCGCCAAGCTCATCTTCCTGGCCGTGGCCGTCATCCTGATCCACTGCTACTACGGCTACACCGCCTCAGGCGGCCCGGCAGGCGTCGGCGTCGCGGTAGGTCGCGCGATCCGTTCCTCGATCGTCACGATCGTCGTCGCGGACTTCTTCCTCACCTTCGCCATCTGGGGCTCCACGACGACCGTTCGGATCACGGGGTGACGCTGTGCTGGTCAACCTGAGACGAGACGGCGTGCCGGCCGAGCACCGCAGGCTCTTCCTGGCCGGTCTCGCCATGATGACCGTGGTCGCGCTCCTGGTGAGCCTCTCGATCGCGATCTACCTCAAGGCCTTCACGCCGTCGGTGATGATCACCCTTCGGGCGGAGCATGCGGGTCTCCAGCTCGCCAGGTACGGCGACGTGCGGCTGAACGGGGTCCTCGTCGGACAGGTCCGCGACATCGGCCAGGACGGCGACGAGGCGCTGATCAAGGTGGCCCTGCAACCGTCTGCGGCGAAGGCGATCCCCGCGGACGTCGAGGCGACGATCCTGCCCACGACGCTGTTCGGGCAGAAGTACATCGCGCTCAGTGGCCCCCGCCGGCCGAGCCAGGAGCCGATCCAGGACGGCGCGGTGATCCCGCCCGACCATGTGCGGACCTCCGTGGAGCTCAGCCGGGTCCTCAACCGGCTCTTCCCGCTGCTTCGTGCGATCCGGCCGGCCGACCTCAACGCCACCCTGAACGCCTTGGCGACCGCTCTGGCCGGCCGCGGCGAGCAGATCGGGCGGACCATCGACCACCTCGACTCCTATCTCACAGGCATGAACCGGCACCTCCCGGCGCTCGAGGAGGACATCAGGCTGCTCGCGGATGTCGCGTCGACGTACTCCCTCGCAGCTCCGGACGTCGTGCGCATCCTGCGCAACGCGACCGTCACCAGCCGCACCGTCCTCCAGAAAAAGGCCGAGCTGACCTCCTTCTTCCAGGACGTCGCCGGGGTCTCCGACACGGCGACCCGCGTGCTCGGCGCGAACGAGGACAGCCTGATCCGGCTGGGGGAGCTGTCCCGGCCGGCGCTGCGGCTGCTCGACACCTACTCCCCGGAGTACCCCTGTCTGCTGAAGGGCATCGACCGCTACGAGGACCGGCTCGCGGAGATCTTCCAGGGCAACAAGATCAAGCAGTACGTCGAGGTCGCGTCGACGCAACGGGATGCCTACGGCAAGCAGGACAAGCCGGTGTACGGCGAGGTGGGCCACGGACCCTGGTGTCTCGGCCTGCCTTACCCGCCCGTGCCGATCCCACCCCAGCCACTGCGCGACGGGACCGACAAGGACGCGCACCAGGGCAGCTCCCTCACACCGCCTCCGCCGGACGGGTTCCCCGCGGCCTTCGACCCGGCGTCGTTCAACGCGTCCAGCGGCTTCGCGGGCACCGCGTCCGAGCAGGCCGTCGTGAAAGCCCTGCTCGCAGCTCAGACGGGCCGCCGCGCCGACAGCTTCTCGCCGATCACCACGCTGCTCTACGGGCCCCTGGTCCGCGGCACGGAGGTGAGCGGATGACCACCCCACGACTCGGCGCGCTCCGTGCCTGCTCGGGTTCCGGGAGGCCCGCATGAGCCGGAACAGCACTACCTATGCGGCGGCGGTCAAGCTCGGCATCTTCACGCTGGTCTCGGTCCTGGTGACCGGACTGCTCGCGGTGATCATGGGCAAGCTCAGCCTTGCCGACAGCAGCACCTACCGCGCCGTCTTCTCCAGCGCGAGCATGCTGCAGCCGGGCGACGAGGTTCGCGTCGCGGGCATCCACATGGGTGAGGTCGACGGTGTGGAGCTCCTCGACCGAACGCGCGCGGTCGTCACCTTCTCGGTCAAGTCCGCCTTGCCACTGACCACGAAGACCCGGGCGGAGATCCGGTACCTGAACCTCGTCGGGGACCGCTACCTCGCCCTCGAGCGCGGCGGGGCGGGAGGTGCCCGCATCGACGAGGGCACGACGATCCCCATCCAGCGGACCACCCCCGCCCTCGACCTGACCACGCTGTTCAACGGCTTCCAGCCGCTCTTCGCAGCGCTCTCGCCGAAGGACGTCAACGACCTGTCACTGAACCTGGTCCGGACGCTGCAGGGTGAGGGCGGCAGCATCGAGAGCCTGCTCGCGCACACCGCCTCACTCACCTCGTCCCTGGCCGATCGCGACCAGCTCATCGGGCAGGTGGTGACCAACTTGAACGCCATGCTCGGCACCGTGGACAGCCGTCACGAGCAGCTGACCGAGCTGGTCAAGCAGATGCGTCGTTGGGTCGGTGGGCTGGCGGAGGACCGGGCGGCGATCGGCAGCTCGATCAGCAACGTCGCGGAGCTCACCGATGTCACGGCGTCGCTGCTCCGGCAGGGGCGGCCGATGATCAAGGACGACGTCGCGGAGCTGCGCGTCCTCGCGCACACCCTCGCCAAGCCCAAGAACCAGGCACTGCTGCGGGAGCTGCTGCGCAGGGTGCCCGAATCCATGACCGACCAGACCCGCACCGGCACCTACGGCTCCTGGTACAACTACTACCTCTGCGACTTCCGCGGACGGATCCTGCTCCCTGCGTTGAAGGGCCCGGGCGTCGACGACCTGCAACGGCAGCTGAACTCGCTCGCCTTCCACAGCGACGCGGCCCGCTGCGAGGACGGTGCGGACCAGTGAGGGGCTACAACGACCGCGCCGTCGTCCGGCTCGGCGCCATCACCGTGGTGGTCGTCCTCGTCGTCATGGTGGCCTCCTTCAACCTCCAGAAGTTCCCGGGCTTCCGGGGCACGGAGTACCACGCGGTGTTCACCGACGCCAGCGGTCTGCGCCCTGGCAACATGGTGCAGGTCGCCGGCATCCGGGTCGGCCGGGTCAACGCGCTGCAGCTCGATGGAAACCGCGTCGTCGTGGACTTCACCGTCAAGGGCGACGTCGACCTCGGGCCCGAGACGTCTGCGTCGGTCAAGGTGCTGAACCTCCTCGGCGAGAAGTACCTCCAGCTCGCTTCGTCCGGCACCGGCGACCTGCCGGGCGGGTCCACGATCCCCCTGGACCGCACCGAGTCCGGCTACGACATCGTCCGGGTCCTGTCCGACCTGTCCACGACCACCGAGGAGATCGACACCCGGCGCCTCGGAAGGGCCCTCGACACCCTGTCCGGCACCCTGGACGGGTCGAGCGAGGAGATCCGCGCCACCTTCGAGGGGGTCTCGAGGCTCTCCCGCACCATCGCCTCCCGGGACGCCGAGCTCCAGAGCCTGCTCGACCGGGCGGAGTCGGTGAGCAGGCTGCTGGCGGACCGACGCGGGGACCTGACCACCCTGATGCGCCAGGGCGACGCGCTCCTCCAGGAGCTGCGTGCCCGTCGAGACGCGATCCACGCGCTGCTCGTGAACACCGCCGAGCTCGCCGACCAGCTCTCCGGCATGGTGACAGAGAACCGCGCGCAGCTCGGACCTGCCCTCCGTGACGTGCACGAGGTGCTTGCCCTGCTGCGCGCCAAGCGCGACGAGGTCGAGCGGCTGATCGGGGCGATGGGGCCCTATGCGGAGATCCTCGGCAACATCGTCGGCACGGGACCGTGGTTCGACGCCTACGTGGTGAACCTCGGCGGGCTCGCCGGGGAGTTCAAGCCGGGCGTGAGGAAGGCACGATGAACATGCCCCCAAGGACTCTTCCCCGAACCAGCCTCGTCAGCCGGATGCCGGGCCGCCCGATGGCAGTGGTCGTGGTGCTCCTCCTCCTCGCCGCCACAGCCGCCACCGTCGTCGTGCAGGGTGGGCACGGCAAGACGCTGACCGCCCATTTCAGCCGCACGGTGAGCTTGTTCGTCGGGAGCGAGGTCCGAATTCTCGGCGTTCCCGTCGGCGAGGTGACGTCGGTGGTGCCGGAAGGCAACTCGGTCCGTGTGGAGATGACCTACGACGACGAGTACGACGTGCCGGCCGACGCCCAGGCCGTGATCGTCACACCGACGCTTGTCGCGGACAGGTTCGTGCAGCTCACGCCCGCCTACACCAACGGCGAGACGATGCCCGATGGCGGTGAGATCCCGCTGGAGCGCACCGCGGTCCCGGTCGAGCTGGACCGCATCTACGCCAGCCTCGACGACCTCTCGACGGCGCTCGGCCCGAACGGGGTCAACGCCGACGGTTCGCTCGACACCCTCCTCTCCGCCGGCACCAAGACGCTGAAGGGCAAGGGTGCGCAGGGGAACGCGATGATCCGGGACCTTTCGAGCGCTGTCGACACCTTCGGCAAAGGCAGCGGCGACCTCTTCGCCATGGTCCGACAGCTTCAGCTGTTCATCGCTGCCCTGGCGCGGAACGACAGGGTCGTGTCGGCCTTCATCGAGGACCTGACCGGGGTGTCAGGCCAGCTCGCCGGGGAGCGTGAGGAGCTGCAGGCGGCGTTGGCCAACCTGGCGGACGCGGTCGGCAAGGTCGACCGCTTCGTGCGTGGGAACAAGAAGCTGGTCGAGGGCGACGTGGCAGCCCTCGCCGACGTCACCCGCAGCATCGTCAAGGAGAAGGACAGCCTCGCCACGGCGCTGGCAAAGGGACCGGTCGGCGCCGGGAACCTCGCGATCGCCTTCGACAGCTCCACCAACGCGATCGGGGCGCGCATCCAGACGGGTCCCAACATCGACGACGTCGACGGCTTCCTCTGCGCCATCGTCCAGAACTCCGACATCCCCAGCAAGGACGAAGCCTGCAAGGTGTTCTCGCGGATCTTCGAGCCGCTGCCGTCGAGCGACCCGAACGCTGACCGCCGAGCCTCCGTGCAGCCGGTCTCGGGTCAGGTGTCGAAGCGGTACCTCCGGCTCCAACAGGGGCCCGCTACGTCGCTGCGCGACCTCCTCGGGGGTGGCCGATGAGGCTCCGCCTGCGACGTGCTGCATCCCGACGTACTCACCACCGCATCGTTGCGGCCACTGCCGCCGTCGTCATCGGCTCGCTGCTGATGAGCGGCTGCCGGTTCGACGGTGCCTACGACCTGCCCCTGCCCGGACGGCCGGTCGACTCCGACCACGCCTTCTCGGTCACGGCGGAGTTCGAGGACGTCGCGAACCTCGTCCCGCGGTCGGAGGTCAAGGTCAACGACGTCACCGTCGGTGAGGTCACCGACGTCTGGCGCGAAGGCTGGCACGCCGGGGTGGAGATGCAGCTCAGGGACACGGTGGATCTTCCCGACAACGCCGTCGCCGAGATCCGCCAGACCAGCCTGCTCGGCGAGAAGTACGTCGCCCTGCTCGACCCACCGGGGAAGCGGCCCCAGGGCCGGCTGTCCGATGGCGATCACCTCCCGCTCAGCTCGACGGGCCGCAACCCGGAGGTCGAGGAGGTCCTCGGAGCACTCTCGCTCCTGCTCAACGGGGGCGGGGTGGCCCAGCTCAAGACCATCAGCGTCGAGCTGAACGACGTGATGGAGGGCAGGCAGGACCGGATCGGTCATCTCCTCGGCCAGCTCGACACGACCGTGTCGTCGCTGGACCGGCAGAAGGAGGAGATCGTCAGCGCGATGGCCGCGATCGACCGTCTGACCGCGACGCTCAACCGTGAGCGGGACACGGTGGTCCGTGCAATCGACACCATGGGGCCGGCGGTGAAGGTGCTCGCCGACCAGCGCAGGCAGCTGATGAGGATGCTCCGCAGCCTGGACCGGCTCGGCGAGGTCGGCGCCCGGGTCATCGAGGGCAGCCGCGAGAACCTCGTCGCCGACCTGAGGCACCTGCGTCCGATCCTGCGGAAGCTGAACGAGGCCGGTCAGTCTCTGCCGAACGCGATGGACCTCTTCATCAGCTTCCCGTTCCCGAAGGAGGCCAGCGAGGTCGTCCAGGGCGACTATGCCGACACCGAGATCGCGATGGACCTCTCGATCGACAACATCGTCGCGCAGCTCGAGAAGCGGTCCGGCCGCAAGCTTCACCTTCCCGAGGTCTGGGTGCCGGCACTCCCGGACACGCCAGGGAAGCCCGGAGTGCCCGACAAGCCCGACCTGCCCGGGGACCCACGGCTGCCGGGTGGCCTGTCCGACGAGCTCGGCACCGGCATCGTGGGCAGCGGCGGCGGCCTGTTCGACGGGGGCCTGGGATGAGTCCGCATGGGATCCGGGTCCGCCTGGCGCTGTTCGCCGTCATGAGCGCGCTCGGGGTGGTGTACGTCAGCGGTAGCTACCTCGGTCTGGTCGACCGTGTGCTGGGCCGTGGATTCACGGTCGAGGCGCAGTTGCCCGACAGCGGTGGTCTGTACACCGGAAGCGAGGTGACCTACCGCGGCGTCCGGGTGGGGGAGGTGTCCTCGATGCGCCCCACGAGACGGGGTGTCGACGTGACCCTCGCCCTCGAGGAGGGCTCGGAGGTGCCCGCGGACAGCGCCGTCTTCGTCCACAACGGCTCTGCGGTGGGGGAGCAGTACCTCGACTTCGCCCCGGACGAGGACAGCGCCCCGTACCTCCGGCAGGGCGACGTGGTGAGGGCAGGCAAGGAGAGCCTGCCGACCAGTGAGGAGCGGCTGCTGCTCGACCTCGACACCTTCGTGGGGTCGGTGGACAGGAAGAACCTCCGCACGGTCATCGGCGAGCTCGGCACCATGTTCCGCGACACCGGCCGGCCGATGCAGCGGATGATCGACGGAGGTGACCGCTTCGTCACCGAGGCCCGTGCGAACCAGGCGCAGACCATTGACCTGCTCGAGCAGGGCCGCACAGTGCTGAGGACACAGCGGGAGCAGGGCAGCAACATCCGGGCGTTCGCGGCCGACCTCGCCGACGTGACCGACACCCTGCGCGGAAGCGACGCCGACCTCCGGCGAACCGTCGAGGGCGGGCAAGGGGCTGCCAGGCAGGTCGACGCGCTGCTGCGTGGCGTGGAGCCGACGATGCCGGTCCTGCTCAGCAACCTCGTGACCGTGAACCAGGTCGTCACCACCCGGCTTCCCGCGGTCGAGCAGCTGCTCGTCACCTATCCGCGCATCATCTCCAGCGGGTTCACCGGGACGCCTGGGGACGGTTACGGCCACGTGCAGCTGCAGTTCGACGGCGACCCTGCCGCCTGCCGGGCCGGGTACCTGTCGCCCGACGAATGGCGGCCGAGCAGCGACCTGACCGACCGCAGGCCGTACTACGCAGCGCACTGTGCCTCCGGGCCGCCCTACAACATGCGCGGCACCAAGTACGCCCCGCACTTCGGCTCGGGCGGCCCTCGCAACCGCGTTGCGCCGTACGACCCGGCCACTGGCCGCGTGTCGGCCGCCGGGGGGCACGCCGTGACGATCGGTGGGCAAGGCGGCGAACAAGCACTCTTCGGAGAGGACTCGTGGAAGTGGATGTTGATCGGACCGACGGAGCAGCGATGAGCCAACCAGCGACAGACAGCCAGGGGCTTCGCAGGGTCAGCACCTTGGACCTCCTCCTCGGTGCACTCGTGCTCGCCCTTGTGGTGGGCGGCGTCGTGATCGGCCAGCGGTGGAACGAGGCACGCGCCTCCGAGCAGACGTACGCCGCCGTGCTCGCCGCGGCGAAGCGGGAGGCCCTCGCGTTCACCACGCTCGACCACCGGACCGTGAAGGCGGACACCGGCAGGGTCCTCGCCGGGGCCACTGGGGCGTTCAAGCGACAGTTCGAGGGCAGCCTGGACCAGCTGACTGAGCTCGCGACCCAGAACGAGTCGGTCTCGAAGGGCAAGGTACTCTCCGCCGGAGTCGTCTCGGCTGACCAGGACTCCGCCCGCGTGATCGTCGTCGCCGACAGCACCGTTTCCAACGTCAACACGCCTACGCCCCAGCCGCGCCACTACCGGATCCAGATGGACCTGGTCCGTCAGGGCGACGACTGGCTGGCCTCTGAACTGGAGTTCGTCTCATGAGCGCCACCAACACCCCCCGGCCGCGCCGACTCGCGGGCCACCGCCCGAGCACACTCACGTCCGGGGGCCGGCCTCGCAAGGTTGCAGACAGCCGCCGGGTCGGGGTCCGGTCGGCCGTCGGCGATGAGGGGAGAGCCGACCGCTCTGCACCCACGGCTGTCGAGCTGCCGGCTTCGACACGTCAGGACCCGAAGGCCCCGGCGGCGTCGGGGGGCGGCTCCGGGCCTGGTGGGGCCGTCCTGCGGCTGTTGGCGCGCCCACGCGTCAGCCGGCTCACCGTCCTGCTCATCGGGGTCGCGGTGCTGCTGGCAGTCGGTGTCGGCCTGCTCGGCTGGGACCTGACCCGCAAGGACGCCCGCGCTGACGCCCGAAGTGCCGCGCAGGTAGTCGCCGCCGAGTCCATGGAAACGATCCTTTCCTACGACCACGCGCACTACGACAAGGGCGTGGCCGCCGCGAAGACCCTGATGACCGGAGAGTTCGCAAGGAAGTACTCCGACACGGTGGCAACGGTCCGGCCGCGTGTCCTCGAGACCGAGTCGGTCGTTAAGGCCGAGGTCGTGGCGTCCTCAGTCGTGTCCGCGGAACCGGACGAGGTGAAAGCGCTCTTGTTCGTGAACCAGACCACCACCGGGAAGCAGGTGCAGGAGCCCCGGGTCGATCTGAACCGGGTGGTGGTCACGCTCGTCCGCGGAGACGACGGTGCCTGGCTGGTCTCGGACGTGGATGCACTCTGACTGGATGTGTCCCCATTCCCGCCTGAGTTGCAGGGCCCGGCCGTTCACGGGACATGCCGAGGGGATGCTGTGGGCGCGCCGCCCGCTGTCATGCCAGCATGACGGCTGCTTGCTGCTCGCTGCGCCGTCTCTTGTCCGGAGGCAATGGTCGACGCCTGTTGCGGACTACGTCGAAGACGACTAGGGCCATGCCCAGGACAAAGAGGACTGCCCAGAACCACGCATGCTCCACTGCGCCTCCAACGTTCGACGTGCACTCGACATACCCTCTCGTCAGGCACATGACGCGCCCCCACTCAGGAAGGGTTCGGCCACCAACTGAACTCGTGCGCAGACTTTCACGCATCTGCCGCTATCGGTGCTCGTGCCGAGGACTGGAGGCGGCCCGTGCAGGGACAGACTCGGGGCTGGACTCATCCGGGTGGCAGCACCAAGTCGGTGAGCCGGTAGCGCAGCCACACGAGGTCGTCGAACGCTTCGACGTGCGTCAGCCGCAACTTGACCGAGTCGAGGGCCGCACCTCCGTGCCACGGCCGCTCGGGATGGCCTGTCAGGGACGGGTGTACCAACAAGCTGACTTCGTCCACCAGTCCGTCGTGGAGGAGCGCACCGATGAGCGCCCCGCCGCTATCAACGCGCACGACCCGCGCGCCGCGCCGGGCAAGGGTGTCGA
>DASVBF010000137.1:0-3729 GCA_036375975.1 Nocardioidaceae bacterium | reverse complement strand
GGACCAGCATCTCGCGGACCTGGTCCGGCAGGGCCGGATCACCTACGAGACCGGCCTGGAGAAGTGCCACCACATCGAGGACTTCAACCGGCTCACCGGCCGAGGCTGAGAGGCAACGCGATGGCAGCGACGCTGACGTACGAGTACTCGGTCCGCGACCGGTCCGGGAAGATCGTCCAGGGCAAGCTGGAGGCGGAGTCGCAGGCCGCGGTCGCCTCCAAGCTGAAGAGCATGGGTTACGCGCCGGTCAGCATCACCCAGACGAACGCCGGGATGAAGAAGGAGCTCTCCATCCCTGGGTTCGGCAACAAGGTCAAGCTCAAGGACCTGGCGGTGATGTCCCGGCAGTTCGCGACGATGATCAACTCCGGGCTGTCGCTCTTGCGGTCGCTGACCATCCTCTCGGAGCAGACCGAGAGCAAGAAGCTTGCCCAGGTCCTGGGCGAGGTGCGCAACGAGGTCGAGACGGGCGTCGCACTCTCGAACGCGTTGGCGAAGCACCCGATGATCTTCCCGCCACTCATGGTGAACATGTGCCGTGCGGGTGAGGTCGGCGGCTTCCTTGACTCGGTCCTGCTCCAGATCGCCGCGAACTACGAGGCCGAGGTCAAGCTTCGCAGCAAGATCAAGTCGGCGATGACCTACCCTGTCATGGTCCTGATCATGGCCGTGCTTGCGGTCATCGGGATGCTGATGTTCATCGTCCCGATCTTCGCGAAGATGTTCGATGACCTCGGTGCCAAGCTGCCCGCGCCGACGAGGGTGCTCGTCTTCCTCAGCGACCAGATGAAGTTCGTCGCGCCGCTCCTGCTGGTGGGCACGATCGTCGGCTTCATCATCTGGAAGCGCATCCGCAACTCCGAGAGGGTCCGCGGGATCGTCGACCCGTTCAAGCTCAAGGTCCCGGTCTTCGGCCCCCTCTTCCAGAAGGTGGCGCTCAGCCGGTTCGCCCGGAACCTCGGCACGATGCTGCACTCAGGCGTGCCGATCCTGCAGGCGCTCGACATCGTGGCCGACACGACTGGCAACATCGTCCTGGCACGAGCTACCCGCGACGTCCAGGAGAGTGTCCGCCGGGGTGAGTCTCTGACCGCCCCCCTGTCGCAGCACAAGGTCTTCCCTCCGATGGTCGTGCAGATGATGGCGGTCGGTGAGGACACCGGTGCCCTCGACACCATGCTGCACAAGATCTCCGAGTTCTACGACCAGCAGGTGGAAGCCACGACGGAGAGCCTGACCGCACTTCTCGAGCCCCTGATGATCGCCTTCCTGGGCGGGATCGTCGGGTCGATGATCGTCGCGTTGTACATGCCCATCTTCAAGATCTTCGACCTGGTCAACTAACGGACACACCGTACGAGCGAGGGCCTCGCCGCGTTGTCGGCGGGGCCCTCACTCGTCTCCCGCCAGGCGGCAGACGAGGACTAGCCCGAACGGATGTACTGCAAAGTTGCGGGCAGCAGGGGCTCAAGAACGCTCCACGCCGACCCGATCACTGACTCGTCATTGAGCTGCACCGGCCAGACAAGAGCACACCCGTCGCGAGGCGGGGCCGCAAAGCCAGGGGACCCCAGTGGTCAGCCCAGCTGCCTCGGTCATCTCCCGCAGGGGGGCGAGGGGACCGGCGCGAGCAGCTCACCGGTTCCCGTCCCGAAAGGACACACGCAGATGCTCGCTCGCATCCGCAAGGCCCGCGAGGAGGGCGAGGGCGGCTTCACCCTCATCGAGCTCCTCGTGGTGGTCATCATCATCGGCATCCTCGCCGCGATCGCCATCCCGACCTTCCTGAACCAGCGTGAGAAGGCGTGGACCCGGGCGCTGATGGCCGACCTGCACAACAACTCCATGAAGATGGAGGAGGCGAAGGACGACTTCGGCAGCTACCCGCTGGCCGGCGCGGTTCCTGCTGCTCCCTACAACTTCAAGCAGTCGGGTGACAACGACGTCACGACTGTCCTGGGTAGTGGGCAGTACGGCTTCTGCCTGCAGACGATCTCGCTGAAGGACTTCTCGAACTCGCAGGTCGGCAACGTCGGCACCAAGGCTGCTGCCTGGTTCGACAGCAAGAAGGGCAAGCCGCAGAACACCAGCTGCTCCGCCGTCGACTACACCACCCCGTAACGAGTCACGCGCTCAGCGAGGGGCGGCACCCGATCGGGTGCCGCCCCTCGTGCAATCCGACGATCGCTTAGGTCAGGCACTTCTCCAGCCGATACCCGGATGGACAAGGGAGGGATGAGCCCGTGCCACGAGTTGACCGCTCCGACAGAGGGTTCACGCTGCTCGAGATGCTCGTGACCCTGAGCATCGCCGGCATCATGGCCGGTATCGCCGGCATGAGCATGGCGCGCTACGCGAGCAACGCCGCACACCGCGGCACCCGCGACGAGGTCGTGAGCCTCCTGCGCACCACGGCGGAGCAGGCGCTCTCCGAGGGACGCACCTACTGCGTCTCGTTCAGCACGACCGGCTGGACCACGTACCGCTACGCCTGCTCGGGCCCCACCGCCGTCCAGGTCGGGTCCGCGAACTCTCCCATTGCTGCCGACGAGCAGCTGACGCCGTCCTTCACGCCGACCGCCGGTCTGGTCACGGACTGCCCCGGCGCGTTGTCCTCCTGTGCGTACTTCTACCCCCGAGGGAACGCGTCCGCCGGCACCGTGACGGTGACGCGAGCCGGGAAGTCCGACTACGTCGTTGAGGTGAAGGGACTGACCAGCCGTGTCTTCGCGCAGTAACCCCAAGGGCGGGCTCCGGGCTCGTCGTGGCGACGCCGGGTTCACGATGATCGAGGTGCTGGTGGCCCTCACCATTCTGGCGACCATGGCCGCGTCCATGATTCCCGTGCTCGTCACCGGCATCAGGGCGTCGCAGAAGGCCAGGCTGGAGACCCAGGCCAAGAACATCACGCAGCAGCGGATCGAAGCCATGCGTGGCTTGCCGTTCCACGTTGACCGGCAGAACGGACCGTTCCTCGACCTCCTCGACGTCTACTACACCGACCTCAGCACCGCGACGACCACGCGGGCGATCGGCGGCGAGACATCGAAGGCGAACTGGATCAGCAACGCTCCGGGAACAGGTGGGCTCCCCAGCGGTCCGGCTTACCACGTGAGCTACCCGAGCATCCCTGGCTACCCGAGCTTCACCCAGGACGTCTACACCCAGTTCCTGCGGACCACCCACACACTCGCCACGGTTCCCGCCGGTTACACCAGCCAGGTGGTCGGCTCGGACGACCCGCCCGCCCTCCTGTTCGGCGTCACGGTCATCACCTCGTGGACATCGGGGCAGAGCGCCCGGTCCTACCGCACCTATACCGAGATCGCGGACGGCCGGACGAGCGTGGCGCTCATCACGACGCAGGCCCACTCCGTATTCCTGCGCGCGGTCTCGACCGCTGCTGACGGTACGACCTATGAGGGCCACGTCGGCGACGTGCAGGCGGACGGCTCACTGACCTCGGGGTCTCTGGCGAACGTGCAGGCAGCGAGCGGCTACTTCGAGCTCACCAACCAGCCCAGGGTCGCCGGCGCGATCGGTTCCGCCGTGGCGCCACCGAACCCCGCCGGCTCGGCCGCATCGTTCGTGTCCCCGCAGGTGAAAGCCTCCGGGTCCGGCCCGTGCGGCTGGGGATCGCTCGGCAAGACGCAGTACGACGATGTGAGCGCCGACACCGCCCAAGGCTGGCCGTCAGCGCCGAGCGACGCGGGCACCGACGCCACCAGC
>DASVBF010000099.1:0-6792 GCA_036375975.1 Nocardioidaceae bacterium | reverse complement strand
GCTGCAACCCTCACTGCAACTCCGGTCGGCCTTGCACCGGACAGGGTAGTCGATACTGTCGTCGCGGCGGACCATAGGCCGGCAGCCCGTTCCCATGGGCGCGGATAGCGGGAGATCAGGAAATCCCAAACTCGTCGTGGCGGCATCCGAGACTCCTGGCATCGCACTTGTGGCGCGATGCGTCTCAGGCGGGATCCTTGGGCCGCTCTCGTGTGGTGAAATGCGCCATGAGCTATGACTTCGCCGTGCTCACGCCCGAGGCTGCGGGAGGCGACGACTCTGCCGCATTGGCAACGGCAGTCGCGGTATTCGAATCTGAGCAGGTCGCCAGCGATGCGGACCCGCGGCTGACCGCCTTCCTCGCTGACCTTGAGGCGGCTGGAGCCGCGGATGAGGACAACGGATGGGTCTCGGTTTGGCCGTTGCAGGTGAGTACGGATGGAGTCGCGGTACCGACCACGTACGCCGACGTCGACAACAACCTCGTGGTTCTGCTCAAGCTGGCCGCGCGTCACAGCCTCGTCCTGGTTGACCTGAGCTCCGAGAAGGTGGATCGGCCCGCCCCCGGGGAACCGATCGGCGTCATGGCCGGTGACGGAACTCGTCTCGGCGCGTTGACCTACCGACGGCTCGAATCGATCCTAAGTGACCTGCCCTCGTCCGACCCGTGGATCGTCCTCGAGCGTGATTCAGAGGTCTACGTGCAAGCGCTGCGTCAGAAGGACGGATCGTTCGTGCTCGAATACCGTGACGGTGGCCCCGCTCTGCACTTCAGCACGACGCTCCCGAAGGGTGATGAGGTCCTGAGGCGCATGTGGGCGTGGCTACGTGGCGAGCCCGACTGGGCGGTCGGTGCCAACTGGCAGCGGGTTCAGTTCTAGGCAGTGACACGCTCGCCCAAGCGACCGCCCGGCGGCATGTCAGGGCGCCTTTGGTGGGCGCTGCCGATCAGAGCGTGGGGCGGGCGCGAGTGACGACCGATGCAGCCGAAGGCTCCAGATCGGCATGAGCAGGTAGGTTCCGGCCCAGCATGGCCCGGCGGCCAGCAGCCAGAGGGGCGCCGAGGCCTGGTCGTCGATACCCATCACGATGCCGGGCACATTGACGAATCCGACGGCCATGACCGAGCCGGCAACTACGCCCAGGATCGTCTGACGGCGAGACGAGCTGACGCCCGGAGGCTTTCCAGCTGAGAGGTTGGCTGCGATCAGCCAGGTCCCGACCAGCGCGAAACCGGATGCCGACACCAGGCCGGCCAGGAAGTATCCCGTGATGTCGTAGATGATCAGCGTCGAACCCACCCCGGCAGCGGCCACTCCCAAGAGCGCCAGAGCCGTGGCAACTCGTAGCGAGGGACTCGGCCGCTCCGCCGAGCGTAGCCAGGTGACTGCCAGCGTGCCCGCCAGCACCGCCAGCGCGGCGTTCGACACGTCGTTGATGAAGCCGAAGGGACCCCCGACGATGAAGAACACAATGAGACTCACAAGGGCGACGATGCCCACCCAGCCGACCATCGCGGCAAGGCTGCCAACGCGTCGCGCCAAGGCTTGATCAGGCACGCAGCGAGTGTCGCAACTGACGGTGCTCGCCGAACAGTCCTCGCCCCCGCTGCGTCGACGAAAGTGCGCAGCGCATGGCGTGCACACTCTGCTAAGCGAGCGAACGCGGCAAATCAGTGCGTTGCTCTGTGGGCTCGGACCGCACTCATCGGGGTGCGCAACGCCTCGCCGCAGACCGTGCAGATGTAGTCGTTGACCCCGACGCGTTGACCCGACGCGTGTCAGGCCCCTCAGGACGTGGTTGGACGGGCAGTCGAGATTCGTGCACCAGTCACTCCCCGCCCTCACGCCGCGGCACGTTTCACCATTGGCGGCACGTCCGGGCGCTCATCTGTCACCATCTGCTGGGTGAGCCTCGATCCCGAAGCCCTTACTTGACACGTCCTCACGGACGTCGCCAGTTCCCGGCACGAGTTCGAGGGCGAACGTTCCGCCGCGCCGGTGCATGTCTGGCTCTCCCTTGAGGAGCTGGGCACGCTGCGGCTTCGCACCCTGAACGGTCTGGTGATCACGGTGTACGAGGTTGACACCTCGGTCGACATGGGTGAGTACGGACGCCTCGTCGTGGAACGTGGCGCAACTACAGCATTGAGCAGTCGACTGGGCGAGCGCATCGAGAGCGTGTCCCGACTTTTCCAGCAGCCACCCGGCGCAACTGTGGGAATGCTCCTCCACTTCCGTCACCACTCGGTCGGGATCGCCGACCTGGGTGACGAGCTGGTAGTCGCGGAAGGCCAGCGGCTGGGTCAAGTTGGGGAGTCTCCATCGAACGAGGCGGCTGACTTTTCGTTCGCACGCTCATCGGCAGCGCCGCGTGGACAGCGGGCCGTTTCATGCGTCAGGTAGTGACGTGATCCCAACGCTCAGCCCGACCAGGAACTCGCCGAAGCCCTCGCCCGACGGCCCCACGTCGAAAGAGCCGCAGCATGTCTCCACGCCTGCAACCTGACAGATAGCACCCCGAGCGGACCTACTCATCGACAGCTTGCGCTTTCAGGCTGCGCGGAAGATGCGGACGCCCCAGCGCTCGGCTCGGAAGCCACCGAGCGTTTGGATGTGGTCGACGTACGTCTCTGCGAGAGTGGCGACATGGCCGAAGTCGAGTCCTTGCCCCGTCGTATTGCTGAGCTCGCTCGCGCGCTGCAAGCTGAGGAGGGCTCGGGGGAGACCATGGACCTAGCCGTGACACTTGCCGTCGAAGTTGTTGACGGTGCCGAAGACGCTGCGATCTCGCTGGTCCATCGCGGGCGCATCGTCGAGACGCCGGCTTCTACAGGTGAACGCGGGTTCCAGGCGGATCGAATCCAGCAAGAACTCGGTGAGGGCCCGTGCCTGACAGCGATCCGGGAGGAGGAAGTCGTTTCCTGTCCGGACCTCGCGGCTGAGAAGCGCTGGGGAGCATGGGGTCCACGAACTGCGGAAGAAGCCGGGATCGGGAGCATGCTGAGCTTCCGGATGTTCACGCAGAAGGAGCGGCTTGGCGCCCTCAGTCTCTACGCCACACGACCGCACGCGTTCACGGGGGCTGACGTGGAGAGCGGTCTCTCCTTCGCCGCACACACGGCGATCGCAATCAAGGTTGCGCGACAGGAGGAGCACATGGACCTCGCACTGGACTCCAGGTCGCTGATCGGGCAGGCAACCGGCATCGTGATGGATCGCTACGACATCGACGCAGTGCGCGCTTTTGCAGTGCTCAAACGGATCTCGCAGCAGAGCAACGTGAAGCTGCACGAAATCGCGGTCGAGCTGATCAGGACCCGCCACCTCCCGTCATAGCGCCCGGAAGGTACTTGTCTCGCGAAATGCCCTCACGGGCGCACAGCTCGCGGGGCGCTCGGAACGCCGACTTACTGCACGGGTCGGTGAAGGTTTCGGCCGTCCTTGACGACAACCGCGACCAGCTCCACCCGGACGAGCGCGGGTGGCTCACGGAGGTGTGGCAGCGCTGGCAGGCTCGCACGCCCCGGAAGGCGACAGTGCGCCACCTGACCGGCAGCTGCTGGGCCAACCGATGTTCGAAGACCACCGAGACGAACCCGATCCCGAGGAGGACGAGATGTGGGACGAGTTCGTACGCCAGGCCCTCGGCCGGGCGCAGAGACGTGCGCGGGGAACTCCTCGGTGACGAGTTTGGTGGCACAGTCGAACGCCGCGCCCGCCAGGTCCACAAACTCGCTGTGATCGGCACGAGAGCGCGGACAGCGGCATGAGCGGATGACTGGCTGCCTCAGTCGCGGAGAGGCGGTTCAACCGTCCTCATACAGCCGCCGGGCATAACGGCGAACAGGCTCCTGGTAGGACGTCAGGTGAGCAGACAGGCCTTCAAGCGCCACACCCGTGGCCTTAGTGGGCTCACCCGCTGATGCCAGGCACAGCGCGAGAAACGATCGCACCCAGTCCTGCGCACTCCCGGTTGTCGCGGACAAGAGCGGCGCCAACACGTTTGCGCCTTCGTCAGCGCGCCCGACGTTGCGCAGGCTGGAGGCGAGTTGTATCTGGCACCGAAGGCGCTGCTCCCCGGACAGACCTAGCTCCAGTGCTCGCCGATACAGCGGGATCGCCTCGGCTTCCCGGCCCAGGTAGTCGTGGGCTGATGCGATCTCGAACGGCCGAAGCGGATCGTCGGCGTCAAGTGGTGCCGTCAGACGCGCGATCGCGTCGAGCAAACCGTCCGGGTTTCTTTCCGCCTCGGCGTAGGCAGCTGCGACGCGTTCCTCCCAGGTCTTCGACATGGCCGACAGGTTAGGACCCTGGTGGGCCGGGCATCCGCTCGTCGGCATGTTGGTGCGATCGGACAGCGGCGAATCCGGACGTTGCGATGCCGTAACAGCGGGGGTCGCTGAGCACGGTCCGACGCTACCGTGCGGCCATGCGCACACTCGGCCCATGGATCGCGGGCTTCATCGTCCTCGTTGCCTTGTGGCCCACCTTGTGCATGTCTTCAGAAGATGGCCCCACCAGTTGCCAGAGCGCTGTCTTCCTCCCCTTGCCGTGGGGCGAGAGCGCAGACACCTGGGGAATGGGCGTCGCCCTTGGGGCAGCCGTGCTCGCTTACTTCGCCGTCCGCTACCTGCTTCGGCGCACTGAGCGTCACGGTTCCTGACTCTGCTGGGCTGGGCGCCCGCTCGTCAGCAAGCCGCGCGGAACGCGGCTAGATCCGGACGTCTGGTCTTTCGCGGCGGGACTGGCGAAGTCGGATGACACACTTGTGGCATCTTGGACAGGAACAATGCATGGACTCCACGACTTCGTCGCCGCGGGAGCGTGAACAACGCTTCCGGGACGTCTACGACGCGGCGTACGTAGATCTTCTTCGTTTCGTACGCAGACGTGTGCATCCCACGCACGCCGAGGACGTCGTCGGTGAGGTCATGCTCGTCGCGTGGCGCCGCCTTGACGACGTCCCGGCGGACCTGTCGGCCGCGCGCGCGTGGCTCTTCGGCGTCGCCCGCAAGACCCTTCAGAACACCCGGCGCCGTGAGGACAGGACCGATGCCGTCGCGGTCCGTCTCGCCGAGGTCTTGCGCGGTTCTGCGGACACCGGCCACCATCCCGACCTGGTTGCGTGCCGGGTGGACATCGCCGCAGCGTGGCCGCTGCTGAGCGGGTCTGACCAAGAGGCGATCGCGCTCTCCGTCCTGGACGGGCTCACCGCGCCCGAGGCGGCAGCGGTGCTGGGCATCTCACCCACCGCCTTTCGCCTGCGGTTGTCCCGTGCCCGACGCACCCTGCGACGCCAGGTCAACTCCGTGACCGCCGGCGCCCCGTTGCCCGGCCACCCTGCTTCCGAGAGGAGCCCCCGATGAGAAGGCACAGTGCCGACACCGTCGCCGCAGCCCTGCGCGACCTCGACCCCGCACCGAGCACCGAGTTGACCCAGGCGGAGCGCGACCGGGCCGACGCGGCGTTCGCCCGCATCGTGGCGACGCCCTGCGACGAGCCAGTCCCGGAAGTGCGGGGCCGACCGCACCGGAGGCGGAGTCGGCTGCTGGTGGCTGCGGGTCTGGCTGGCTCCGTCGGCGTCGCCACCCCCGTACTGCTGCTCGGTGGGGGCAGCGCGTACGGATCGTGGACGCCGACGCCCGTGCCCCTCACGGATGTGGTCGCGGCCAGGGCCGCCACCACCTGCCGCGCCGCCCTCGACGTACCTGACCGAGGTGAGCGCGTCGCGGTGGCGGAGCGACGTGGCGGGTGGACCTACGTACTGCTCGCCGGCCCCAGGACGGAGGCGATCTGCCTGATGCCCGACGACCTCGTCGGGCAGGACCCGACCGACCGGAGGGAGTCCTTCGGGAGCTACGACATGGACCCAGCTGCTCCCCCGACGCTCGACCCCGACCGCATCGACGAGAACACGAACATGCAGGGCAACACCGACGAGGGCTGGTTCCTCTGGGTCGAGGGCTACGTGGGCAGCGACGTCACCGGTGTCACCGTGCACACCTCCTCGGGTCTCGACATCGAGGCCTCGGTTTCCGGCAACCGGTTCGCTGCGTGGTGGCCGTCCAGCAAGCAGAGCTCCGACCACCCTGCCGAGACGTGGTCGTACACCGTGCACCTCGCCGACGGGAGCACCCGACGCACCAGGTGACGTCCGAAGGTCGGGGCGAGGTCCTTCGGCCTTGCTTCCCAGGCATCCGCCGCGACCGCTCATCGGCAATTCCGGATGAGGCTCGAGCCTAGACTCTCGCGGCAAGGCGGTCGCGCTCTTGCTATCTGGCATGAACGGGCACTCATGACTGGATTGCCTCGCACGGGGTGCGGGCATCGCTCGCCGTTTTCTCGGGTGACTTGCAGCCATGGACTGGCATCAGGCGCCGACGTGACGGCCCGCCGCTCGTACAGCCGACGGACCGCGACATGGATGGTGACCGTATCCCTCGTGATCGCTTGCTTGTTCTGCGTAGCCACGTACCTGCAGGACTCAACGTTGCTGCGCTACTGGTACGGCGCGATCGCGATTCTCTTCTTCCTTGCGGCTCTCGGCTTCCTGCGGCATGTCTTGCGCGCGGTCTACTAGCAGCCAACTCCGCGTCGTCGCCGCTGGAGCCGCGCGCCCACTCATCGGCAGTTTCGACTTTCACTATCGGCGGCGGATCCGGACGTTCGTCCGTTGACCGCTGCTTCTGAAGCCCTGGGCCATTGCCCGCCAGCGGTCCACGGGCCCGGCGCCGTGCCTCTCCGGTTTCGAGCGCGTCACTGCTGAGTCGTGAAGCGTGCAGCCACTCGC
>DASVBF010000064.1:0-21785 GCA_036375975.1 Nocardioidaceae bacterium | reverse complement strand
AGCCCCGCAAGGGTGGGCAGCAGAAGGGAGTAGACGAAGTAGGCCACGATCGCACCGGCGGAGCTGCGGATCAGCACACCCAGCATGAAGCCGACCAGCAGGCCCAGCACGTTGGCGAGGACGATGTACAACGCCTGGGTGATCGAGACGTCCCAGACCAGGTCGGTCCCAGCAAGAGCCGACCCCGCCACGTTGCCGACAGCGCCGATGGCGAAGGCCAGCGGGATCGACACCACGCCTACGGCGACGGCGGCGGCGGCCTTGGCTGCGATGACGCGACCGCGGCGAGGGACCAGGGTGAACGTGGTCAGGCCGCTGCGCTGGCTCCACTCGCTGGTCACCGACAAGATCGCGACCATCGGCAGGATGACCGCCATCGGGAAGCCGAACGCGGTGGCGAAGGCGCCGTAGCTGATCTCCTCGTCGGGGGCGAACAGGATCACCGCCCCGGTCGCGAGGAGCGCGGTGATGACGATGCTCGCCATCAACCAGAAGCCGGACCTGGTGTTGAACATCTTGCGCAGCTCGACGGCCGTGAGCCGGGACCAAGGCACCGGGCGAGCCGCGGCTCGGGAACCGGAGATCGGTTGTTCCACTGCGATCGCGGTCATGCCGCTGCTCCTTCTCGTTGTGTCTCTGCGGTGAGCTCGAGGAAGATCTCCTCCAGCCCCGTGCTCTCGGCGGACCTCAGCTCGCTCAGGGCCAGGCCCGTGTGCAGCGCGATCTGTCCCACCAGCTCGGGGTCGGCGTCGGTGCGTAGCGCGTCACGACCGGTGGCGGTCACTCTGAGGCCGGAGGCGCTGAGTGCCCGCCGTAGGTCCTCCAGGCGTGGGCTGCGCACGACGGTCCCCGTCGTCTGGAGGAGCTCGGCCTTCGTTCCCTGCGCCGCGATCCGGCCCCGGCCGATCACGACGAGGTCGTCGGCGATGGCCTCGATCTCGCTCAGCAGGTGTGAGGAGAGCAGCACGGTCCCGCCGCGGTCGGCGTAGTCGCGGAGCAGGTCGCGCATCCAGCGGATGCCAGCTGGGTCGAGCCCGTTGGCGGGCTCGTCGAGGACGAGAACAGAGGGCTCGCCGATCAGGGCGGTCGCGATGCCGAGCCGCTGGCGCATCCCGAGCGAGTAGTTGCGCACCCGACGGCCGGCCTCGGTCTCGCTGAGGCCGACCAGGTCGAGCATCTCGGATACCCGGCGGGCCGGCAGCCCCATCGTGCGCTGGGCGACGGCGAGAGTCTCCCGCCCCGTGCGGCCGGCGTGCTGCGCCGAGGCGTCGAGCAGGACACCGACCTCCGCTCCCGGGTTCGGCAGGTCGACGAAGCGCCGGCCGGAGATGGTGGCGATCCCGGAGGTCGGGGCGGTCAGGCCGACCACGACACGCAGTGTGGTCGACTTGCCGGCACCGTTGGGCCCGAGAAAGCCGGTGACGCGACCAGCCTCGGCAGTGAAGGAGATGTCGTCGACGGCGCTGAAACCGCCGTACTTCTTGGTGAGAGCTTCGACTGTGATCATGCACCGAAGCGTCGCCCCCGCGAGGCGTCTCGCACATCAGGGAATGCGCTGGTTCGACCCCCGGCCCGACCCTGGGGTCGACCTCAGGGTCAGGGCTCCTCGTCCGTCGCGATCGCCGCGTCGAGGCGCTGCTTCGCGCCGTCGAGCCAGGACTGACAGATCTGCGCGAGCTTCTCGCCCCGCTCCCACAGCTCGAGCGACTCCTCGAGGTTCGTGCCGCCACTCTCGAGGCGGCGCACGACCTCGACGAGCTCCTCACGGGCCTGCTCGTAGCTCAGCTGCTCGGACGGGCCCTGCTGCTCGGTCATGGCCTCTGCTCCTCGGTGGCGGTGTCAGTGGTGCTGTGCTGGGCGTCCGGGCCCGGGTCGGTGGCTGCCTTGGGCTCCGCCGTGATCCCGCTGACGGTGACGTGGACCCGGCCGTCCCGGACGCGGACGTGGAGCTCCTGGCCTGGTTCGACCTGGGAGATGCCCGTCAGGACGTGGCCCTCGCCGTCCTGGACCACGGCGTAGCCACGCTCGAGCGTTGCGAGCGGGGAGAGGCTGCGCACCCGGGCGAGCTGGTGCTCGAGGTCGTTGTGGGCCCGGTCGAGCTGGTGGTGGAGGGTGCGCCGCGTGCGCGCACACAGCTCGGTGATGTCTCGGGAACGCTCGTCGAGACCGCTGCGAGGGTTGGCGAGGCTCGGCCTGGCGCGCACGGCGTCGAGCTGGTGCTGCTGCTGGCTGAGCCAGCCGGTCACCACGTTGCGGGCACGCTCGCGCAGTCGCGTGATCCGGTCGATCTCCTCCGCGACATCGGGGACCACCATCTTCGCGGCGTCAGTGGGGGTGGACGCCCGGACGTCCGCGACAAGGTCCAGGAGGGGAGTGTCCGGCTCGTGGCCGATCGCCGAGACGACCGTCGTGCGCACCTTGTGAACGGCGCGGATCAGGCCCTCGTCGGAGAAGGGCAGCAGGTCCTCCACCGACCCGCCACCCCTCGCGATGATGATGACCTCGACCTCCGGGTCGCGGTCGAGCGCGGTCACCGCCTCGATCACCTCTCGAGCGGCGTTCTGGCCCTGCATCGAGGCATAGCGGACGTCGAAGCACACGGCCGGCCAGCGGCGACGGGCGTTCTCGAGGACGTCTCGCTCCGCAGCCGAGTTGTGGGCGGTGACGAGGCCGATCTTGCCCGGGAGGAAGGGGAGGGGGCGTTTCAGCTCGCGGGCGAAGAGCCCCTCTGCCGCCAGGAGCTGGCGCCTGCGCTCCAGACGGGCGAGGAGCTCGCCCAGGCCGACCATCCGGATGTCGGTGGCGTAGAGGCTGAGGGTGCCGCGGTTCGGGTAGTAGGACGGCTTGGCGAAGATGACCACGCTGGCGCCCTCGACCACCGGCGGGTTGAGCGAGTCGAAGACCTGGCGCGAGCAGGTCACCGGGACGGAGATGTCGGCCACGGTGTCGCGGAGGGTCAGGAAGACGGTGTTCATGCCCTGGCGGCGGTTCATCTGTGCGATCTGGCCCTCGACCCACACCGCACCGAGCCGGTCGATCCACCCCGAGATCGCGCTGGCGATCTGGCGGACGGGCGCCGGATGCTCCGGTGAGGTCTGGATGGCCACGCCTGGAACCCTAAAGCAGACCACCTACGATGGGGCGCATGAGCACTTCCGACCTGGGGATGCCCCCTGTCCTGGACGCCGCGGCCGCCGAGCGGGCTGTTCTGCTGGCGGCCCCCCGCGGCTACTGCGCGGGCGTGGACCGGGCCGTGATCACGGTCGAGAAGGCGCTGGACCTCTACGGCGCGCCCGTCTACGTGCGCAAGCAGATCGTCCACAACAAGCACGTCGTCGCCGACCTCGAGTCGCGCGGAGCGGTCTTCGTGGAGGAGCTCGCGGAGGTGCCCGAGGGCGCGACGGTCGTCTTCTCGGCCCACGGCGTGTCACCTGAGGTCCACCGGCAGGCAGAGCGCCGGTCGTTGAAGACCATCGACGCCACGTGCCCTCTCGTGACGAAGGTCCACCACGAGGCTCGTCGGTTCGCCAACGAGGACTACGACATCCTGCTCATCGGCCACGCGGGTCACGAAGAGGTCGAGGGCACGGCCGGCGAGGCCCCGCAGCACATCAAGCTCGTGCAGAGCCCTGAGGACGTCGCGAAGATCGAGGTCCGCGACCCGTCGAAGGTGGCCTGGCTGTCGCAGACCACGCTCTCGGTAGACGAGACGATGGAGACCGTCGCCGCCATCCGTGAGCGGTTCCCCCAGCTCCTCGACCCGCCGTCCGACGACATCTGCTACGCGACACAGAACCGTCAGATGGCGATCAAGGAGATTTCGCGCAACGCCGATCTGGTGATCGTGGTCGGCTCCGGCAACTCCTCCAACTCCGTCCGGCTGGTCGAGGTGGCTCTCGAGGCGGGCGCCAAGGCGGCCCACAGGGTCGACGACGCCAGCGAGATCGACGAGGCCTGGCTCGAGGGTGTCGAAACGGTCAGCGTCACCTCCGGGGCGTCGGTTCCTGATGACCTCGTCGAGGGTGTTCTGGGCTTCCTGGCCGAGCGCGGCTACCCGGACGCCAAGGCCGTCCACACCGCAGAGGAGTCGCTGATCTTCGCGCTTCCGCCAGAGCTCAGGCGCGACATGCGGGCCGCGGAGAAGGCAGGAAAGTAGGTCGGTCGACGCGATCTCCCCTGGCCCTCTCTTCGGGCACTGCGCACATATGAGTCCGGCAAAGGGTGCATAGGGGGCGGCGGCCGGGGTACGAAGCACGGGCGGTCAAGAAGACGGCTGCGCTCTCACGCACCAGACAGGTCCGTCGATGTCCGTTCAGGTTCAGGCCTTTCCCGTCAAGTTCGCCGCGACCATCAACCGCTTCGGGACAGCCCACCCCCGGCGCCTCGGTGACGGTGCCTCACAGGAGCAGTTCGTCCTCGTGACGCTCGCAGACCGTAGCTTCGTCGCCCGGGCGCACGCGGAGCGTGTCACTCGCCGAGGTCGCCAGACGCTCGTGTCGGTCCACGGCCGGCTGAGCTGGATCAGCAGCCAGCGCGTCCAGCCGCTGGACGAGGCGACTGCCTGACACTGCTCAGGCCAAGCGGCGCAGCCGTCCCGAGTTGCGCAGCGCGACCTGACGCAGGGCCAGGACGCCGAGCGTGAGCGCGTAGCCCGCGATGAGTGCGCCGGCATGATGCGCGAGCCCAGACACCACAGCCTGGACCAGGCCGTCGACCTTCTCCGCAACAGCCGACCGGGCGGTGATCGCGAACAACGTCACCGTCGCGAACATGAGGAGCGGGGGGAGAACCCCGACGGCGAAGAAGTCGCGGGGTCTGATGGCCAGTGCCGCCGCCACGCAGACCATGACGAACACCACGTCGAAGACCAGCGACAGCTTGTGGGTCAGGAGCAGGTCAAGTCGCGCAACGGCGAGTGCCGACAGGACCGAGAGAACGACGACCTGGGGGCCGGGTCGATGGCCCTCGTCCCAGAGCGTCCGGGCACGCGTGCTCGACCGGTGGTGAGGTCGTGTGGGCGTGTGGCTCACGGCACACACGGTAGGACGGAGCTCAGGCCGATCGTGCGCGACGCGCCGTGTCAGGCCCCGGGGGCGCGGCGGGAAGTTCGGGTCGCTGCTCAGCCACCTCCTCCAGCAGCTCGGCCGCAGTCAACGGACGTGCCGCCTCCGTGACGGGTCCCGGGGACGGCAGCTCGTCGTGTGAGACCTCCATCTCCCTGAACTTCCGGGCGGAGACCAGGACACGCGTCTCGAGGGAGCCGATCGCCTTGTTGTAGCTGGTGACGGCACCGGTCAGGGAGCGGCCGAGCTTGTCGAGGTGGGTGCTCATGACGCCGAGCCGGTCGTAGAGCTCCCGGCCGAGGGCGTGGATGTCCCGGGCCTTGTCGGCGAGTGCCTCCTGGGTCCACGCGTAGGCCACCGTGCGGAGCAAGGCGATCAGCGTCGTGGGGGTGGAGAGGACCACCTGGCGGGACGCGGCGTAGTCGAGAAGACCCGGCTCGGCCTCGAGCGCGGCCGAAAGGAACGACTCCCCGGGCACGAAGAGCACCACGAACTCCGGGGTGGCGGGCAGCGAGCGCCAGTAGGCCTTCGCGCCCAGCGTGTCGACGTGCTGACGCAGCTGGCGGGCGTGACGGGCAAGGTGCGTGTCCCGCTCCTCGTCGGAGTCAGCTCCGGTGGCGTCCAGGAACGCGTCGAGGGGCACCTTCGCGTCGACAACCACGCTCTTGCCGCCCGCGAGGTTCACCACGAGATCCGGGCGCAGGAGACCGTCGTCGTGGCGCACCGAGACCTGCTCGGCGAAGTCGCACCGCGCGACGAGGCCCGCGAGCTCCACGGCACGCCTCAGGTGCAGCTCCCCCCAGCGACCGCGGACCTGCGGCTTCCGAAGCGCGGTCGAGAGCGCCGCGGTCTCGCGTCGCAACGTGTCAGTGGAGTGGCGGACGTTCTCCACCTGCTCGCGCAGCTGACTCTGCCAGGAGATCCGGTGCTGCTCCAGATCGCGCATCTGGTCGTGGAGCCGCTCCAGGCCCTCCTTCACGACGGCCTGGTCGGCTGCCCGGGCCTCGAGTGCAAGTCGGGCGCTCTCGTCCGGCCCGGTGGCGTGCGCCCGCGCCCAGAGCGCACCGACGACGACACCGAGCAGCACGCCCACGACGAGGACGAGCAGCAGCGAGAGGACGGTGGTGATCTCCATGCCAGCATCGTCCGGTACGCCGCCGACATTTCCGGCAACCGGCGCGCCGCGACACGACGAGACGCAACCTGTTCGCCTCGCCAGGGCACGCCTTCGGACAGAAAGACCGCCATGGCTCTCGGCGTCCGGTTCCAGAGGGGCTGCCGCTGATCAGTCGGCGACCTCGGCGATCACGGGCGCGTGGTCGCTCGCGCCCGCGCCGGCGCGCTCGTCCCGGTCGATGAGCCCGCCCGTCACCCGCTTCGCCAGCGCGGGGGAGCCGAGGATGAAGTCGATCCGCATGCCGCGGTTCCGCTCGAACCGCTCCCGGTAGTAGTCCCAGTAGGTGTAGATCTCCGGCCCGGGCGCGAACGGACGCACCACGTCGACGTACCCGCACTCCAGGAAGCCGCGGAAAGCCGCCCGCTCCTGGGGAGTGACGTGCGTGCTGTTGACGAAGCGGCTCATGTCGAACACGTCCTCGTCGAACGGCGCGATGTTCCAGTCGCCGGTCAGGGCGATCTGGGCTGACGGGTCCTCCTTCAACCATGCGGCGGCGGCGGCGTGGAGCCGGTCCAACCAGGCCAGCTTGTAGGTGAAGTGCGGGTCGCCCGGCTTGCGCCCGTTGGGGACGTACAGCGACCAGACCTGGACCCCACCGCAGGTTGCCCCGAGAGCGCGGGCCTCGGAGGTCAGCGGCTCCCCCCACTGCGGCATGTCCTCGAACCCTCGGCGTACGTCGGACAGTCCCACCCGGCTTGCGATGGCGACACCGTTCCACTGGTCGAAGCCGTGGGTAGCGACCTCGTAGCCCAGCGCCTCGAGTCCCATGATCGGCCACTGGTCGTCGCGAGCCTTGGTCTCCTGGATCGCCAGCACGTCGATGTCATGTCGCTCCAGCAGGGCCTCGACGCGGCCGATCCGGGAGCGGATCGAGTTGACGTTGAATGTGGCGATACGCATGGGCGTCACCCTACGGATCGATTCGTCTGGGCACGCCGCCGCGACGTAGAGTGGCCGCCCGTGGCTCTCACCATCGGAATCGTCGGGCTCCCCAACGCTGGCAAGTCGACCCTCTTCAACGCGCTGACCAAGAACGACGTGCTCGCCGCGAACTACCCGTTCGCCACCATCGAGCCCAACGTCGGCGTCGTCGGTGTGCCGGACGCGCGTCTGCCCAAGCTGGCCGAGCTGTTCGACTCGGCGAAGGTGATCCCGGCCACGGTGGAGTTCGTCGACATCGCGGGCATCGTGCGGGGCGCGTCCGAGGGTGAGGGCCTGGGCAACAAGTTCCTCTCCCACATCCGCGAGTCGGCTGCGATCTGCCAGGTGACCCGCGTCTTCCGCGACGAGGACGTCTCCCACGTCGAGGGTGAGGTGAACCCGGCCAACGACATCTCCACGATCCAGACCGAGCTGATCCTCGCGGACCTGCAGACTGTCGAGAAGGCACTGCCCCGGCTCGAGAAGGAGGCCAAGGGGAAGAAGGAGCTGGCCCAGGTGGTGGCGGCTGCGAAGGAGGCGAAGGAGGCCCTCGAGGCCGGTACGCCGATCATCGCCACGTCGATCGACAAGTCGCTGTTGCGGGAGCTGATGCTGCTGACCGCCAAGCCCTATCTCTACGTCTTCAACTGCGACAGCGACGAGCTCGGCGACGAGGAGCTGAAGAAGAAGATGCGCGACCTCGTCGCTCCGTCGGAAGCGATCTTCCTCGACGCGAAGTTCGAGGCCGAGCTGGTCGAGCTCGACGACGAGGACGAGGCCCGCGAGATGCTCCACGAGATGGGGGTCGAGGAGCCGGGCCTCGACGTACTCGCACGGGTCGGCTTCGACACCCTCGGCCTGCAGACCTATCTCACTGCGGGTCCGAAGGAGGCGCGCGCCTGGACGATCCCCAAGGGCGCGACCGCTCCCGAGGCGGCGGGCGTGATCCACACCGACTTCCAGCGCGGGTTCATCAAGGCGGAGATCGTCTCCTACGACGACCTGATGGAGGCCGGGTCCATGGCAGCCGCGAAGTCGGCGGGCAAGGTGCGCATGGAGGGCAAGGACTACGTCATGCAGGACGGTGACGTGGTGGAGTTCCGCTTCAACGTCTGAGGCAGGAAGCAGCGCACTCGGAACGCGACGCGGCCGCGGTTCGTCGTCTGGGGGCGGGCTAGAAGGGCCCCGTCCCCTGGCGGTCAGTGCCCCGTGCGCTTGCGGACCTTGCCGCGGCGTCGAGCTCTGCCGCGGAGCGGCCATGGGCGCCCGTTGTCCCAGCGTTGCCGCGGCGTCGGTACAGAACGACAACGCATGCCGCCAAGAGCACCACCAACAAGACGACGCCTACCGTCACGACAGTCATGACTGCTCCTCACTCTTGACGGGTGTAACAGCGTACGCGGCGGTGCTGCCTACCGGCGTACTTCTGCCCGCGAGCTCGGGTTCCACGCCGTGATGACGGATCGCCCGGCCGAACAGGAGCAGGGTCGGCGCGAGCAGGAGCGCGCCGGTCGCCAGAGCCGCCCGGATGCTCCACCGGGTGCCGACGAACCCCAGCGCAGGGCCTCCGGTCCACTCTCCCAGGCTGCCGGCGAGGCTCGTCGTGGACAGGGCGGTGGCCCTCACGGACGAGTCGGTGACGGTGCCGTTGAGCCAGGTCGCGAAGGAAGGCGCCGCGAGGTCCCGTAGGACGGTGGTGGCGAGGTACGCCGTCGCGGCGGGGATCACCGAGGCCGAGAGGGCGAACGCGAGGGCACAGATCATGAGGGCCCCGTGGAGCGCCAGCAGCAGCTTCGCCAGTCGTGCGGGGTCCAGGGACTCGATCCGCCTGACAGTGGGCGCGGCCACGGCGATGGACGTGAGCAGGGTCGCTGCGCCGAGGATCCCGAACCAGCCGACCTCTCCGAGCACGCCGAGCTCCGGCAGGCCGACCTGCAGCAGCAGCTGGGCCTCCCAGAGACGGTCGAAGCCCTCCTCGAACGCTCCGGTGAACAGGAAGATGCCGAGGACGAGCAGGAGGATCGGCGTCGTGCGGACGAGAGCTGCTCCCTTGCCCATGGTCGTCCTGGCAGACCGGAGTACGCCGTGAGCCGGGTTGCGTTCGGGTCGCACGAACCCGTGCTCGGGCATCCGGGCCAGGAGGAACACACCGAGCACGACCGCCGTACCGCCGGCGACGATGAACGGCAACTGGAGGTCGACCGCGGCGAGGACGACGGCGGCCGTGATGCCGAGCAGGCCGGTGAGACGGGCGAGCTGAGCGCTGCGTTGGTAGGCGGCGCCCAAGCGTTCACGGTCGAGCTCGTCGGCCAGCCAGGCGTCCTCAGCCCCGCTGCGGAAGGTCCACGCGAACCCCCACAACGCCATCCCCGCGATGATCGTGGGGAACGCCGGCCGCACCCCGATGCCGATCATGGCGACGCCGGAGACGAGGGCGGCGATGACGACCGAGACCTTGCGGGAGTACGTGTCCGCGACGATCCCCGTGGGGACCTCGAACAGGAAATACGCAACCTCGAGAGCCGTGCCCGCAAGCACGAGCTGGAGCGGTGACATTCCTACGTCGCGCACGAAGTACACCGCGGTGGTGGTCCACGACAGCGTGCCGACGAACCCCCACACGCCGCGGTAGACCATCCACGTGCGATATGCGTTCACTGTGCGCAGCGTCGCGCAAGGTCACGGATGGGACAAGCGGATTTTCTACCGGGGGCTTCCCTCGACCGTTCACCACCAGCCCTGCCGACGCGCCCAGCGCAGCAGCCAAGCACTCATTGCGGCCATGATGACCAGCACAACTCCGAGCTCCACGAGGTTCTCGCGGACCGCGATGATCATGTTCATTCCCTCGATCGACGCGACCGCGGTGATCGGCAGGGTGATCGCGGCGATCACGGCGAGCCGCTCCATCGCGACGGTCATCTTCGTGTTGACCCTGGTGTGGTAGAGCTCGATCACGCCGACGAGGAACTGTGCCTCGCCGTCGGCGATCGACCGGACTCGTTGGAACTGGTCGGCGAGGTCACGGGCGTACTCCCGCTCCGCTGCGTCGACGAGCCTGGCGAGTCCCGCCAGCCGTGCCCAGACCTCACAGCATTGCGAGGCCATGGTGCGGGTGGCGATGAGCTCGTGCCGGATCAGGAACAGCCGTTCCAACAGCTCCTCAGGCTCGGTGAGCGGCGACTCCATGACCAGCTGCTCGAGGTCGGGCAGCTTCTCCGCGACTTCGCTGATCAACGCCCGCTGTCGTCGGGCCACCGCCGAGGTGACAGCGTAGGACAGCTCCGCCGGTGAAGACGGGTGGAAGCGCCCCGACTGGATGCGACGAAGGGCGCCCTCGGTCTCCACCAGGGCCTCGGCGACGTCGACTGCGGGGTTGATCGGTCCGTGGACCGTGACCAGGAAGTTGGGCCCCAGGATCTGGTCCAGCTCCAGCAGGTGAACATGTCCGGCATGGCCCAGCAGTGGCGACTGGGTCGTCACGAAGTCCTGTTCCCCGTAGGAGTGCACGGTGGGGACATGGTTTCGCTGGCGACAGGCCTCGATCACCATGGGGTGACAGCCCAGTCCCTGGAGCAGCCCCACCGCCTCGTCGTCCCAGGCCGGGACGTCGACCCAGACGAACCCGTCGTCACGCGTCAACAACGTGACTATGTCGTCGGAGGGTCGCTCGTGCGCCCCTGACGCATCCACGAACCGAACGTTCATGTGCTCAGCGTGTCCCGTCCGGTGGGTCTGGTCCAGTGCGGCGACACGGAGTCGGGCAGCCCTCCGCGATGCGGGGCTAGCCCGAGGGCAGCCGCTCCTCGTCCCGCGCGAGAGAGCGCGCGAGCCAGACGACCAGCGCGAGTACCGCCAGCACGAGCACGATCGCCGGCACCCACAGACCCAGCAGCAGCACCAGATCCGTGCGGGGGTCCACGAGCGCTTCGGCCAGCCGGTCGATGAAGGAGTCCATCTGACGCCTCCCCGAGGATGTGCGTCAGGCGCTGCCCCCGTCCCATGGCAACGCCCTGAGCATCCAGTGAACTACCGACCTGCGGCGAAAGGCTTCACCCCCAGCGGATGACATCGACGAGGTCCTTACCGAAGCCGATGACGAGGCTTTCGCAGGTTCATGGCCGAGTCTCCCCTGCGTCTGACTCGGCCATGCATCCCCACGGCGGGACGGCCACAAGGGCCGTAGGACCCGTCAGACCGGGTTCGTGGCCATGAGGGCCGCAGCCGTGGTGAGTGTCGCCAGCAGGCCGGCCCCGAGGAGAGCGTGCTTGGTGTTGAGGGAGCGGCGTCGATGAGTGGCGACGACGAGGAAGAAGTACCCGGTCAGCAGCAGGAGGGCCACGGAGACGGGGTTCTGCAACACGGCGAGTCCAATCTGGCGGGGGCAGATGTTCCACCCGTTTGTATCGGTCCGTCGTCATTGACCCTTTACGGGGTGCCCTGGATGCAGGTGTCTCAACCAGATCCGCCCGGAAGGGCCTTGCTGGCCCGATCCGCTCTAGACCGCTATCACGGGCCGCATCCGCGCTACCGATCCTCCAGGTGATGAGAGAGCCCGCTCGCTGCGAGCTCGACCGGCTCGAACAAGACCGAGGTGAGTGAGATGCCCAGCCAGACCATGACCCCGAGCCTCGGCGTGTACACCTCGCGCCGGGTCTGCTGCCCCTCCTGCAAGAGCGACAACGCGGTGACCTACCAGAACGGTGAAGGGCACTGGTACTGCCGCTGCCTGACCTGTGCCTGCAGGTTCTGGGCGGCCTGAGAGCTCGACAAGCGCGGGTCCGGGGGTACGCGGCACGCACCGGAGTCCGATGGAGCTGTCGGAAGCCTTCGCCGCTCACCGGGTCCGCTCGCTCCCGCGGCAGGCAGCGGCGAAGCCACGGCCCCCGGGTCACGAGACCCGGGGGCCGTCTCGCGTCCGAGCCGCCTCACTGCTCCTGGTCGGGGTGGTGGCAGCCGAGACGCCCGGGAAGCAAGGACCTCCGACTCTGCCGGGGGAGTCCAGCTCGGGCGAGCATCGAGCCATGGCACGTCATACAACGACATCCGACGCAGATGGCGACGAACGCCACGGTCTGCTCCAAGGCACCATCGACGTGTTCCTCGACCGGACCCGAGCCGTCGTGGATCTGATGGCAACTGCGGGGAGCGGCGCCCTCGGCAAGGTCCCGGAGCCGGTTCCGTCCACCGTGACGCGGATGCTGTCGTCGCTGCGGCAGCTGGCCGAGCAGGCGCCTCCGCTCACAGCAGAGTTCGACGTCCTCGTCGAGGAGGTCCATGCCAAGCGACTCAGCATCGTGGCGCTTCAGGCGGAGCTCGGCGCGCTCGACCGGCAGCTGGAGGTCTTGGAGCGCACCCTCACGCCTGTGCAGGCGTGGGCCCATCAGTGGGAGCGGCTGCAGCAGTCGCTGGTCGGCTCCCTGAACCTCCCGAAGTCCTGAGTCGCCGCCCGTGCCTCTGGTGGTACGCCTGCCCCCGCGGCGTACCACCAGGGCCGGTCGGTCAGGTCTGCGGCAAGGTCATCGGCGTCACCTCGGGCAGGTGCTCACGCACCATGTAGATGCTGGTGCACAGGACGAAGACTCCGCCTGCGACCAGCGAGACGTACGGCATCACGGAGCCGCCGGGGGCGTAGGTCCCCGAGTCGAAGAAGATGCCGAACCCGGCCAGCACCGAGATCCCGGCAGCCACCAGACCGACGTACCCGAGCCAGTTCGGCATGACGTGGGTGCGGAGTACGCCGATTCCCCCCGCCGCGAGCGGAAGCGCCGCGGCAAAGCCGATCAACGTGCCGAGCACCATGGTCCCCTTGAAGACCGCGACCGAGGTCACGATGGGGATCGTCTGGGCGCCGTAGGCCATCACGGCCGTCGCGGCGCCGAGCGTGAAGATCGCTCCGCCGACCAGCACCGTCCCCGCGATCAGGGCCAGGTGGACGTCGCTGCGTTCCTCGCGTTCGCGGATAGCCTCGGCAAAGGCCGCGCTGAACCAGATCAGCAGTCCGGCCGATGCCGCGTAGAGGAGTGCAGAGAAGAGAAGCTGTGTGCGGCCGTCGGTCACGAACGAGGCGATCGTGTCCCGGCTGTCGGCAACACTTGGAGGAACACCCGGTAGAAGTGCGGCCAGAACGGCCAGCACGAGGAAGCCGAGCCCGGCGAATCCTCCCCATCTGAGTTCGTGGCGCTGTGTCATCGCGAACCTCCTTAGTCCGAAGCACCACTTCCCCCGCAACTCCTGATAGTCCTCCGTTCGCGGCGTCACGCAAGAGGGGAATTGTTCGGTTCGCGGTCTACGGTGGCCGTCGAGGTCGAAACCTGCATCAGGAGGAGATGTGCGCGCTGTCGTCGTGGAGCGGACGGGGGGCCCGGAGGCCCTCGAGGTGAGGGACATCGTCGTCCCGGAGCCGGGACCGGGCGAGGTGCGGGTGGAGGTGGCCGCGGCCGGCGTGAACTTCATCGACGTGTACAAGCGCACGGGTGCGTACCCCATGCAGGTGCCGTTCGTCGTCGGTGCTGAGGGTGGCGGGACGGTGCGGGCGGTCGGCGGCGGCGTGAGCGGCGTCGCCGTCGGAGACCGGGTGGCCTGGGCGATGGTCGACGGCGCGGGCTACGCCGAGCAGGTCG
The DNA here is from genome assembly GCA_036375975.1 of Nocardioidaceae bacterium. Lineage (GTDB taxonomy): Bacteria > Actinomycetota > Actinomycetes > Propionibacteriales > Nocardioidaceae > Nocardioides_C. Next base: position 8,001 of record DASVBF010000064.1, on the reverse strand, counting down.
TCGTGCCCGCCGACCGAGTCGTGCCGGTGCCCGAGACGGTCGACCTGGTCGACGCGGCAGCGGTGCTGCTCCAGGGGATGACGGCGCAGTTCCTCTCGACGTCCACATACCCGGCCCGACCCGGGCAGACAGCGCTCCTCCATGCAGCCGCCGGCGGGGTGGGGCTGCTGCTCACGCAGATGCTCGCCGACAAGGGCGTGCGGGTCCTCGCGACGACCTCGACGGAGGAGAAGGCGGAGCTTGCCCGGGGAGCCGGGGCGGCCGAGGTGATCCGCTACACGGAGGCGGACGTCGTGGAGGAGGTCCGCCGGCTGACGGACGGCCGCGGTGTCGACGTGGTGTACGACGGCGTGGGCCGGTCGACCTTCGACGCAGGGCTCGACTGTCTCGTCCCGCGCGGGATGATGGTGCTCTTCGGGGCGTCCAGCGGCGCCGTGCCACCCCTGGACCCGCAGGTGCTCAACCGCAAGGGCTCGCTGTTCCTCACCCGTCCGTCTCTCGCCCACTACATCGCGACGCGCGAGGAGCTCCTCGAACGCTCCCTAGCGGTGTTCGGGCTCGTCGCCGACGGGCGCCTCGACGTCCGGGTCGGAGGTCGCTACGCGCTCGAGGACGCGGCCGGGGCCCACGAGGACCTCGAGGCCCGTCGCACGACGGGGAAGCTCGTGATCGTCCCCTGAGGCGTCACGCCGGCTGGTGGTGGCTGGCTGTGAGGAGCTGCTCCATGGACCGGTCGATGCCCGTGGCGAGGACCTCGATGTCCGGCACCGTGTCGTAGTCGCCCGTGATGCCGAAGGCCAGCCTGCCGCGGTAGGAGTACATCGCGACGCCGATCCGGACCCGGTCCGCGATGGGCACGAACGGCATCAGCTGCACCATCTCGCGGCCTAGCGCGTACAGGGTGAGCCGGGGGCCCGGCACGTTCGTGGTGACCGTGACGATCTGCCGTTGCGGGAGGTGGAAGGCAAGGCGGATCCCGAGCGCCACGGGCGCGAAGGGGCTGTGCTCCGCGATCGTGGTGATGCTCTGGCCGGCCTCGGGCTCGTGCTCTGCGCGGAGCTTCGCGATCCGCTCTCGGACCGCGTGGAGCCTCTTGACCGGGTCCGCGATGTCGGCGGGCAGGTAGGGAAGCATGAGTGAGACCTGGTTGTCGGGGACCGACTCCCTGCCCGGTTGCCTGGTCGAGACGGGCACCAGGGACCGAAGCATGTGCGGGGTGGGAGTCTCGCCACGGGAGAGCAGCAGCTCCCGGAACCCGCCACTGACCAAGGTCAGCGCCACGTCGTTGATCGTGCCGCCGAGGGCGTGGCGGACCGTGCGGATGTCGTCGAGGGGCACCGTGGTCCAGGTGTATCTGCGGGCCTGGCCGATCGGGCCCACCAGCGACGAGCTGCTGGCAGGGGCGGCCGCCCGGCTGAGCGTGGCCAGGCCCAGAGCCGTCCGCCCCGCGCGTCGTACCAGCGCTCGCGGGGACCGGAGCGATCCGGTGAGGAGCCTCGCCGTGGTCAGCGGCCACGTGGCCAGCTGCCGGAGGCTCCGCGCGGCCATCACGAGGACGGAGGGCGCGGCCTCGGGCTCCCAGTGGTCCTCCACGCCCTCCCGTGGCTCGGGCGTCGGGTCCAGGACGAGCCGGAAGATGTCCGAGCCCGACACCCCGTCCACCATGCTGTGGTGGAGCTTGGAGATGAAGGCCCAGCGGCCGTCGGCGAGACCTTCGACGAACCAGTACTCCCACAACGGCCGCCCGCGGTCCATGCGCGCCCCCATGACGCGTGCCATCAGGCGTCCCAGCTCCTCACGGCCACCGGGGGCGGGGAGAGCGGTGTTACGGATGTGCCAGCGGACATCGAACTCGGGGTCGGCCGACCAGACCGGCGGGACGAGGTCGAGCGGGACGGTGCGCAGCTTCTGCCGGTATCGAGGCAGCAGGGGCAACCTGCCCTCGATCGCCCGGACGAACTCCTCGAAGTCCGGGGCCGGGCCTTCGAACACCGCGAGGGCGCCGATCGCCAGGGAGCAGCTCGGGTCCTCGTCCTCGGCGTCCAGGAAGGCTGTCGCCAACGGCGTCAGGGGCTCCATGCCTCGATGATCGAACGGTGCAGGCAACGGGGGCGCGGGCCGAAGGTCACCACTCGCGGGGCCGAGCGACCGGAGATTGCCTTGTGGTCCGCGCGCGGCGGTGCCAGGGTCGTGAGAGTCACGCGTACGAGGGAGGGTCACATGACGACACGCGACACGAACTGGCCGGAGGGCACTCCCTGCTGGGTGGACCTTGGCGTCGACGACATCGCCAGGGCCAGGGCGTTCTACGGCGGGCTCTTCGGCTGGGAGGTTGACGAGGGCGAGGAGGCTTTCGGCGGATACGCCAGCTGCCGCAAGGACGGCCAAACGGTGGCCGGTCTCATGCCGAAGATGGATCCCAACCAGCCGAGCGTGTGGACCACCTACCTCGCCACGGAGGACATCGACGCCACGATGGCGAAGGTCCGCGAGGCGGGCGGCCAGGTCGTCGCCGAGCCGATGGACGTCGGCGACCTCGGCCGCATGGCGATGGCGGTCGACCCTGGCGGGGCGTTCGTCGGCTTCTGGCAAGGGCGCGCCCACACCGGCTTCGGCCTCGCGAACGAGCCAGGATCGGTCACCTGGAACGAGAACTTCACGCGCGCCTGGAAGCAGAACCAGGGCTTCTACACCTCGGTATGCGGCTGGGACTACGACGACCTCTCCGGCCCCGGTTTCGAGTACGCCACGTTCAAGGTGGACGGGCGGGTCGCCGGCGGCATCGGCCAGCTCGGCGCCGACATGGCCCCGGAGGTCCCACCTCACTGGGAGACCTACTTCAAGGTCGCCGACACCGACGCCGCGGTCGCGGAGGTCCAGCGGCTGGGTGGCAAGGCGATCAGGGAGGCCTGGGACACCCCGTTCGGCCGGATGGCCGCCGTCACCGACGACCAGGGCGTGCCGTTCATGGTGATGGCCGACCCCGAGGCTTAGACGAGGAGTCGGCTCATCGGGCGATCTCGCGGACGGCGGCGACGAGCCGGTCGACGTCCTCGTCGCTCGTGTAGGACGCGAGGCCGGCCCGGACAGCGCCTTCGTCGCCGAGACCGATCCAGCGCACCGCCTCGATCGCGTAGAAGCTGCTGGCCGGCGCGTTGACATCCCGGTCCGCGAGTGCCTGGTATGCCTCGCCGGGGGCGAGCCCGGACAGCGAGAACAGGGCCGTCGGGGTACGCCGCTTCGGCGAGCCGTGCAGGGTCACCGCGTCGATGCCGCCCAGGCCGTCGAGAAGCCTCGCGAACAGTCGCTCCTCATGCTCCTCGACCGCCCGCATGGACTCGAGGACCCGCGTCCGTCGGTCGTCCGCCGAGGAGGCCATCCCGGCGATGAACTCCACAGCCGCCGTCGTACCGGCAAGGAGCTCGTAGGGAAGCGTGCCGAGCTCGAGACGCTCCGGCACGGCGTTGCTCGAGGGGAGCAGCTTGTCCGGGTGGACCTGCTCGAGGAGGTCGGGGTCGGAGATGAGAAGTCCCAGGTGCGGGCCGAGGAACTTGTACGGCGAGCAGGCGTAGAAGTCCGTGCCGAGGTCGCCGACGTCGATCGGGGCGTGAGGAGTCAGGTGCACTCCGTCGACGTGCAGGAGGGCGCCCACCTCGTGGACCGCCTCCGCGATCGCCGGGATGTCCGGCCGCGTGCCCAGCAGGTTCGACGCTCCGGTGACCGCGACCAGCCGGGTCCGCCCGGACAGCTGCGCCCGGACGTCCTCGACGGTGAGGTCCGCGGTCTGCCTGTCGAATCCGACCCAGCGGACCGTCACGCCTTGGGCCTCAGCGGCCTGGACCCACGGCCGGATGTTGGCGTCGTGGTCCAGGCGGGTCACGACGATCTCGTCGCCCGGCGACCACTGCTTCGCGAGGGCACGTGAGAGGTCATAGGTCGCCTGCGTCATCGACCGCGCGAACACCACGCCCTCCGGCGTACCCCCGACGAGGTCCGCGACCGCCGACCGCGCTTCCGAGACCACCGTGTCCGCGCGCCGCTCGGCCTTCGTGACGATGCCCCGGTTGGAGATACCGCTGGTCAGTGTCTCGGCCACCGCCTGCGCGACCTCCCTGGGCACCTGGGTGCCGCCAGGGCCGTCGAAGTAGGCGACGCCCTGGTCGAGGGCGGGGAACGAGGACCGGATGCGTGCGAGGTCGAGCTCCATGGCGCCATCCTGCCGTGCTGAAGCAACGGGCCGCCCTCGGCATGGGGACGCGAGCGAACGTTTTGGCCCGGGTAGACCAGCCTTGGGTCGAATCGTCTGCGTTCGTAGACTCGATGACTCCGCAAAGCCGACACACGCCGACGAAGCCACCAGAAAGGGCAGACGTGCCGCTGCACCGCAAGGCCACCCACCGTCCGAAGATCCTCGCGGCCGCGCTGGGTGTGGCGGCCACGGTCTCCGGTGTCGCGTACGCGGCGCAGGTCGGGCAGCAGCCGGTCCGCAGCGCGCCCGAGCCGCTCAGGACGGTCAGCCCGTCGTCGTCTGCCACCTCGGATCTCGCCTCGCTCCCCGCGGACCACGGCGAGCGTGGTCTGCGCCCCACCCGGAGCGCTCCGGCGGATCGCGCCCGGCTGGGTGAGCGGCCCCGACGACCCTCCCGGAACGATGAGGGGCGGAAGGCGACGACGCCGTCGCCGCTGCCGTCCGGGACGGCCGGGTCCGTCACCGGCGCGACCCCGAAGACCCCGGCGGGCAGCACATCCTCCGATCCGGCTCCCACCGTGGCCCGCGGGGCATCGTCGAGCGGGAGCGGGATCCTCGACGGCACCAACGCGGCTCGCGCGGACGCCGGTCTTCCCCGACTCAGCGGGGACACGTGTCTCGCGAGGATGGCCGAGCGGCACGCTCAGCGGCTGGCTTCGGCAGGCCGCCTCTACCACCAGGATCTCGGCGCGGTCATGAGGTCGTGCGGGACGTCCACGGCGGGCGAGAACGTCGCGATGAACTACACCGGCCCCTCGGACATGGTCGACCAGTGGCTGAAGTCGCCCGGGCACCGTGCGAACCTGCTCAGCGGCCGGTTCTCGCTGATCGGCGTGGGTGTTGCGCGGGCTCGCGACGGTGCCTGGTACGGCGTCCAGGTCTTCGGCGACAGGTAGTCCGAGGGATCCGCCCGGGCCTCAGGCCGGTGCGATGTTCTGGTTCACGCGGAACAGGTTGCGACTCCCGGCGGGAACGGCTCCCACAGACCCGTTCGGGCTATTGCGCGAGAGGCTCCGACGGCGGGAGGCGACCTGTCTCGGGCCCCCGCAGCACGCTGCGGACGACGTGTCGCGTCATCGCTGTGAACACGATCGCCCATGCCGCGAGGGCGACCCACAGCTCGACCCTGCCGATGGCGCCGACGACCGGGAGATCGTCCGCCTCACCGAGGTAGATCCCGGCCACGGCGTACATCCCGAGGGGGAAGATCATGCTCCACAGCGTGGCCTCGTAGCGCAGCGGCACCCGGCGTACGAAGTGCCGCCACCATCCGGCAGCCACGAGCACCGGGATCAGCCAGGTGGCGAAGGCCCAGACCACGACCGCCATGCCGGCGATCAGGTCGCGTGTGGCGTGCACCATCGGTGCGTCGGCCATCTCGACGATCCGTGCGCCTGCGAGCACGGTGATCGCGAGCGCGCCCATCGACACCCAGTACGGCGGGGTCAGCTCCTCGGGCCCGAAGGGGTAGAGCATCAGGCGGAGGGAGACGAACACCGCGGCGGCGGCGTAGAGGAAGACCCCGACCGACCACGACATGACGGCCAGGACGGCGAGCCACAGGCGCCCGGTCTGGTAGACCGGCTCGATCGTGGCGGCCGCGATCGCGACCGACTGGCTCGCGACGACCCAGATGAACCAGGTGCCGTTCGCGGTCACGAGGACGGGACGTTCCTCTCGCCCCAGCACGGCTGTCCAAGGCACGACGTACCCGAGCACGAACCAGGCGAGTGCCGACGTCACGAGCAGCAGCGCCGTGACCCAGTAGAGCCCCTCCATGCCGAGGCGTACGCCGAGGACGTTCGTGCCGGCGACGAAGGTGAAGAACCCGAACGCCCTCGCAGGGTCCATGAAGTCCTCGTTGACCGCTGACCTGAAGGCCACGAAGCGCCAGGTGGTGAGGCCCAGCAGCACGAGGAAGGCCGTTGCGCAGACGGCGAGGAGCAGCCAGGAGAGGATGGCGAAGCTCTCGAGCTCGAGGCCGACCGAGATGATCCCACTGGCCATGACGAGGGCGAAGTAGCCGGGCGTCAGGCCCTCCACGGCCCTCCTCGTCCGCACCATCGTCGCCTCGGTCACCCGTCGCAGGCTAGCCCATGGCCGATCGGCCCGGTCGCGCCCTTTCGCCCGACCTCCTTGCGGTGCCACTCTCTCTGGAGGAGGTAGCGATGACTTCATCCATCGACGAGATCAGCGCACCCGCAAGGATTGCCGAGGCCGACGAGGCCATCTCCTACGAGGAGCTGGCCCTGGCCTCGCGGAACCACGCCATGCCGCTCGAGGCGATGCGTTACGACGTGACCCCGCCCGGGCTGCACTACGTGCTCGTGCACTACGACATCCCGATGGTCGACCCGGACACGTGGCGGCTCACGGTCCGGGGTCGTGTGGAGACCCCGATCTCGCTGGACCTCGAGGCCCTGCAGGACATGCCGCGGCACACCGTCCGGGTCACCCTGGAGTGCGCCGGGAACGGGAGGGCCTACCTCGCCCCTCGCCCGGTCAGCCAGCCCTGGCTGACGGGGGCGGTGGGGACCGCCGACTGGACCGGCGTGCGCCTCGCCGACCTGCTCGAGGACGCGGGGGTCGGGCCGGACGCCGTCGACGTGGTGTTCTCGGGTGCCGACCACGGCGTCGAACGAGGGGTGGAGGACGACTACCGGCGAGGGCTCACCGTCGCCGACGCCAGGTCCCCCGACGTGATCGTCGCCTACGAGATGAACGGCATGCCGCTCCCGCCCCAGCACGGCTTCCCGGCGCGGCTGGTCGTCCCCGGCTGGTACGGCATGGCACACGTCAAGTGGCTGCGTGACGTCGAGGTGGTCGACACGCCGTTCGAGGGCTTCCAGAACGCCGTCGCCTACCGGCTGAAGACCGAGCCCGACGACCCGGGCACGCCGGTGACCCGGATCGAGCCCCGTGCCCTCCTGGTTCCGCCCGGGTTCCCGGACTTCATGAGCCGCACGCGCGTGGTCCACGCTGGTGAGCACCTCCTGGAGGGGCGCGCATGGTCGGGCTGGGGCGACGTCACCCGGGTCGAGGTCAGCGACGACGACGGTGCCAGCTGGTGGGACGCCGAGCTGGAGCCCGGCTCAGGCACCCATGCCTGGCAGCGTTTCAGCACGTCCTGGACCGCCAGTCCGGGCGAGCACAGGCTCAAGGCCCGAGCCCGAGACTCCTCCGGCCGGCGCCAGCCGCCGGAGCAGGACTGGAGCAGGGGAGGCTTCGCCAACAACGCCGTCGAGGCGCTCCGGGTCGTCGTCACGGGCTGAGGGCGGGCGGCCGGCACTCTTGCCCTTGCCCGATACGAGAGCATGGTCGGGATGACCCTCACCGACCTGCTGCCCTCGGACGCGCCCTCCGCGGGCCCGGTCGACCCCGACGCGCTCCTCGACGCCTTCACGACCTGGACCACCGAGCAGGGGATCTCGCTGTACCCGGCTCAGGAGGAGGCGGTCCTCGAGATCCTCACCGGCGCGAACGTCATCCTCGCCACGCCCACGGGGTCAGGGAAGAGCCTGGTCGCCGTCGGTGCGCACTTCGCGGCGCTCGCTGAGGGGCGGCGGACCTACTACACGGCGCCGATCAAGGCGCTGGTGAGCGAGAAGTTCTTCGCGCTGTGCGACGTCTTCGGCCCCGACAACGTCGGGATGGTCACCGGCGACGCGAGCGTCAACGCCCAGGCGCCGATCATCTGCTGCACCGCGGAGATCCTCGCCAACCAGGCGCTGCGGGAGGGGGCCCGGGCCGAC
>DASVBF010000342.1:0-7014 GCA_036375975.1 Nocardioidaceae bacterium | reverse complement strand
GCTTCCGGCTGGGCAGGCACCACGAGCGCGACGACGTGAAGTACCTCCGGGCGTCGACCGTCACGGTCACCGGCCAGGACTTCTACTGCAGCGCCGACGGCGAGGTCTACGGCCCCGAGCGGCACCGCACCTGGCGGATCGACCCCGGCGCGATGCGCATGATGCTGCCGCACTGACCTCGTCGGGCGCGTCCCCCGGCGGCCGCCCCCCCGCTCAGAGCCAGCCCCGGCGTACCGCCTCCGCACCGGCCTGGAACCTCGAGTCCGCGCCGAGCTCGTCCATGAGCTCGGCGATGCGCCGCCGCACCGTGCGAAGGCTGACCCCCAGCGTCCGGGCGATCTGCTCGTCCTTCGCGCCGCGGGTCAGCTGGTGGAGCAGGAGCCGCCGCTGACCGTCGGGGTCTTCCCCGCCCTGTTCCATCCCGGGCACCGCCATGCCACGCTCCCAGACCGACTCGAACAGCGCCTGGAGCGCGCCGATGAGGGAGTGCTCGCGTACGACGAGCCGCCGCCCGGTGTTCGACGCCCAACGGTCCGGGATGAGGGCGGCGCTCGTGCCCATGATCGAGATCCGGGTGTGGACCTCGGCCACCACCCGGACCTGCTCCCCGCCCTCGGCCCGGGAACGGAGCATCCCCGGGGCCTCCTCCAGGACCCGCGCGGGGTAGATCGCTCGCGAGCGGCGCCCGGACGCCATCAGCTCACGGACGACGTCGTCGATCTCGCGAGCGACCGGGAGCCGCCACTGGTCGGGCCGGAACCACAGCAGCTCCCCGGACGACTCCAGCGCGAGGCTCCGGATGAGCTTCGCGACATCGACGCCTTCCACGGCCTGGACGTCCACGGCTCCGCCGCGCGGGCGCGACCACGCGAGGTGCTCGGCGATCAGGCCCGGGAGCAGGTCGCGCAGTGCATCGACCTGCTGGCTCTCCTGCTGCAGCCGCTCGCTCTCCCCCGCGATGAACCGCCCGAGGGTCTGCCCGGGCGGCTCGGCGGTGACCACATCACCGTCGACGTGGACTAGCCCGGCGGCCTGGAAGCGGGCCAGGACCTCGTCGAGCTCCGCAAGACTCAGACCGGTAGCCTCCGTCAGACGGACCCGCGTCACACCGCTCGCACGCAGCATGCTCCGGTAGTGCTTGTCGTCCCCCGCTCGGAGTCCCATCATCGAAAGGGCGGAACCCGGGCCGCCCAGTTTGCCCGCCATGCTGCGACAGCATAGTGACAGTGGCAGGAACCGGCCAGGCTTTGCACCTTGTCTCGCTGCGACACTTGTGACAGGAGGTCGACCCGGGTTTTCGGGGGACGAGTGCCCGGGTCGAACTTTCGCAGTCGGAGCGCCGGAATCGCAGCAGGGGACGATTCCGGCGCTCCGGCTTCCTCCCCCTTGTAACGCGGGGTTATGGACGGTCCAGCAGGGGTATGCCGCGGGTGAACCGTCCACAGCGCTTGCTCAGGTCCACATCGCATCCCCGAAGCGCCGGAGCGTAGCCTCGAACTCACGGCGCAGTCTGTGAAGGGTCACTCTCCGTCTGGCACCGAACATCTCGTCCCAGACCACCCGCGACATCCCATAGCCTCCGCCTGCTCCTCGCAACCAGTCCTCCCGGAGCTTCTCCTTCCACACCACCTGCTCGGGGGACTCCTCCGCGACCCCGCCGCGCTCGCGCCCGACGTACTTGATCCGCCCGTCGAACTCGAAGAGGTGCCGCCCCACCCGAAGGTCGACCGCAGCACGACGCGTGTCGTCGACCACGACGAACTGGGTCTGCGGACGGCCGATGTCGAGCTCGAGAACCATCAACCTCAGCAGCGACTCCCCGACGGTCTGGGCGCCCGGGTCGGCCACGTCAGCGGCCGCTCGCGCAGCCGCGACGCCGGGCCAGTACCTCATCAGCCCGAGTCCCTCCGCTAGCTGCTCACGGGTTGCGCCCATGCGCAGCGCGGCGTCGGCGGCGACCACCCCGTCCTCGAAACCGTGCTCCCGCCCGACGTCGAGAGCCGTGCGCGCGAGGGCGGTGACGCGCATGCCGTCGATCTCCACGACGTCGCGGTCCGAGAAGCTGCCGAGGTGGTGCTTGACGCCGTTCTCGGTCCGGGAGCCTCGTACGTCGGGCCGGGTGACATGGACCAGGTCGCGCCAACGAGGGCGCAGGGGCATTCCAAGAACGGCCGCCGCCGCACCGTGGCTGACCACCGCGGTGTGGCTGAGGCTCAGGTGCGCCGCCCGGACTCTCAAGTCGTAGCGGCCGTCGTCGTCGAGGGAGTCCCACAGATCGCGTTCGGCGTAGCACCCCCGCCGTACGACGACCCAGCCACCGCGGTGGCCGGTGAGGGTCTTGAGCTCTCGCTCGGTGTAGCCGCAGGCCACCGCATCCCGTCTCGTGAACGCGCCGCCCTGGGCAGAGGCGCGCGCTCGAAGTCCTGGTCTCATGCGACGACCATCGGCGAGGCGCGCGAGCTCGGGCGGGGCCGCTTCCCGACCTGGGGACGGGACACGGTCGACCTTCCGCGGTGGAGGAGAAGCGGCTCTGCTTCTCCTGCGCTGTGGACGGTTCCTCAGCGGTGTGCCGCTGCCGGAGCGCCCATAACCCCGCGTTACAGGACCGGGGAGCGCCGTCAGCCGAGGAGCTCGTCGTAGGCCGTGGGACTCGAGTCGCGCAGGAACTCCCGGCACCTCTCGGCCTCGGGGACCTCACCGATCCGGTCAGCGGCGCGGGCGAGCGCAGCCAGGGCGCGCAAGAAGCCACGGTTTGGCTCGTGCTCCCACGGGACCGGTCCGTGTCCCTTCCAGCCGTTGCGCCGCAGCAGGTCGAGGCTCCGGTGATAGCCGACGCGGGCGTAAGCGTAGGCCGTCACGTCGTCCACCGCGTCGTCCTGGAGCGCGGCCTCGGCCAGGGTCGCCCAGGCGATGGGTGACTCCGGGTGGGCGCGAACGACCTCCGCCGCGGGTGTGCCGCCGGCCAGGTCGGTCGACGCGGGGTCCTCCGGGAGGCGGGTGGGGGGTGGGCCGGCCATCAGGTCGTCGAAGGGCATGAGGCCATTGTGCCGACGGGTGGTCACCGACCCTGCGGCGACCACCTGCTCGCGTCGAGCTGCCCAAGGCTTGTGGACGGTCCACCCGCGGCATACCGCTGCTGGACCGTCCATAACCCCGCGTTACAAGGGGCTACTGGGAGACGGAGGTGCCGGCGCTGCGGAGGTTCTCGCAGGCGGTGACCACGCGGGCCGCCATGCCGGCCTCGGCCGCCTTGCCCCACGAGCGTGGGTCGTACATCTTCTTGTTGCCGACCTCGCCGTCGATCTTCAGGACGCCGTCGTAGTTGCGCATCATGTGGTCCACGACGGGACGGGTGAAGGCGTACTGCGTGTCCGTGTCGACGTTCATCTTCACGACGCCGTAGTCGACGGCAGCGGCGATCTCCTCCGCGAGCGAGCCGGATCCGCCGTGGAAGACGAGGTCGAACGGCCTGGCACCTGCGTCGAGGCCGAGCTTCTCGGAGACCGCCTCCTGGGCGTGCTTGAGGATCTCCGGACGCAGCTTCACGTGGCCGGGCTTGTAGGCGCCGTGCACGTTGCCGAAGGTCAGGGCCGTCATGTAGCGGCCCTTCTCGCCCGTGCCGAGGGCCTCGACGGTGGCCAGGGCGTCCTCGGGAGTGGTGTAGAGCTTCTCGTTGATCTCGCCGACGATGCCGTCCTCCTCGCCACCGACGACGCCGACCTCGATCTCGAGGACGATCTTCGCGGCGGCGGCCTTCTCCAGCAGCTCCTGCGCGATCTGGAGGTTCTCGTCGAGGGGTACGGCGGACCCGTCCCACATGTGCGACTGGAAGAGCGGGGCCTTGCCGTTCTTGACCCGCTCGACGGAGATGTCGAGCAGCGGCCGGACGAACTTGTCGAGCTTGTCCTTCGGGCAGTGGTCGGTGTGCAGCGCGACGTGCACCGGGTAGCTCTTCGCGACCTCCGCGGCATAGGCGGCGAAGGCGACCGAGCCGGTCACCATGTCCTTGACGCTCGGGCCGGAGAGGTACTCGGCGCCACCGGTCGAGATCTGGATGATGCCGTCGCTGCCGGCGTCGGCGAAGCCCTTGAGGGCGGCGTTCAGGGTCTGCGAGGACGTCACGTTGATCGCGGGGTAGGCGAACGAGTCGCGCTTCGCCTTGTCGAGCATCTCCGCGTAGACCTCGGGGGTCGCGATAGGCATGGAGCTGGTCTCCTGTGTCAGACGGCTGGTGGGGCGGCGCGGGGGTCTTCCCGGCGCCCAGGAGCCACTCTATGAGCCTCGCTGCCGTGGGGCGACCCCAGTCCCGGCCCCGTCGGCGGAGTCGGCCGCGGCCCCACGGCCGGGCGTCGCGAGGTTGAACCGGCGGATGGCCACGCGGAAGACGACGTAGTACACCACGGCGTACGCGAGGCCGACGGGCACCAGCCAGAGCGGCCTCGTCGCGATCGTGAAGTTCAGGGCGTAGTCGATGAAGCCTGCCGAGAACCCGAACCCGTCCTTGACGCCCAGGGCGTTCACGAGCGCGAGCGAGGTGCCCGTGAGGACGGCGTGGATCAGGAACAGCGGCCAGGCGACGAAGAGGAAGGCGAACTCGAGGGGCTCGGTGACGCCCGTGACGAAGGAGGTGAGGGCGGCGGACAGCATGATGCCGCCGACGAAGACCTTCCGCTCCGGTCTGGCCTCGTGGTAGATCGCCAGGGCCGCCGCGGGGAGCGCGAACATCATGATCGGGAAGAACCCGGTCATGAACGCGCCCGCGGTCGGGTCCCCTGCCAGGAACCGCGCGACGTCGCCGTGGACCACCCGCCCGCCCGCGGTTTCGTACTGCCCCACGACGAACCATGGCACCGAGTTGAGGACGTGGTGGAGGCCGAACGGGATGAGCAGCCGGTTCGCGAAGCCGTAGACGCCGGCGCCGAGCAGGTCGTGCGCGACCATCCACTGGCTGAACCGGGTCAGCCCCGTCTCGAAGGCCGGGTAGGCGAACGAGAGCACCACCCCGAGCAGCAGGCTGGCGAGCGCGGCGATGATCGGCACGAAGCGACGCCCGCCGAAGAACGCGACGTACGCCGGGAGCCGGATCCGGTGGTACCGCTGCCAGAGCAGCGCGGTGACGACACCGACGAGGATGCCGCCGAAGACGCCGTACTCCACCTCGATGCCCTTGGCCACCTCGTGCGCAGGCAGCACGAAGCGGGACATCGCGGTCGTGACGGCGTCGAAGACGAGGTAGCCGACCAGGGCGGCCAGCCCGGTGGACCCGTCCGACTTCCGGGCGAAGCCGACCGCGACACCGACCGCGAAGATCATCCCGAGGTTCTCGAACAGCGTCCCCCCGGCGGCCCGCAGGACCTCGGCCACCGGCTCCAGCCAGGGCCAGTGCGAGGCGAGCGCCAGGCCGGTGTCGCCGGAGCCGAGCATGTCCGGCTGGCCCAGCCGGTAGAGGAGCGCGGCCACGGGCAGGGCCGCGATCGGGAGCATGAGGCTGCGACCGAGCCGCTGCAGGACGCCCATGCCGTTCCGCCGCAGCGCCGAGGACGCGGCGGGACGTTCGGTGGACCCTCCCCCGCTCATGGCCCTCCTCGCTGTCTTTGTGACCCGAGAGTCTTCATTTGTCGACCCCAGTGTCAAGCAACGCCGCGCCTTCGACCAGACGGGTCTGGTCACATTTGCCCTATTGCCAGAAGTGGTCTAATGCCTCTATGACCCAAGCAGAGCAGATCGTCGCAGGACTGGGAGGGCGCGCGAACATCGTCGAGGTCGAGGCCTGCATCACACGTCTGCGCACGGAGCTCGCCGACAGCTCCCTCGTGAACGAACAGGCGCTGAGGAACGCCGGCGTGCATGGGGTGATGCGCGCCGGGGCCGTCGTCCAGGTAGTCGTCGGGCCGTCGGCCGACGTCTTGGCCAGCGACATCGAAGACTTGCTCTGATGCTTCGGGTGCTGTCACCCGTCGCCGGCCACAGCCTCGCGGTGACCGACGTCCCGGACCCGGTCTTCGCCAAGGGGCTGGTCGGGCCCGGCAGCGCGATCCAGCCGCTTCCCGGTCGGCAGACCGCCGTGGCGCCCGTGTCCGGGACCCTCACGAAGCTGCATCCGCACGCCTTCCTGATCCTGCACGAGACGGGCAACGGGGTGCTCGTCCACCTCGGCATCGACACGGTCCACATGCAGGGGGAGGGCTTCGACGTCCTTGCGACCGAGGGCGACCACGTCGAGGCGGGCGACGACATCGTGTCCTGGGACCCTGACGGCGTCGAACGCTCCGGGCGCTCGCCGGTCTGCGCGGTCGTGGTGCTCGACTGCGACCCGGCACACGTGCTGTCGAAGTCGGCCGACGTGGACGTCGTCCGCGGGGACCCGCTCTTCGAGGTGCTCTGCTAGCCGCGCCAGGTGTCGCTGCCGCTCAGGTCGGCGTGCCGACGGATCCAGGCGTGCATGGCGACGGCGGCCGCAGCGGAGGCGTTGATGGATCGGGTCGAGCCGAACTGGGTGATCGAGAAGGTGCCGTCGCAGACCTTGCGCGCGCCCTCTGACAACCCTGGCCCTTCCTGACCGAACATCAGGCAGCAGCGCCTCGGCAGCTCCAGGGTCTCGATCGGCGCCGACCCGGGGAGGTTGTCGACACCGAGCAGGACGGCGCCCTGGGCGTGGAGGTACTCCGCGAGGTCCTCGGCCGTCTCGTGGTGCCGGATGTGCTGGTAGCGGTCCGTCACCATCGCCCCTCGGCGGTTCCACCGGCGGTTCCCGACGATGTGCACCTCCTTCGCGAGGAAGGCGTTTGCCGTGCGCACGATCGTGCCGATGTTGAAGTCGTGCCGCCAGTTCTCGATCGCGACGTGGAAGTCGTGCCGCCTCCGGTCGAGGTCGGCGACGATCGCCTCCATCGTCCAGTAGCGGTACCGGTCGACGACGTTGCGCCGGTCCCCCTCGGCGAGCAGACGCTCGTCGTACTGCTCTCCGGTCGGCCACTCGCCCTCCCACGGGCCGACGCCGACCTCGGCGGGGCC
>DASVBF010000170.1:0-3272 GCA_036375975.1 Nocardioidaceae bacterium | reverse complement strand
ACCCGGATCACCGCGGTGCGCGGGTCCACCTTGGTTCCGAGACGGGTGACCACCTCTCCGTCCACCTCGACGTGCCCCTCGAGCATGAGCTCCTCGCACTTGCGCCGGCTCGCGACGCCGGACTGCGCCAGGAGCTTCTGCAGCCGGACCAGGCCTTCCTGGTCAGGGGCCGCCCCCTCGGTCACACGTGCTCCTCGCCCGACGGGTCGTCCTCGGCCGTGGCGTCGGCACCCGGTGCCTGGTCCGTCTCCGCCGGTGCCGGCGACGCGGACGCGGCGGGCGAGCCGACCGTCTCCTCCAGGTCGTCCAGCTCCCCGATCTCAGGCAGGAACGGAGCCAGCTCGGGCAGGTCGTCGATCGAGGTCACGCCGATCCGCTCCAGGAAGTAGCTCGTCGTGCGGTAGAGCAACGCCCCGGTATCCGCGTCGTGGCCGCACTCCTCCACGAGCCCTCGGGCCAGGAGCGTGCGCATCACGCCGTCCACGTTCACGCCGCGCACGGCCGAGACCCGGGCCCGACTGACGGGTTGCTTGTAGGCAACCACGGCCAGGGTCTCCAGGGCCGCCTGGGTCAGTCGGGCCTGCTGTCCCTCGAGCACGAACTTCTCGACGACGGCGGCGTACTCCTCCCGCGTGTAGTAGCGCCAGCCGCCCGCCACGTTGCGCAGGTCGAACCCCCGGCCCTGGGCGGCGTACTCGTCGGCGAGCTCGTGGAGGGCGGTCGCGACCGCGTCGACCGGGTAGCCGACGGCAGTGGCGAGCGTCACCTGGTCCAGCGGCTGGTCGGCGACCATCAGCACGGCCTCCAGGGCAGGACGCAGCTCGGCGACCGGGACCGCGAGAGTCTCCGGCCCATCCTCGTCCATGGGCTCCGTGGTGGGAGCCGTGATCAGCTTCTCGACTGGGTCCTGCTCGGTCACTGCTCGTCCTCGCTCTGGGGTTCTTCTGTCTCGAGGGCTGCGTCTTCGCCTGGTGCCGCCAGCGACACCGCCGCGACCTCGGGCGCGACTCCGTCGAACTCGTCCTGGATGTCGATCTCCCCCTCGTCGGCACCGGTCCACCTGACCGTGAGCTCGCCGAGCGGCGAGACCTGGTCGAAGGAGACGGCGCCCTCGCGGAAGAGCTCGAGCAGCGACAGGAACCGCGCCACCGTGGTCAGCATGTCGGGCGAGTCGCCGGCGAGGGCCCGGAAGGTCATCGTTTTGTGCCGGCGCAGCCGGTCCACCACCAGCGCTGCCTGCTCCTTGACACTCACCGTGGGGGCGTGGATGTGGGCCAGAGAGAGCTCGAGGACCGGCTTCGGGGCCATTGCCTTGGCCGCCAGGGCGGCGAACTCCTCCAGCCCCAGGCCGATCAGCACCTCCGGCAGGAGGCCGGCGTACCTCTCCTCCAGACCCACCGCCCTCGGAACCCGCCGCGTCTCCGCGGCCATACGGCGTGCGAGGACCGCGGCGACCTGCTTGTAGGCGCGGTACTGCAGAAGACGCGCGAACAGCAGGTCCCGGGCCTCCAGCAGAGCGAGGTCCTCCTCGTCCTCCACGTCGCCCTGCGGAAGCAGCCGGGCCGCCTTGAGGTCGAGCAGGGTGGAGGCGACGAGCAGGAACGACGTTGTCTGCTCGAGGTCCCAGGCCCGGCCACCGGCCTTGATGAAGGCGATGAACTCGTCGGTGACCTTCGACAGGGCTACCTCGGTGATGTCGAGCTTGTGCTTGGCGATGAGGCTGAGGAGCAGGTCGAAGGGGCCTTCGAAGTTGTCCAGGCGTACGGCGAACCCGTGCTGCGACTCCGCCTCCGAAGCGGCAGCCACCGTGATGTCCTCGGTCATACCTGCTTCAGGCGTTGCACGATCACGCTCTCCTCGCCGCGCGCGTCGAGATCCGCGAGCGCGAGCGCGACCGCCTCACGCACCAGGCGGCCGCGGTCCACCGCGAGGCCGTGGTCGCGGCGCAGCAGCAGCCGCGCGTGCTCGAGGTCGAGGAGCTCGTCGGCGGTCACGTAGACGGTCATCTTCTCATCGTGCCGGACCCGGCCGCTCGGCCGTTTGGCACGGGCATGGCTGCCTCGTGCCGGTGCTGTCTCGTCCTGCCCCGGCCCGGTGTCCCCCGTCGTCTGCTCGGCCGATGTGTCACCGGTGGACGCAGCGGGTCGACGCTCCTCCGTGCTCTCGGGCTCCGGGGCCGTCGTCGGTCGGAAGAGGTCGTCAGCCGCAGGCAGGCTCACCCGTCGAGCCAACGGGCGAGCACCTCCCGCGCGAGCTGACGGTATGCCTCGGCTCCGGCGGACTCCCCGGCGTAGGAAGTGATCGGCTCCCCCGCCACGGTGGAGTCCGAGAACTTCACGGTGCGGCGGATCACGGTGTGGAAGACGGTGTCGCCCCACGCCTGGACGAGGCGCTCCATGACCTCCCGTCCGTGCAGCGTGCGACCGTCGTACATGGTGCCGAGCACGCCGTCGATGGTCAGCTTGGGGTTCAGCCGTTCGCGCACCTTGTCGATCGTGGTCTTGAGCAGGGCGACGCCCCGCAGCGCGAAGTACTCGCACTCGAGCGGCACGATCACGCCGTCGGACGCGGTGAGTGCGTTGACGGTGAGCAGGCCGAGCGAGGGCTGGCAGTCGATCAGGATCACGTCGTAGTCGGCGACCGCCGGCCCGAGGACGCGGGTGAGGGTCTGCTCGCGGGCCACTTCGTGCACGAGCTGCACCTCCGCGGCCGACAGGTCGATGTTGGAGGGCAGCAGGTCCATGTCGGGGACGCCGGTGGGGACGAGCACGTCCTCGATCCGCACGCCGGGCTCGAGCAGCAGGTTGTAGACGCTGAGGTCCATGTCGTGCGGGTTGAGCCCGAGGCCGACCGACAGCGACCCCTGCGGGTCGAAGTCCACGAGAAGCACCTTGCGGCCGTACTCCGCGAGGGCCGCCCCGAGGTTGATCGCGGTCGTGGTCTTGCCGACGCCGCCCTTCTGGTTGCACATCGCGACGACCCGGGCGTTGCCGTGGGTCATCAGCGGCTTGGGGTCCGGGAGGTCCGGCATCGGACGCCCCGTGGGGCCGAGAGCCGCCCCGTCATGACGGAAGGGAAGCGGCTCGCCCAGGGGCGCCCCGTCTCCCGTGAGCACGTCCTGCCGGGACGATGCCCAGAGCTCGGACCGGTCGACGAACGGCGGGATCTCTGGGGCGTTGGCTCCGCCGGAGCCGGTCCCGATGGAAACCGGGTCGTTCACGCTCGTGCCTCCCGTGTCCTGTTCTGCGCTGCGTCCCGTCGACTCGCCGACT
>DASVBF010000320.1:0-22320 GCA_036375975.1 Nocardioidaceae bacterium | reverse complement strand
GCCCAGTTCCGCTGGTCGTCGGGGAGGCCGGCCTGGTTCAGCTCGCGCACCGCGAGGACCATGTCGCGCTCCTGACCGTTGATCGGGTAGCGGTCCACGTCCAGCACGTGCGGGACGCTGTAGTAACCGCGGACCTGCTGGAGCTGCTCGAACGTGTCGGACACCAGCGCCGGGTCGAGGAGGCGGATGCCGGGGATCGACTGTGCGTCCGCACGGAGCTGGTCGGTGCTCACCGACACGGTCGCGGCGTACGGCGTGGTCTCCACCTTGTCGATGGAGTACGCCGCGCGCGTGGCCTCGATGTTCTTCCGGATGTACGGCGCCTCCTTGTCCGGCTCGGACGGGCTGACCTGGAACTGCTGGACCACACCCGGCCACAGCACGCCCAGCAGGATCGCCGAGAGGACGAGCAGCGCGAGCCCGACCGACGGCAGGATCCAGGTCCGGCGAAGGACGTTCGCGAAGAAGAGCACCGCGCAGATGAGCGCGATGAAGGTCAGGATCTCCTTCGAGGGCAGGAGCGCATGGTCGTCGGTGTAGGTGACGCCGGTGATGAGCCTCCCGCTGCGCGAGGTGATGTCGTACCTGTCGAGCCAGTAGTCGGCGGCCTTGAACAGCACGAACAGTCCAGCGAGCACCGAGATCTGCACCTGGGCGCCCCCGGACAGCTTGTCGTGCTTGTCCTGGAGCCGGATCCCGCCGTACAGGTAGTGCATGACGACCGCGGCGATCAGGCCGACCACGGTCGCGGCCATGCCGAACCCGACCAGGTAGTGCAGCCACGGCAGGTCGAAGACGTAGAAGCCGATGTCCTTCTTGAAGTACGGGTCGGTCCTGCCGAAGTCGGTCGCGTTGCGCCACAGCAGGAACTGCCGCCAGTTCCCGGACGCTGACGCACCCGCGAAGAGACCGAGTACGACGCTCAGCCCGATGAGCAGCCAGCGCCGCAGCGGCTCGATCACCTCGCGGTACCGGTCGAGGCTGGCCTGCTCCATCGACGCCGGCCGGAACAGCGGCCGGAAGCGGTAGGCCAGGAAGAGGTTGGCCCCGACGAAGAACGCCATGAGCAGGCCGAAGACGACGAAGAGCAGCACCCGGGTCCCGAGGATCTTGCCGAACACCGAGCCGTAGTCGAGGGAGCTGAACCACAGCCGGTCGGTCCAGATGCTGGTGAACACCGAGACCCCGAAGAAGACCGCCACGAGGACGACACCGGTGAGCACCAGCGCCCGCGATCGCTGAGGCGGGCGCGGTGCGGCAGCCGGGCGGGGCCGGGCGGCCGGTGGTTCGTCGAAGAATCCGCTCACTGCTGTCCTCTGTCCTGGTTTCGCTAATTCTCGAGCGTGCTGGCCAACAACTCTAGGAGCGCTGGGACGAGATCGGGACTCTCCACGACCGATGTCGGGTCGTCGTGGGAGCGGAACCGCAGGGCGCAGTACGTCGCACCGGCCCGCGTGGCTCCCGCGACGATCCGGACCTCCTGCCGGTCCGGATGGGCCGAGGCGAACGCCTGAGCCTGCTCCGGGTCGTCCGGGATCTCGTCGTCGACCTCCGGCGGGAGGACCAACCGCTCGACGACCGCGGCACAGCCGAAGACCTCGGCGGGCCACATGATCCGCCCGAGCACCTCCTCCAGCGACTGGTCGACCGGTGTGTGGTCCTGCTCCACCGGGGTGAGCGACCCCGCCGCCGCTGCCTCGTCGAGCCCCATCGCCGCGGCAAGGGCCGGCTCCCGGGAGATCAGGTCGGACGTCGGAACCAACGCATAGAGCCGTGACGGCTGGTCCCAGCCGGCCTCGGCAGCGTGGTTCTCGATCTCCCGCACGGCTGCTGCGAGCACGTGGTCCACTGCGGCGTCCCCGGGGGAGCCGACGTCGCCGTGCACGGGCTGGTCCTCCATCTCGCCGCTCACCCGCACTTCGGCAGCGGCGCGTCGGGGTCCTTGGCATAGGTCCGGAGGGACTGAAGGGCACTGTGCATGGTTGGTGCCTTCACGAGTCTCATGTCCTCCTGACCGAGATCGACTGCCGTGGCGGAGCCACAGTTGGCGGGAGGCACGAAGAAGAGCTTCGCCCCCGAGTCGGCGGCGGCGATGATCTTCTGCTGAATGCCTCCAATAGGTCCAACGCGTCCATCCTCCGCGATGGTTCCCGTCCCGGCGATCGGGGCTCCTCCGGTGAGCGCTCCCGGGGTCAAGGTGTCGTAGACGGCCAGGGAGAAGATCAGGCCCGCACTCGGGCCGCCGATGTTCTCGTCGATCTTGACCGACACGTCGAACGGGAAGTCGTAGCTCGGCCCGACGACGATTCCCACGAGGGGCACGCGCGGGTTCTCCTTCGACGGCTCGGGGACGACCCGGACGGTCCTCTCCTGCCCCCGGCGACGGACCACGAACGTCGCGGCCTCGCCGTCGGGCGTGCGCCGGACGATCTGCGACACCTGGGCGGCGTCCCGGATCCGCCGGCCGTTCACCGAGACGATCACGTCGCGGGTCTCCAGGTGACCCTCGGCAGGACCGCCGGGAGAGACGCCGAGGACCTCGGTGTTCTTGTCGAGCTTGTAGCCGAGCTCTGTCAGGGCGACTGCGACGGCCGTGTCCTGCGAGGACACCATCTGCACCGAGCTCTCCGTGTCGGCGTCCTGCTCCGACTCGTCGGGTGCGTAGAACGCCTCCCGGGGGTACACCGCTGCCGAGGGGTCGAACCACGCCCCCAGCACCCTGGGCAGGCTGAGCTCCTCCTTCGGGCCGGTCAGCCTGATCGTCGTCAGCTCCAGGCGGCCCTTGGTCGGGTAGCGCTTGTGGCCCTTGACCTCCACGATCTCCTTGCCCTGCGTCTGTGCCAGCACGTCGAGCGTCGGTCCAGGGCTCATGGCCACGAAGGGCACCGGCAGCGACATCGCCACGATGAAGAGCACGACGAGCAGGGCGCTGGCCACGATGCCCGAGACGGTGCGGCGACTCATGCGGTCACCCTCTCACCGCGTGCAACTAGGCGGAGCGGCGGGTCTGGCGCGACGCCGCCCGCTGCGAGGCGCCCCGACCGCTTCGGGAGGGGCGGATGGCGATGCCCGTGCTCCGGTCGCGCGCCACCATGGGTCGTGGCCGCGAGGCGCCGGGGTGCTCCCTCCGGATCGCCGCAGAGAACCGCTCGTAGGCCACCTCGGATCGCTCCGCCTGCTCCCGGCGAGGACGTCCCGCCCACGCCGCCCAGGCCATCATCACGACGGCCACCAGACCGGTCGGCACCAACCAGAGCAGAATCTCCACGCGCCAAGATTAGGAGACGACCTGTCGTGAGGGGCGGAGCAACGCCGGGCAGCGGGCGTCAGGGGGTGCCCACCCACTCGTCGCTGCCGTCGGCGAAGAGCTGGTGCTTCCAGATCGGGACCCGCTCCTTGAGCCGGTCGATGAGAGCGCGGGACGCCTCGAAGGCCTCCCCGCGGTGCGCCGCCGCGGTGGCCACGACGACGGCCAGGTCGCCGATCGCGAGCTCCCCGACCCGGTGAACGGCCGCGACCGCGAGCACGTCGTACTCCTTCGCCACCTCCTCCGCGACCTCTGTCAGCTGTGCGAGGGCGGTGGGATGGGCGGAGTACTCGAGACCCGTCACGGACTTGTTCTCGTCGTGGTCCCTGACAGCGCCGACGAACAGCGTCACCCCGCCGGCGGCGGCGTCGGAGACCGCGGCCACGACCTCGTCGACCGACAGCGCGGTGTCGCGGATCTCGACGAGGCGTACGACGGGTGGAAACGGGCTCACACCCCGAGGGTAGAGGTTGATGTCGAGAGTAGGTTGGGGGGCATGACCAACGACCCGAACGACCGCCCTGACGACGAGAACAACCCGTTCAAGGGCACACCGTTCGAACAGTTCTTCTCCGCCTTCGGCGGCTCGTTCCAGGGCGCCGCGGGCGGTTCCGGCATGCCGGACCTCTCCATGATCATGAGCCAGATGCAGGCGATGATGGCGCCGCACGAGGGCTCCGTGAACTGGAACCTCGCCAAGGACGTCGCGCGCAAGACCGTCGCGCAGGAACCCGACCCCTCCCCCAGCCGCAAGGACCAGGATGTGGCCGCAGACGCCCTCCGCCTGGCCGACCACTGGCTCGACCAGGTCACCGACCTGCCCTCGGGGGTCAGCACCTCGGCCGTGTGGAGCCGGGCCCAGTGGGTCGAGGAGACGATCGAGGTGTGGCAGCGCCTCGTCGAGCCGGTGGCCGAGCACGTCGTCGAGGCCATGGGGAACGCCCTCCCCGAAGAGGCCAAGGCGATGGCCGGCCCTCTCATGGGCATGCTCAGCAAGATCGGCGGCGCGATGTTCGGCACGCAGGTCGGCCAGGCGCTCGGCGGTCTCGCCGGTGAGGTGCTCACCGCCTCCGACATCGGGCTGCCGCTCGGTCCCTCGGGCAAGGCGGCGCTCCTGCCGGAGAACGTCCGGGCGTTCTCCGAGGGCCTCGACGTGTCCGACGAGGATGTCGTCCTCTACCTGGCACTCCGTGAGGCAGCCCACCAGCGCCTGTTCGCCCACGTCCCGTGGCTGCGCGCGCACGTGCTCTCCGCGGTCGAGGACTACGGCCGGGGCACCACCATCGACGTCTCGAAGATCGAGGAGTCGATGGGCAACATCGACCCGATGAACCCCGCTGCCTTGCAGGAGGCGCTCGAGGGCGGCCTCTTCGAGCCGCAGAAGTCCCCCGCCCAGGAGGCGGCACTCGCCCGGCTCGAGACCACGCTCGCGCTCATCGAGGGCTGGGTCGACGAGGTGGTCGGCCAGGCCACCGCGGAGAACCGCATGCCGAGCGCCGCCAAGCTCCAGGAGGCGGTACGCCGTCGTCGCGCCGCGGGGGGACCCGCGGAGCAGACCTTCGCCGCACTCGTGGGCCTCGAGCTCCGGCCGCGCCGGCTGCGTGACGCTTCGGCGCTGTGGGGCTCGTTGCGCACCCGCCAGGGCCAGCAGGGTCGCGACGCCGTCTGGGCCCACCCCGACCTGCTTCCCACCTCCCATGATCTCGACGACCCCCTCGGGTTCCGCGAGGGGGTCGAGGAGCCGGAGGCGCTGACCGACGAGGAGTTCGACGCCGCGCTCACCGAGCTGCTCGACAACGGTGAGAGGCCGGAGAGGCCAGAGCGCGGGGAGAAGCCGCAGGACGGCGAGGACAGCTGAGCGTGCTCCACGAGGACACCCTCGCGCTGCTGCGCGCCTGGACGCCCCCGGACGACGACCAGGACCTGGTACGCCGCCGGTACGTCGCACACCTGGAGGCGCATCCCGAAGGCCTACGGCGCAGCTGCCTTCCCGACCACCTGACCGCCAGCGCTCTGATCCTCTCGGCTGACGGAAGCCGTGTGCTGCTCACGCTGCACGCGAAGGCGCAGGCGTGGTTCCAGATGGGCGGCCACTGCGAGGACACCGACGCGACCCTTGCCGGCGCCGCACTGCGCGAGGCGGCCGAGGAGTCGGGCGTGCTCGGACTCGATCTGGACCCGCAGCCGGTGCAGCTCAACGCGCACGCCGTGCCCTTCTGCGACCCGCGGGGCACCGTGCACCACCTCGACGTGCGCTTCCTGGCGGTCGCACCGCCGGACGCCGAGCACGCCGTGAGCGAGGAGTCGATCGAGGTCCGCTGGTGGCCCTGGGACCACCTGCCGACGGAGGATCCCGACATGCACCAGCTGGTCCGGCTGGCGCGTGGCAGGTGGGCGGCTCGGGGCACGGGCTAGTCCGCGTTCGAGCCCGCCGCGCCGTCCCTGGTGATCATCGCCGCAGCTTCCTCCTCGGACCCCGGGGGCTCGGCGTCGAGGCCGAGATGGGAGGCGCACGCGACACCCTCGAGGAAGCCCTTGGCCCGCTCGGCCTTCGGGTAGTGGTCCACCCAGGCCCAGAAGGCCGGCGTGTGTCCGGCCTCGATCAGGTGCGCCAGCTCGTGGACTAGCACGTAGTCGATGACCCACGCGGGCATGCCTTGAAGCCGCCTGGAGAGGCGGATCGAGCGGTCGGAGGGGGTGCACGAGCCCCAGCGGCTGTTCTGGTTCTCGACCCACCGCACGGTGTCGGGACGGGCCAGACCGCCGAGGTAGCGGTTGCTCAGCTCGAGCGCCCGACGCTTCAGGCCCGCGTCACTGGGACGCCGGCGCTTCTCGGACTTCTCGAGGCGCTCGAGCATGGTCGCCACCCACTCGCGCTCCTCCTTGGCGCTGAGACGCGCCGGTATCAGGACGACCACGCGGTCGTCCTCGCGGTATGCCGAGACCGTGCGGCGACGCTTACGGCTGCGCCGCACCTCGACGGCAGGGCGCTCAGAGCCCGGGTCGCGGGTGGCCATACACGGAGGTTACCCGGCCGACCACGCCAGGAGGCGGTCCATGCTCCAGGTGTTGACGATGCGCTCCGGGGGAACATGGAGCTTCTCTGCCCGCGCGCAGCCGTAGTCAAGGAAGTCGAGCTGCCCCGGCGCGTGGGCGTCGCTGTCGATCGAGAACAGGCAGCCGAGGTCCAGCGCAAGCATCACCAGGTCGTCCGGCGGGTCGGCGCGCTCGGGGCGGGAGTTGATCTCGACCGCCACCCCCTGCTCGGCACAGGCCGTGAAGACCTTCGCGGCGTCGAAGCTGCTCTGCGGACGGGTGCCGCGGCCTCCCTTGACCAGGCGCCCCGTCACGTGCCCGAGCACCTTGGTCCGAGGGTGTTCCACGGCCCTCACCATGCGGCGGGTCATCGCATCGGCGTCCATCCTCAGCTTGGAGTGGACCGAGGCCACCACGACCTCGAGGCGGTCGAGCACCTCGTCGGTCTGGTCGAGCGTGCCGTCCTCCAGGATGTCGACCTCGATGCCGGTGAGCATCCGGAACCGCCCGGCCAGGTGCCGGTTGACCGCGGCCACGACCTCGAGCTGCCGTAGCAGCCGTTCCGTGGAGAGGCCGTTGGCAACCGTCAGCCGGGGCGAGTGATCGCTGAGGGCGGCGTACTCGTGCCCGACCTCCATGGCGGTCATCGCCATCTCCTCGATCGGGGAGCCGCCGTCGGACCAGTCGGAGTGCATGTGAAGGTCCCCGCGCAGCAGCCCGCGCAGCTCCCGGCCGGGGTCCGCCAGCGGCCCCGCCGTCTCCTCGAGCCTGCGGAGGTACGCCGGGGTCTCTCCCGCCACCGTCTCGCGGACCACCTTCTCCGTGGAGGAGCCGATGCCGGGGAGCTCTCGGAGCGTGCCCTCCCGCGCGCGGGACCGGACCTCCGTCTCAGGGAGCGTGAGCAAGGTCGCAGCCGCCGTGCGGAAGGCCTTGACCTTGTAGGTCTCCGCCATGGTCCGCTCGAGGAGGAACGCGATACGCCGCAGCACCGCGACCGGGTCGCCCGCCTTTGTTTCGTCCACAGTCCGATTCTTCCCGTGTGCCCTGGTGAGACGCCGCCCGCAGGCCGAATGAGCTCCGACATTCCCCACAGTCTTGTACACCGTGCGCGCGGGCCGGTCCACAGCACCCTGCGCGAGGTCCACACTCTGTCCACAGAGTTATCCACAGGCGTGGACGAGCAGGCGTTGACCACTGGACCAGACCGGCTCTAGCGTTGGCGCTCGACGAGGCCCCCGGGGGCCGGGTGGCGTTCGCAAGGGGAAGGCGAGCGACGTTCCGGCCGACCGGGGGCCTCGCTGCGCATTCCGCTTCCGGGGCCTCAGCGACCGGTGAACTTCGCGGGTCGCTTCTCCCTGGCCGCAGCGATCCCTTCCTGCAGGTCCGCGGTCGCGAGAGTGATGGGCTGTGCCAGCGCCTCCCACTGGACAGCGCTCTCGAACTCCGCATGCCCCCCGTTACGCAGGGCCAGCGTCGTGTAGCGGCTCGGGATCGGAGCGCTCGCCGCGATGCCGGCGGCGACCTCGAGCACCTCCTCGAGGAAATCCTGGTCCGGGATCACCCGCGAGACCATGCCCAGACGGAGGGACTCCTCCGCGTCCGCGATCCGCCCGGTCAGCAGGAGGTCCCGCGCGTGGGCGTTCCCGACGACGTCGGGCAACAGGTAGGTCGCGGCCATGCCGGGGTGCATGCCGAGCTTGACGAAGGGAGCGCCGAGCTTGGCCGAGGAGGAGGCGTACCTCAGGTCGCAGGCCAGCGCGAGGCACAGTCCGGCACCGATCGCCGGTCCGTTCACGGCGGCGATCGTCGGGACCTCGAGCTTCCGGATGGAGAGCCAGGCGCGGTAGAAGGCGATCATCCGGGTGCGCAGGTAGTCGACCTCCGCGTCGGGCTCACCCGCGATCCAGCCGGTGTTGCCTCCGGAGCAGAACGCCGTACCCGCACCCGTCACGACCACCGCGCGCACCGAGCGGTCGAGCGCCAGCCGGTCGACGGCGGCGGACCACGAGGCGGTCATCTCGTCCGACATCGCGTTGCGCTGCTCGGGGTTGTCCAGGGTCAGCAGGACGACGCCGTCGGAGGGACGGTCGATGCGAAGGTGGGGGGTCTCGGGCATGCGCGGGAGACTACCGAACCCCGCGAGGCGTCCCTGGACGCCCGGCGTCCGCTGAGAAGCAGGCTCGTCGACCCTCTGCCTGACCGGCGGCAGTCAGCCCGAAAATAACCCCCAAAACGGGCATTTCGGGCAAGGGCGGCCGCGAATCTGCCTGATCCAGCCTGGCGCTGCATGCAACGCCCAGTGGGCTGACGTAGGGTGCGAGACGGCCACCGACGACCGGGGCCCCGGCGGGTCTCCCGTGAGCCCCCGCCGCGACGACCAGTTCGACAACAAGCAAGGAGGCCGTCATGGCGGAGACCTGGAGCGGCGAGTTCTACTGCGTGAAGTGCAAGGAGAAGCGCGAGGCCGAGGGCGAGGTCAAGGTCAACGACAAGGGCACCAGGATGGCCAAGGCCACCTGCCCGGTGTGCGGCACCAACCTCAACCGGATCCTCGGCAAGGCCTGATCACTCACGCCACACGCTGACATCCCGGCGGGGTCTCCGGTCCGGAGACCCCGCTGTCGTGTTCCCGGACCCGCACCCACCAATGCCTGTGGATGACGAGACACGAAGACTCCGCCTCTGCGGCAGTCTCGGAGCGTGCGATCGACAAACACCTCAGGACCGGCCACCCGACGCCTCGTGCTCCGACCCGGGGCCCACGTGCTGCGACGGAGCGCCTCCGAGCTCCAGGTCGGCCTCGACCCGCGGCACGCCGTGGTGCTGCCCGACAGCCCGGAGGTTCGAGCGCTCCTCGACGCGCTGGCCGCTCCCACCGGTCCTCGGCCCGAGCAGCGGTACGACGGCCGCACCCTCGCGGCGCTCGTCGACAGCGGTCTGCTCGTCGACCTCGACGTCCTCCTCCCGCTCGCGCCGGCACCGACAGCTGACCGGGACGTCGAGGCGGTCGGCCGGCCGGTCTCCCGAGCGGACGTCGCAGCCTTGGCCGCAGCCGCGGGCGACCGGGCCGCCGGCCTGCTCCAGCGCCGCGCCACGTCGGAGGTGGAGGTCGCAACCTGCGGCAGCCGTGAGGCCACCTTGCTCGGAGAAGCGGCCGTCGGGTTGCTCGCGACCGCCGGCGTGAGCGCGCGGCTGCTCCCGCATGGCCTGCCGCCGGCCGAGGCGGCAGCCCCGTCCGAAGGGGCCGTCACAGGGCTCCTCGTCGCCGTCGGCGAACCCCCGCGCGAGCAGGTCGACCCCTGGATGCGCGCCGGCACCCCGCACCTGCTGCTCCGCCTCACGGAGGGACACGCGGTGGTGGGCCCGTTCGTCCTTCCTGGCGAGACGCCCTGCCTGCGCTGCCTCGACGCGCATCACACCGACGTCGACCCGGCCTGGCCACTCCTCGTGACCCAGTACGCCTCGGCAGTGACCCGCCCGCGGGACGACACGATCCCGGAGCCGGTGGACAGGACCCTGGCGACGCTCGTCGGCGCCTGGGCGGCCCGGGAGCTCCTGTCGTACGCCGAGGGGCGGGTCCCGGCGACCACCTGCGCGACCGTCCGGCTCGATCCGCACCTGACCGCGCTGGAGAGCCAGACGTGGCCCCGGCATCCCGCCTGCGGCTGCACGTGGGAGTGAGTCACGGGTCGGGGGGCCGGCTGTTGCCTTCGTCCGCGACAATAGGAGCATGACCGACCTTCCCCGCAAGGCCGCTGCACGGACCGCCCGTCTAGCCGCCCTTCCCCTGGGCTTCGCCGGACGGACGGCCCTCGGCGTGGGCAAGCGCATCGGCGGCGCCCCGGCGGAAGCGGTCGCGACCGAGGTCCAGCAACGGACTGCCGAGCAGTTGTTCCGCACCCTGGGCGACCTCAAGGGTGGGGCGATGAAGATGGGGCAGGCTCTGTCGATCCTCGAGTCGGCCCTGCCCGAGGACCTGGCGGCGCCGTACCGGGCGCATCTCACGCGCCTCCAGGACTCCGCTCCCCCGATGGCAGCTGCGACGGTGCACAACGTGCTGAGCCACGAGCTCGGCCGCTCCTGGCGGAAGAAGCTCGTGGAGTTCGACGACAACCCCGCCGCCGCTGCCTCGATCGGTCAGGTGCATCGCGGGCGCTGGCAGGACGGCCGCGAGGTGGCGATCAAGGTCCAGTACCCGGGTGCCGGGGAGGCGCTCACCTCCGACCTCAGACAGCTCGGCCGCCTCGCGCGGACCTTCGGGTCGGTCGTGCCGGGAATCGACATCAAGCCCCTCGTCGAGGAGCTCCAGGCCCGGGTCGTCGAGGAGCTCGACTACGAGCTCGAGGCCGAGGCCCAGAGCGCGTTCGCGGCGGAGTTCGAGGGGGACCCCGACTTCGTCATCCCGCACGTGGTCGACAGCAGCAGCAGGGTGCTCGTGTCGGAATGGCTGGAGAGCCCCTCGTCGATCGCCCGCATGATCGCGGAGGGGTCCCAGGAGGAGCGCAACCACTACGGACAGCTCTACGTGAGGTTCCTGTTCTCCGGTCCCGCCAGGACCGGCATGCTCCACGCCGACCCGCACCCCGGCAACTTCCGGGTCCTGCCCGAAGCCGACGGCGGGCTGGGAAAGCTCGGGGTCCTCGACTTCGGAGCCGTGGCCCGGCTGCCCGAGCACCGCCTGCCTCGTGCCATCGGCACGCTGATGCGCATCGCCCTCCAGGACGACTACGCCGTGGTCGTGGACCGGCTTCGCGACGAGGGGTTCATCAAGCCGCGGATCAACGTCGAGCCGGAAGAGCTGCGCGACTACCTGGCCCCGTTCATCCAGCCGGCGCGCGGGGAGACCTTCCGGTTCTCGAGGGCCTGGATGCGCGAGCAGTTCAGCCGCCTGAACGACCCGCACGAGCCGGGCTACACCATGTCGCTGAAGCTGAACCTCCCGCCGTCTTACCTGCTGATCCACCGCGTGTGGCTCGGCGGCGTAGGCGTGCTGTGTCAGCTCGAGGCCGAGGTCCCGTTCCAGCAGATCCTCGAGGAGTCCCTTCCCGGGTTCGCCGAGGACGAGTAGCTCACGGCATCCCGCCGCGGGCCCGGCGGGTCAACCGGCGGTCGGCACCTCACCACCACTCGCTGTCGAGCTTGCTCTCGATCGCGCGCAGGTTCTCCCGCGAGCACCTGTCGCAGAAGTAGCGCGTCCGGCCGTTCTCGATCGCCGTCGTCCAGGTCAGCGGCGGATCGTCCGTCGGTGCGGTCGCGCCGCAGAAGTCGCAGGTGACAGGCACGGAGGCCAGCCTACGCCGGGACGAGCGGACTCCCGGCAGCCGTCGGTGGCCGCCGGGAGTCCGGGTGTCTTCACTCGCTCACAGTGCTCGGGCGAGGGCGAGTCGGGCCTGCTGGGCAGCCCGCTCGGCCCGTCGGGAGAGTCGGCGCGCGCGTGCCATCTGGCTGGCCAGCCGGATCTCCTGCGCCTCTTCGAGGCGCGCCGCTATATGCGCTCGGGCGAGATCTTCATGGATCAAGTTCATCTTCGTGCTCCGCTTCGGCGAGTTGGTCATGGTTGTCGGTGTCGCTTTCGTGTGAGTGGGCTGGCTGCGGGGTGTGGTCGTCGGTGGGCGACCGTCTCCTACAGCGAGCGCGAGAGGGCGAGTCGGGCCTGCAGGGCTGCGCGTTCGGCCCGACGGGCCTTCCGCTTCGCCTGTACGAGCTGACGCCCGCGTCGCAGGTCACGTGCCTCTTGCAGCCGCTCGGACATGTGCGCCCGGGTCAGCTCTTCGGTGAGGTAGTACATGGCGAGACTCCGTTGTCTTCGTGTCGTGCTGGTGGACTTCTTCAGGTTGCGGGTCGGGCTTGGGAAGCACTTGCGGGCTGCTTGGTCGCGCGGACGGCTAGGCGGCCACCTCGTTCTTCCGTGGCCGGCCCCGAGGTCGCTTGCGGGGGATCACCACTCCGTGCAGGAACAGCTCGCCACCCCAGACTCCCCAGGGCTCCTTCCGGTCGAGGGCGCCCGCGAGGCACTCGGCCCGCACGGGGCACCCCAGGCAGAGCGCTTTGGCGGTCTCGACGTCGGCAGGGCTCTCGGCGAAGAACAGCTCGGGGTTCTCCCTCCGGCAGGGCAGCTGCTCCTCGGCGTCGCTGACCAGGTGTGGGTCCAGGACGCTGATACTCATCTGTCACCTCCTCATGACTGTCGCTGTGGTGTTGCGAGATACAAAAAGGCCGCGGATCCCGGGTTCCGGGTTCCGCGGCCTGGAGGCTGCCGACGTAGATCGCAATCTAGGTCGGTGGACTCCAGGTGGGAGTACCCGGGTTGGCGCCCTCGAGGACGACGACATCGGCGATGTGCGTGTAGGTGCACACGGATGCCACGTCAGCGAATCGACGCTTGGCGCCGGCGACAGCCGCCTCGGCCGACACCCCGCCCATGGTCGGGAAGGTGCGCACAGCGGCAGCGGGCACGGCGTCACGCCAGGAAACGGGCATGCCGAAGTCGGCCTGCTGGGTGAACCGGTCGTTCTTGATCACTGTGAGCACCTCCTTCGATGGATCGGGCGCCGGCCTTGTCAGAGCCGTCTGCGCTGAGTCGTGCAGTGGTAGGAACTTAGCGCCCCAGCCCTGTAAGCGGCAAACCATTTAATGGCTATTTCCTCAAAAAGTTCTTCGCGCATCAAGGTCTTGGCCCGGATGGGCTATGCCGGACCATCTGATTCGGCGGACGTGTGACCGCCCGCGACGAGCTCGAGCACGTCCTCGCCGTACTTCTGGATCTTGGCGGGTCCGACACCGCTCACCCTGAGCAGCGCAGCCTCGTCGGCAGGCCGGACCTCGGCGATCGCCTGCAGGGTCAGGTCGGTGAAGACGACGTACGCGGGAACCTTCTCCTCGGCCGCCCTCCCCGATCGCCAGCCGCGCAGCCGTTCGAACAGTTCCTCGTCGTAGCTCGCGGGGCAGTCCTCGCAGCGGCCGATCTTGCGCTCCGCGGTGGTCCCGAGGGGGGCGTTGCACACCCGGCAGTGCGCGACGCCGCGCTTCGCACGGCTGCGCGAGGGACGCTCCTCCCGGTCCGAGCGCACCTCGGGGCGCAGTCCGGTGAGGAACCGCGAGGGCTTCCGCGAGGCGCGCCCGCCCGGCGAGCGGGCCAGCGACCACGACACCGCGAGGCGGGCTCGTGCGCGGGTCATCCCGACGTACAGGAGTCGGCGCTCCTCCTCGACGGCGGCGGGGCCCTCGGCGTAGACGATCGGCATGGTGCCCTCGTGCATGCCGACCAGGAAGACGTCGTCCCACTCGAGACCCTTGGCGGCGTGGAGGGTCGCAAGGGTGACTCCCTCGGCGACCGGAGCGTGCTGCTCCGCGGCGCGACGGTCCAGCTCGTCGACGAAGTCTCCCAGGCCGGCGTCGGGGCGCCCCGCGGAGAACTCCTCCGCCTGGGACACGATGGCGTGCAGCGACTCCCAGCGGTCGCGCACGTTGCCCCTCCCCGTCGGGGCCTTCTCGGACCAGTCCATCCCGGCCAGGACGCCCTTGACGTCGGCCACCACACCGTCGTCCGACCCACCGGCCGATCGCGCGTTGCCACGCAGCAGCGTGACCGCCTGACGCACCTCCGGCCTCTCGAAGAACCGGGCGGCTCCCCTCACCACGTAGGGGATGCCCCTGGCCGCCAGGGCCTCCTCCAGCGCCTCGGACTGCGCGTTGATCCGGAAGAGCACCGCAACCTCGCGCAGCGGCGCCCCGCCCCGTCGCAGGTCCAGGATCCGGGCGGCAACCGCCTCGGCCTCCGCGACCTCGTCGGGATGCTCGGTGTAGGTGACCTCCGGTCCGGCGTCCTGCTGCGAGCGCAGGGAGACCCCCGAGGACGGCGTGCCCTCGAGCAGCTTGTTGGCCGCCATCACGACCTGCGGGGTCGAACGGTAGTTGCGCACCAGCTCGAGCGAGGTCGTCCCGGGATGGCGACGAGGGAAGTCGCGGAGGTAGCTCGCGCTCGCGCCCGCGAAGGAGTAGATGGTCTGCGCGGGGTCGCCCACCACGCACAGGTCGCTGCGCCCGCCGAGCCACAGGTCGAGCAGCGCAGCCTGGATCGGGCTGACGTCCTGGAACTCGTCGACGACGAACCAGCGGTACTGCCGGCGCACCTCCGCCGCGACGCGTTCGTCCTCGGCCAGGAGCGCCGCGGCACAGAGCAGGACGTCCTCCATGTCCATGCGGCCCTGGTCCCGCTTGACCTCCTCGTAGGTGGCGAAGACCCGGGCGACCGAGGCCGGGTCGTGCCCGGTCACGCTGCGGCCCCGAGCCTCGGCGACGCGGGCGTAGTCGTCGGGCCGGACGTTGCTCACCTTGGCCCACTCGATCTCGGCGGCGAGGTCGCGCAGCGACGCCTGGTCGGTCTGCAGCCGGTTGCGCCGGGCGGCGTTGCCGAGGAGCGGCAGCTTCGACTCGGTCAGCACGGGCAGCTCCCCGCCGTACACCTTCGGCCAGAAGTAGCGGGCCTGCCGCAGCGCGGCGGAGTGGAAGGTGCGGGCCTGGACGCCGCTGGCCCCCAGGCTCCTGAGGCGGCCCCGCATCTCGCCCGCGGCGCGGGTGGTGAAGGTCACGGCGAGGACCTCGGTGGGGTTGTAGACCCCGGTCGCGACGCCGTAGGCGATGCGGTGGGTGATGGCGCGGGTCTTGCCGGTGCCGGCACCGGCAAGCACGCGCACCGGGCCCCGGAGGGCCAGCGCGACCTCGCGCTGCTCCGGGTCCAGGGCCCGGAGCAGGCGGTCCGCGGAGCCGGGCGGCAGACCATCAGGTGGCTCGGAGGCCGGGTCCATGGCGACCACGCGGAACAATCTCCTCAGATCGGGTGTTGTGCCCAGCAGACGCCGTGCCGGAGCACGGCGTGCTGTCTGCCTGGTGGGGTACTCCCACATCGGGCAAGCCAGACACACAGGGTAGACGTCGGAAGGGACAGTTCATGCCTGCCAGCTCAGCCGCCTCGGGTGCGGCCGTCACGATGTACTCCACGAAGTGGTGTGGCTACTGCTTCCGGCTGCGCAGGCAGCTCGACCGTGAGGGCATCGCGTACGACGTGGTCGACATCGAGAAGGTCCCCGATGCCGCCACCGTCGTCGAGCAGGTCAACAACGGCAACCAGACCGTGCCCACGATGATCTACCGCGACGGCAGCGCACAGACCAACCCCTCGCTGAACGAGGTGAAGGCGAAGCTCGCCTCGCTCAACTAGGCCTCACCACTGGCCGGGCAGCCGCCCGCCGTACCAGGTCTCGACGAGAGTCCGTGAGATCGAGATGCCTCCGGGAAGCAGCAGGGTGCCGGCCTCGGCCTCGGCGCGCATCTCCTCCCGGGTGAACCAGCGAGCGTGGCTGATCTCCTCCTCGTCGACCCGGATGTCGGTCGTGAGCGCCGATGCGAAGAACCCCACCATGAGGCTCGACGGGAAGGGCCAGGGCTGGTTGCCGAGGTAGGAGACTTCTCCCACCTCCACGCCGACCTCCTCGGCGACCTCCCGCCGGACGGCGTCCTCGAGTGACTCCCCCGGGTCCACGAACCCGGCGAGCGTGGAGTACCTCCCCTCCGGCCAGCGCGGCTGTCGCCCCAGCAGGGCCCGGTCCTCGTCGTCCGTGACGAGCATGATCACCGCGGGGTCCGTCCTCGGGAAGTGCTGCCGCCCGCAGCCCGTGCACGTGAGGAGGTGCCCCGCCGCCGCGACACTCAACGGGCTCCCGCAGGCCGCGCAGAACTTGTGCGAACGATGCCACTCGGCCAGCGCGAGCGCGTGGACGACCAGACTCGCGTCCTCCGTCGAGAGGGACGGCCCGACCACGCGGAGGTTCGCCCAGGAGTCCTCGAGCGGCTCCTCGAGCAGCACCGCGAAGTGCGACACGCCGCCCTGCTCGCCGAGGAACACCCGCTGCCCCTCCGGGGCCTCAACCGGACTGCGCCAGGCCACCGACGTGTGTGAAGTAACAGGGAAGTGGCCACGAGCCAGCAACAGGACCCGCGTCGACGGCTCCGCCCACGTGTCTGCGAGCCATGCGTCGTCGGTGCGGCGGTGGCCGACCCGGTCATGGGCCCGCACCGAGAGGGCGATCTGGGGAGCGTTGAGCTCTTCCTTGTCCTGCTGCATCACGGTCCAGACTCTATGCGTCGTTGGAGCCGATGCCCCGACTCCCTAGGATCGCAGGCCATGAGCACCCACATCTCCGCAGAAGCCGGCCAGATCGCCCCTCGGGTCCTGATGCCCGGCGACCCGCTTCGCGCGAGGTGGATCGCCGAGCACTTCCTGGAGGACGCGGAGTGCTACTCCGAGATCCGGGGGATGCTGGGCTTCAGCGGCACCTTCCGAGGAGAGCGCGTGTCGGTCCAGGGTTCGGGGATGGGCCTGCCGTCCCTCTCGATCTACGCCCACGAGCTGTTCTCCGAGTACGACGTGCAGACCATCGTCCGGGTCGGTTCCTGCGGAGCGCTCAACCCCGACCTGAAGCTGCGCGACATCGTCCTCGCATCGGGGGCCTGCACGGACTCCGCGATGAACCGGATCCGCTTCGAGGGGCTGGACTACGCCCCCGTCGCCGACTTCGGCCTGCTCCGCGCTGCCTACGACGCGGCACTCGCCCAGGAGCTCCCCGTCCAGACGAAGGTAGGCCTGCTGCTGTCCACTGACTCCTTCTACAGCCCGCGGCCTGAGCTGGCCGGGCGGATGGCGGAGTACGGCGTGCTGGCCGTCGAGATGGAAGCCAGCGCCTTGTACACCCTGGCCGCGATGTTCGGCCGTCGCGCACTCGCCGCTTGCACGGTCTCCGACCACATCCTCACCGGCGAGCAGACCAGCTGGGCCCACCGTGAGCGGACGTTCGGCCACATGGTCGAGATCGCCCTGGAGGCGATGCTCGCTCCACCTGCGTGAGCCGGGACCGGCTCATCAGGCTTTCCCTGCGATGATCTCCTCCAGCTCGGCGCGGCCGGGCAGGTCGTGGTGCTCCACGAGCTCGCCCGTGCGGACATAGAAGAAGGCGGCCTCCACGCTCTCCACCGGAGCCTTCATGAGCTCCGCCCACGCCACCCGGTAGATCGCGAGCTGCAGGGGGTCGGCCGTCTGTCGGTGGTTCGTCTTCCAGTCCACGACCAGGAAACCTGTGTGCGTCTCGTAGACAGCGTCGATGCGACCCCGGACCACCTGCCCGGCGAGGACCACGGCGAAGGGCGGCTCCACCGCGAACGGCACGCGGTCCCCGAACGGACCCGCTGTGAACTGCTCGACCAGCTCCTTGAGCTCGCGTTCGTCCTCGATCCCCTCGTCGCCGCGACCCGGGACGTCATCGAGCCCGACCAGGTGCTGCTGACCGAACCGCGCCTCGACCCAGGCGTGGAAACGCGTGCCGAACCGCGCGGCCGGTGACGGTTTGCGGGGCATCGGCCGGGCAAGGTCGTCGGCGAGCCCTCCCGGGTCGTCCCGGAGACGAGCCAGCGAGGTCGCCGAGAGGCTCGACGGGAGCGCGACCTCCACGACGTCGGAGCGCCCGGCACGTGCCTCCTCCAGCAGACGCTCGAGCTCGTCGTCCCACTCGGACACCTGCTCGGTCTCGGCCCCGGTGAGCCCCAGGTCCAGCGGGAAGGTCCCGTCGCCTGCGCGAAGCTCCTCGACTGCTTCGTGGACCAGCGCGGCCGCCTCCGCGCGACGGCTCACCTCGGCGGTGTGGGCCTCCACCGGCCAGGGACGGGTGACCGCCTCCGCGCGGAGCGGGTTGGGGTCGCCCTTCGCCGGCTTGTCGAGCCAGGGCTCCCAGCTCTCGCCCCAGGCACGGAGCCTCTCGCGGACGACCTGCTGGTAGGGCGAGGGCCCTAGGGGCCGCTGCCGCGTGGCGCTCCAGCAGTAGGAGGAGACGGCGAGGAGGTGCCGGGCGCGGGTGAAGGCGACGTAGCCGAGCCGCAGCTCCTCCTCGAGCTCGTGCTCCTTGCACGAGTCGGCGAACGCCTTGAGCTCCTCGCTGGAGTATCCGGCGAGGACAGGTAGATCCCTCGCGTCCCCCCGGAGCGGGTAGGGCAGCACGTCGGGGCCGGCTGTCCATTTCGTGCGCGTGCGGGACGTCGGGAACTTCTCGTCCGCGACACCGACGAGGAACACCGCGTCCCACTCGAGCCCTTTCGCCCGGTGAACGGTCAGCAGCTTGACCGAGTCGGCCTCGGTCGGGGTGGCGACATCGAGGCCGTTGCCGTACTCGTCCTCGGCCTGGAGGTACGCCAGCAGAGCCGGCAGGGTGACGTCACCGTCGACCGCCTGGAAGTCGGAGACCGCCTTGACGAACAGGTCGAGGTTGTCGCGTCGGGCCTGGGCCGTGGGGCTGAGGGAGGAGGCGAGCTCCACGTCGATTCCCGTCGTGTCGATGATGCGACGCACGAGGTCCAGAAGCGGCTCCCCCGCGAAAGCACGGAGGCTGCGGAGCTCCTCGGAGAGAAGCGCGAAGCGCTCGAGCGCCTCCGGCGAGTAGCCCAGAGCCCCCGGGTCGTCGAGGGCTTCGCTGAGGGAGACCACCTCGGTCGGGTCGGCGCCCTCGACCGCCTGAGCCAGCTCCTCGTCGACGGTGCGCAGGGCCCCCCGGCCCTCCGGGCCCGTTGCGCCCGTGAGCTGCCGAGCGCGCCGCCCGAGCAGGGAGAGGTCGCGGGCCCCCACGACCCAGCGAGGGCCGGTCAGCAGCGTCAGGAGCTCGGCGTTCGCGGTCAGGTCGTGCAGCAGCGTGAGCGTGGCCACCACCTCGGCGACCTCGGGAAGCCGCAGCAGACCTTGGAGCCCGACGATCTCCACCGGGATCTCGGCAGCGGTCAGCGCGTCGAAGACATCCGCGGCGTGGGCGTTGTCGCGCGTCAGCACGCCGATCTCCGACCAGGCCGGCTCCGCCATCTGCGCGTGCGCCTGCTTCACCTGGGTGGCCAGCCAGGCGAGCTCCTCGTCGTAGGTCTCGAGGACGGCGCTGCGAATGGTGCCGGGGGCGGCTCCGGGCTTCGGTTCGAGCCGTCGCACCTGCGGCATCCGGGAGTACAGCGGGGCAGCGAGCTCGTTGGCGAGCTCCAGGATCCGCTCGTCGGACCTTCGGTTCACGGTCAGCGAGAACGTGTCCACCTCGACGGACCCGTCCGACCGCGGGAAGTCCCGCCCGAAGCCGAGGATGTTGGAGACCGAGGCACCCCGCCAGCCGTAGATGGCCTGGTTCGGGTCGCCCACCGCCGTGACCGCGTGGCCCCGCCCGGCCTCGACGGAGTCTCCCGAGAACAGCCGGCTCAACATGATCGCCTGGGCGACCGAGGTGTCCTGGTACTCGTCGAGGAGGACGATGCGGTACTTGTCGCGCTCGGCCTGCCCCACCTCGGGGTGCTCCGAGGCGAGGCGGGCGCCGAGCGCGATCTGGTCGGAGAAGTCCATCAGGCCCAGGTGCCTCTTGAAGCGGCGGTAGGTCTCCACGAGCCCGAGCAGCTCCTCGCGCCGGTCGATGGAGCTCAGGACCTTGTCGACCTCGGCGATCCTGGTCTTCAGCGTCTCCGCCGCTCTCGCCTCGACGGCCCGAGGCCGCTGCTCGGCGTGGAAGGCGCGGATGTCGTCGGGAGTGAGGAGGTGCTCCGCCATCGCCCCGTCGAGCGCGAGAAGGTAGTTGATCACCGTCGCCGGGTGGTCGCTCAGCAGCTCCACCCGGCCGTCGTACTGCTCGATGGCGCGGGCGGCGAGCTGGTAGCGGGAGGCGTCCGCGATCACCCGGGTGTCCGGCTCGTGCCCGATCCGCAGACCGTGCTCGGTGAGCAGCCCCGCGGCGTAGGCGTTGTAGGTCGCCACGGCGGGCTCCTCCGGCTCCTCGCCCTCCTCCTCGGCGACGCTGCGTCGGCGCTCTCCCGGGTCGGGAAGAATCCCTGCGGCACGCAGGCCGGAGCGGATCCGGACGGCCAGCTCGTGGGCGGCCTTCGTGGTGAAGGTGAGACCCAGGATCTGGTCGGGGCGCACCTGGCCGGTAGCGACGAGCCACACCACCCGGGCAGCCATCACCGTCGTCTTGCCCGATCCCGCGCCGGCGATCACGACGTGCGGGGACAGCGGCGCGGTCACCACCGCGAACTGCTGGTCGCTGAAGGTGAAGTCCTCCCGCATCAGCACGCGGAGCTGCTCGGGCGTCTCCACCACCCGGGGCGCGAAGGAGCCGGTCACGAGAGCACCGTCCCGGCACCCTTGATCGGGCAGATCGCCTGGAACGAGCAGTGGTCGCAGTGCCCCCCGGCCCGTGCCGGGAACTCCTCGCCGCGAACCACGCGCACCGCCTCCATGAGCTGCCGCTCGACCGGGAGGTAGCCGTCCTCGTCCGGCTCCTGCGGCTCCTGGTTCTGCACCTTCGCGGCTCCCCGGACCTCACGCCGCAGCTGCACCAGCTCGGCCCCGCCGGAGCGGCCTGGTCCGCCGGCATGGTCGGGGTGGCCTGCCAGGAGGTCGTCCACCGCTCCATGGTCCACGGCGTACTGGTAGAGGCCGAGCTGGGCGTTGGTCGGCAGCTCCTTGTCGGCGGGTGGGTACTTCGACGTCTTCAGGTCGATCACCACCACCCGGCCGTCCTCGTCGAGCTCGAGCCGGTCGGCGTAGCCGTTGAGCCGCACCCGCTGCCCGTCGGGCAGAGTCACCTCAGCGGTGAGGTGCTCCTCGGTGGCCACGACCGTGCGCGCCCCGGGTCGTGAGTGCCAGGCGACGAACCGGTCGAGGGCCGCTCGGACCTCCTCCCGCTCGCGCGTGCGCGACCAGGGGGTGCGGAAGCTCATCTGCCCCCAGATCCGGTCGACGTACTCCATCAGGTCGTCGGTGCCGGCCAGCTCTCCCTTGCCGATCCGGTCCGCGAGCGCATGGACGACGAGCCCGAACCCCTGGGCTGCGGTGGAGGCGCGGGCTCCCCCGGCCTCCCGCTCGAGGAACCACTTGGCGGGACAGGCGAGGATCGCCTCGAGAGCACTCGCCGAGAGGGTGACCGGCTCGCCGACGTCGCGCAACGGCTGGTCGCAGAGGCTGCGCGCCCGTGTGCCCCACCAGGTGCCAGGATCGGCCTGCGGTGCGACGGGTCGGCCGCCGGGCGCGGCCAGCACCAGGCGAGCAAGGCGGCGGGCGGCCGCACGCCTGAGCGCCGGGGAGGCATCCGGGTCCGAGCTCGTGCGGCGCAGGTCGGCCACCAGCCCAGCAAGGGACAGCGGACGGGGTGGCCGACCCTTGACGGACACGCGCGTGACCGCGAGGTCGTCGAGGAACCGGGACGGCTGGTCGCCGTCGTCCTCGGGAGACTCGACCGCGGTGACCAGAAGACGCTCGCTCGCCCGGGTGCAGGCGACGTAGAACAGCCGGCGCTCCTCGGCGAGCAGGGTCGCGGAGGTCACCGGCGGAAGGACGCCGTCGGACCCGATGCGGTCGGCCTGCAGCAGGCTCGTGCGGCGGCGCAGATCCGGCCAGACCCCCTCCTGCACCTGGGCGGCCACCACGAACCTCCACTCGAGGCCCTTCGACCGGTGTGCGGTGAGCAACCGCACGGCGTCGCCTCGGACACCCTGCTCGGCGAGGGTGTCGGCAGGGATCTGCTGGGCGGTCAGCGTGGCGAGGAAGTTCACGACGCTCGTGTGGCCGCGCTGCTCCTCGGTGCGGGCTGCGACGTCGAACAGGGCGCACAGCGCGTCGAGGTCGCGATGCGCCATCCGAGACGCGGCGCCCCCCTCGTCGACCATGGCTCGGAGACGTCGTGGCCAGGCGGTGCCGCTCCAGAGGACCCAGAGCACCTCTTCCGCCGTCGCACCTGCCTCGAGCTGGTCCTTGGCCGCCCGCAGCAGCCTCGCGAGACGGGACAGCTTCGCGGCGGGGCGCCCTTCGAGCCTCTCGACGAGCGAGGGCTCCAGCAACGCCTCTCGCACCAGCTCGGGCGACGGGCGGGGCGGGCGGTCCTCGGCGCTCGCCGCGGTCTTCTCCCTTGCCCGCA
>DASVBF010000312.1:0-18146 GCA_036375975.1 Nocardioidaceae bacterium | reverse complement strand
ACGCCGAGCGACATGTCGCGCTCCGGGGTCTCGACGAGGCCGTCTGTGTACATCATCAGCGCGTCGCCGTGGTTGAGCGTGCCCAGCCGGACGGAGAACCGGGCGTTGCCCATGAGCCCGAGGACCGGCCCCTCGGTCTCGTGGATCGCCCAGCGCCCTGATCCCGCGAGCAGCTGGACAGCCGGTGGGTGACCGGCCGAGCGCAGCTCGAACATGCCGCTCTCGAGGTCCAGGGACAGGTGGACCGCCGTGGCGAAGCCCTCGCTCCAGTCCTGCCGCAGGAGGTAGTCGTTCGCGGCAGGCAGGAACTGCTCCGGGGGCAGAGCGCCGATCAGGCCCCCGAACGAGCCCGAGAGCAACAGCGACCGGGTGCCCGCCTGCTCGCCCTTCCCAGACACGTCGACCACGGCCACCTGAAGGTTGCGCCGGTCCGGCGAGAGGGTCGCGACGATGAAGTCTCCCGCGAAGGACGAGCCGCCCGCGGAGCGCATGACCGCCTCGGCGTACCAGTCGCGTGGCAGCAGCGGTATCCGGCTCTGGCGGGCGATGCGCTCCCGGAGGTCGACCAGCATCGACTCGCCACGCGAGCCGGCGACGCCGAGCCTGGTCCGACGGAAGGAGGAGACAAGGATGATCAGCCCGACCACGAAGTCCACGACGATGCCCAGCACACGCCGCCCGTCGAGCGGCATGTCGACCCCCGCGAGGCCGACCACGAGGACACCGAGACAGAACACCACCAACCAGGGCAGCGTGCGAGGCCCCAGGATCTGGTTGCCCAGGACCATGGGGATGATGACGATCGTCACGGGCGTGACTCTCGGCGCTGCGATCACCGCGACGCCCATGAGAACGGCCACCAGGCCGAGCAGTGTGACCCACAACGTGTCGGAGTACCGCAGCCGACGCCAGCCGCGCCCCCAACGCCGGCTGAGCTGACCCGCGGGGACGCGAGCCAGTCTCTCGAGCTGGGGTGGTGCAGCCACAGGAAGACCTTAGTGTCAGGGGAGAAGAAGCGCCGCGCTATCGGGCGCGGGCGCGGATCACAGTTTGGCTCGCCGAGCGCGCGAACGGAAGGTGGGCTGGCACCTGGGGCACCAGAAGGAGTTGCGGGCGGCCAGCACCTCGGTGCGCACCTTGGCGCCGCAGACGTGACACGGCTGGTCGTGTCGACGGTAGACGTACACCTCGCCACCGTGGTCGTCCCGCCGAGGCTCCCGAGCCATCGCCTCTGGGGTGTGCTCGGGCCGCACGGTGTCGATGCGGCCAGTCACCACGCCCTCGGCCATCAGCTCGACCAGGTCTGTCCAGATGGCGTCGAACTGGGCCCGCCTCAAGGTGTTGCCCGGCCGGAGCGGATGGAGCCGGCGCCGGAAGAGCACCTCGGCGCGGTAGACGTTGCCCACGCCCGCCACGACGCTCTGGTCCATCAGCAGCGTTCCGATCGGCGTCCTGCTGCGGCTGATCCGGGACCAGGCCACCTCCGGCTCGGCGTCCGCTCGCAGCGGGTCGGGCCCGAGGCGCGCAACGACCGCCGCCCGCTGCTCCTCGGTCATCAGCTCACAGGCGGTCGCGCCCCGCAGGTCGGCGTACGCCGGAGGGCCCGACGCGACGATGCGCATCCGGACCTGGCCGACCGGCGCCGGAGGCGGACCGTCGTACACGCCGAGCTTGCCGTACAGGCCGAGGTGGACGTGGACGAGGCGGTCGCCCGCGAACGCCACGAACAGGTGCTTCCCCCAGGCCTCCGCACCCTCGACCACGCCGCTGTCGATGACCGCAGCCGACTCGGCGAAGCGACCTTGAGGACTCGAGACGGCCACCTGCCGACCGGCGAACCTCTCACGCAGGGCAGCCGCGAGCCGGTGAAGGGTGTGCCCCTCAGGCATGCCGGCCCGCCGTCAAGGCTGCGGCCTCAGCGCCGACTCCGGGAGCGGCGGCAGGTTTCCTGTCTTCTCGTATTGCAGGATCTGCCCGAGCCGACGGTTGTGCCGGTCGCCGTTGCTGTAGGGCGTGCGCAGGAAGACCTCGATGAACCGGGTCATCTCCTCGATCGTGTGGAGCCTTCCGCCGATGGAGATCACGTTGGCGTCGTTGTGCTCCCGCGCGAGGACCGCGGTCTCCTCGCTCCAGACGAGTGCGGCCCGGATGCCCCGGACCTTGTTCGCCGCGATCTGCTCGCCGTTGCCGGACCCGCCGATCACGACGCCGAAGCTGTCCTGCGACTCCTCACGGTCGGCCATGACGCCCTCCGCGGCCCGCAGGCAGAACGGCGGATAGTCGTCGACGGGGTCGTAGACGAAGGGACCGTGGTCGACGACCTCGTGGCCCTTCTTGGTAAGCCAGCCGAGCAGATGGTCCTTGAGCTCCAGGCCGGCGTGGTCGGAGCCGAGATGAACGCGCATGAACGGGATTCTCTCAGAGCGCCTCCGCGCTAGAGCGTGCGGCGCAGGAACTCCGCGATCTCGGCGAGTGCCTCCGCAGCGGCGTCGAACTGCTCCGGGCGCCGCCAGAAGCCGTGCACCATGCCGGGGTACGTCGACAGGCTGACCACGCCTCCGGCGGCCTCGATGCGACGGGCCAGCTCGACGGCCTCGTCCACCAGGGGATCGTGCTCGGCGGCGATCACGAGCGAGGGCGGCAGTGTGCCGAGCCCCGGGGAGTCGAGCGGCGAGAGATCCGGGTCGTCGAGGTCGGGAGAGGCCCCGGCGTACTGCCGCCAGTACCAGGCGGCCTCGTCGGCTCCCAGGCCACCCGCCTCCCGC
Organism: Nocardioidaceae bacterium; assembly: GCA_036375975.1. Lineage (GTDB taxonomy): Bacteria > Actinomycetota > Actinomycetes > Propionibacteriales > Nocardioidaceae > Nocardioides_C. Next base: position 15,381 of record DASVBF010000312.1, on the reverse strand, counting down.
TGGTAGGAGTCGAAGCGCAGGCGCGGGTCTATGAAGGGGTAGACGAGGACCGTCGAGGCGAAGAGGTGCGGGTTGCGCAGGGCAGCGACGAGGGCGAGGTTGCCGCCGGCACTGTCCCCGAGCGCGACCAGCCGCGAGATGTCGATTCCCAGCGCGGGACCGTTCGCAACCAGCCAGGCGACGGCGGTGTCGACGTCGTCGGGAGCCGCCGGGAAGCCGTGCTCGGGCGGCCGGCGGTAGTCGACGGCGAGAACGGCCAGTCCCGTGCGGTTGGCCATCCGCCTCGACTGCGCGTCGTGGGTCTCGAGGTCCCCGAAGACGAAGCCCCCTCCGTGCATGAAGACGATCGCCCCTGCCGAGCCGGAAGCGGGCTCCGCGGGCTTGCGGCTCGGCAGGTAGAGCCGGCAGGGGACGCCGCCGGCGTCGAGGTCCACGACATGCGCGACGTCTTCGCGGGGCTCAGCCGCCGCCTCCTCCCGGGCAAGGCGCCGCTGCTCCGCGATCTCATCCGGGCCGAAGCCGGTGATGCTCGGCCCCTCGGCCCACTGGGCGAGAGCCGCTCGGGCCTGCGGGTGCAGCACCATGTCAGGCGCCCAGCCTGGCCAGCTCTTCGTCGACGACGCCCGTGTCCAGCTTGGTGAACACCGGCGCCGGCTTGGTGATGGGCGTCCCGGGCGTGATGGGCCGGCGCTCCCACCTCGGGGTGCTGGTGTACTCGCCGGTGATCACCGGGTATGACGGTCCGCCGTCGAGGTCGTCCACCTCCTCGATCCTCGGCATCGGGGCGACCTCCCCCGCCCCGCCGAGCACGCGGTCGACGGCGTTGGCGCTGTGGGGAAGGAACGGCGCGAGGATCAGGTTGCAGTCCGCGACCGCCTGCGCCGTGACGTGCAGGATCGTCGCGAGCCGCTCCCGCTCGTCCTCGCCCTTGAGCTGCCAGGGCGCCATATCGGAGACGTACTTGTTGACATCGGCGACGATCCGCATCGCCTCGCCGATCCCCTGCTTGAACCGGTGGCGCTCGATGAGCTCGCCGACCGTCGTGAAGCCGGCCTCGACCGTGGACAGCAGCGTCGAGTCCTGGGCCGTGAGCTCGCCGGCCCGCGGGATCTCGCCGAAGCTCTTCGCGATCATGTTCGCGGTGCGGTTGACCAGGTTGCCCCAGCCGGCGACGAGCTCGTCGTTGGTGCGCCGAACGAACTCGGCCCAGGTGAAGTCGCTGTCCTGGTTCTCCGGACCGGCGGCGCAGATGAAGTAACGAAGCGCGTCGGCCTGGTAGCGCTCGAGCACGTCCCGCACATAGATGACGATCGCCTTCGACGAGGAGAACTTCCTGCCCTCCATGGTGAGGAACTCGCTCGAGACCACCTCGGTGGGGAGGTTCAGCACGCCGTACTCCCCCGGCTCCCCGCCGCGGGACCCCTGGCCGTTGTAGGCCAGCAGCTCCGCCGGCCATATCTGGCTGTGGAAGGTGATGTTGTCCTTGCCCATGAAGTAGTACGACAACGCCTCGGGGTCGTTCCACCACTCGCGCCAGCGTTCGGGGTCGCCGAGGCGTCGGGCCCATTCGACCGAGGCGGACAGGTAGCCGATGACGGCGTCGAACCATACGTAGAGGCGCTTGGCCGGCTGGTCGCGCCAGCCGTCGAGGGGCACCGGGATGCCCCAGTCGATGTCTCGGGTCATCGCCCTGGGCTTGATGTCCTCCAGGATGTTCTGGCTGAACTTGATGACGTTGGGACGCCACGTGCCCGAGGCCTCGCGCTCGTCGAGCCACTCCCGCAAGGCGTCCGCGAGCGCGGGCAGGTCGAGGAAGAAGTGCTGGGTCTCGACGAACTCCGGGGTCTCGCCGTTGATCCGGCTGTGCGGGTTGATCAGGTCGGTGGGGTCGAGCTGGTTGCCGCAGTTGTCGCACTGGTCGCCCCGCGCTCCGTCGTAACCGCAGATCGGGCAGGTGCCCTCGATGTAGCGGTCGGGCAGCGTGCGGCCCGTCGACGGCGAGATCGCGCCCTTCGTCGTCTTCTCGACCATGTAGCCGTTGCGGTGGACGGTCGTGAACATCTTCTGCGCCACGGCGTAGTGGTTGCGGGTCGTCGTGCGGGTGAAGAGGTCGTAGGACAGGCCGAGCGCCGTGAGGTCCTCGACGATCAGCCGGTTGTTGCGGTCGGCCAGTTCGCGGGGCGTCACTCCCTCGGCGTCCGCCGCCACGAGGATCGGCGTGCCGTGCTCGTCGGTGCCCGACACCATGAGCACGTCGTGTCCCGCCATCCGCATGTAGCGGCTGAAGACGTCGGAGGGCACGCCGAAACCGGCGACATGGCCGATGTGGCGCGGGCCGTTGGCGTACGGCCATGCGACAGCGGACAGAACTTTGCTCATGACCCTGATCCTATTGAAGGCGACAACGCGCTTTTCGTGCGGTTGCCGCAGCGGGGCGCCCGCTGGGAGAGTCGGTACGACGGAGGGAGCCCGACATGGCGCACCTGGAGGATCTGCGACGGATCGCCGAGACGCTGCCCGAGGCGGCCGTGGGCGAGAACGGCCAGGGGCAGCTGCACGTGACCTTTCGCGGCAAGGGGCTCGCGTGGACGTGGCTGGAACGGGTGGAACCCAAACGTGCGCGAGTGCCCAACACCGACGTCCTGGCGGTCCGCACGCCCAGCGAGGAGCAGAAGCACGAGCTGATCGCCGAGGCTCCCGAGGTGTTCTTCACCGAACCCCACTACGACGGCTACCCAGCCGTGCTGGTCCGGCTCGCCGCGATCGACCCCGACGAGCTGCGCGAGCTGGTCACCGACGCCTGGCGCCTTCGCGCACCCAAGCGCCTCCAGAAGGAGGCGGGCCTGTGAGCCGCCTGATGGCCGACGACCTGGAGCTGTGTGTCGGTGACGCGATCTTGGCCCTGCGCTCGGTCCTGGACCGGGACTGGCACCTGAAGGCGCGACACTCGCGCTGGACCTGCTGGGAGGTGCTCGAGCACGTCGCGGACGACCTGTTCAGCTATGCCGGGCAGGTCCTCGCGCCGAGCCCGCCGCTGAAGGGGTACGTCCCGTTCGTCTACGAGGCGCAGCGCCGGGGCGGTCCACCGGTCACGATCCGCAGCGACCCGAAGCAGGGCAACCAAGGCCTCCTGGACGTCTTCGGCACGTGCGGCGCGATGCTCTGCACAGCGGTTCGGAGTAGTTCACCGGACCGTCGTGGGTGGCACCCCTACGGCGTCTCCGACCCCGACGGGTTCGCCGCGATGGGCACCGTGGAGACGGCCGTGCACCTGCACGACGTGTCCAAGGCGCTCGCGTTCGCGTGGTCGCCACCGCCGGACCTCCTCCGCCGGGCACTCGACCGGCTCTTCCCGCGTGCGCCGAAGGACCACGACCCCTGGCAGACCCTGCTCTGGGCCACGGGGCGCGGGGAGCTCCCGGGTCGCGAGGCGCTCGAGACATGGCGCTGGGACAGCAGCGTCCCGGAGCCGTAGTCCGGGGCTCCTGCTGCGCCGGTTCGAAGCGAGTCGGCCGCGAACTATTGTCGCTCACAGCCGACTTGCAACGTTCGGGACCACTCCCGGCGGCCACATGGCGCCGAGCGTTGAGGGTGAGGTCCCAGGGCCCTCGGAGCAAGCTCAGCTGAAGTCCGGGCCCTTCTCGCGGGAACGCTTCAGCTCGTAGAAGCCCGGCGTCGCCGCGACGAGCACCACGCCGTCCCAGAGCCTGCCGGCAGCCTCGCCCTTGGGGGCGGGTGTGACGACGGGCCCGAAGAAGGCGACACCTTCCACGCTGATCACGGGCGTGCCGACCTCCTGGCCGACCTGGTCCATGCCCATGTGGTGGGACTTGCGGACGGCGTCGTCGTACGACGAGTCGTCCATGGCGTCGGCGAGGGAGGCAGGTAGCCCGACCTCCTCGAGGGACTCCTCGATCAGCTCGCGATCGATCTTGCGACCCTCGAGGTGGATCCGGTTACCCATCGCGGTGTAGAGCGGGAGGATCACGTCGTCGCCCTCGGCCTCCGACGCGGCGATGATCACGCGCACCGGCCCCCAGGCGGGCCTGAGCATCTCGCGATACTCCTCCGAGATGTCCTTGTCCTCGTTGAGGTAGGCCAGGCTCATCACGTGGAAGGACGGCGAGATCGGGCGGACCTTCTGGGCCTCCAGGACCCAGCGGGAGGTCATCCACGCCCAGGGGCAGAGTGGGTCGAACCAGAAGTCGACGGGGATCCGCTCGGCGGTGGATGGGGTCGTCACGGTGGTCTCGGCCGACACGGGCTCTCCTCGCAAAGTAGTTGAACGTTCTTTTACTTCCAACGTCCCGTTCGGTTGCCTTGTTCCCTCGACCGGGTGAAAGGATGCCTGTATGCCTGGTACCAACCTGACCCGGGATGAAGCGCGCGCTCGCGCCGAGATCCTCGACGTCGAGTCCTACACCGTGGACCTCGACCTCACGACCTCTGACACCACCTTCGCGTCGACGACCGTGATCCGGTTCTCGTGCTCGGAGCCCGGTGCCTCGACCTTCGCGGACCTCGTCGGAGCGACGATCCACGAGCTCACTCTCAACGGGGAGCCGATCGACCCCGGGTCCGTCTACCGCAACAGCCGGATCCAGCTCGACGACCTCCGGGCGGAGAACGAGCTGCGGGTCGTGGCCGACTGCACGTACAGCCGGAGCGGGGAGGGCCTGCACCGCTTCGTCGACCCGGCAGACGGTCGCGTGTACACCTACACCCAGTTCGAGGTCCCCGACGCCCGTCGGGTCTACACCACGTTCGAGCAACCCGACCTGAAGGCGACCTTCACCTTCACGGTGACCGCTGCCGAAGGCTGGAAGGTGGTGTCGAACGCCCAGACTCCGCAGCCGGAGCTCAGCGGCGACGGCACGGCGATCTGGCGCTTCCCGACGACCCGGCGCATGTCCACCTACATCACCGCCATCGTCGCGGGTGAGTACCACGAAGTCCTGGACTCCTACTCGGGCAAGCATGGCGACATCCCCCTCGGCCACTACTGCCGCCAGTCGATGAAGCAGCACCTCGACATCGAGGAGCTGCTCGAGGTGACCAGGCAGGGCTTCGCGTTCTTCGAGGAGGCCTTCGACTACCCCTACCCCTTCGGGAAGTACGACCAGCTCTACGTGCCGGAGTACAACATGGGGGCGATGGAGAACGCGGGCTGCGTCACCTTCCGCGACGAGTACCTCCCCCGCAGCCGCCAGGTCCGCTCCTTCTACGAGCAGCGTGCCAACACGGTCCTCCACGAGATGGCGCACATGTGGTTCGGCGACCTCGTGACCATGAGGTGGTGGGACGACCTGTGGCTCAACGAGTCGTTCGCCGAGTGGGCCTCCCACCACGCCTCGGTGCAGGCGACGAAGTACGTCGAGGCCTGGACCGGCTTCACCAACGCCCGCAAGAACTGGGCCTACCGGCAGGACCAGCTGCCCTCGACGCACCCGATCGCGGCCGACAACTACGACCTCGAGGCAGTCGAGGTGAACTTCGACGGCATCACCTACGCCAAGGGCGCCTCCTCCCTGAAGCAGCTGGTGGCCTGGGTCGGCGAGGAGGAGTTCCTCACCGGACTGCGCGCGTACTTCAAGGCACACGCCTTCGGCAACAGCGAGCTCGCCGACCTGCTCGGCGCGCTCGAGAAGGCCTCCGGGCGCGATCTCCACTCCTGGGCGCGGGAGTGGCTCCAGACCTCCGGGGTCAACACCCTCGCCCCGGACTTCGAGGTCGACGAGGAGGGCCGGTTCACGTCCTTCGCCGTGAGGCAGTCCGCCCACCAGGACTTCCCCACCCTGCGCCGTCACCGCATCGGCATCGGGCTCTACGACAACCAGGACGGTCGCCTCGTGCGTCGTACGTCGGTCGAGACAGACGTCACGGGTGAGCGCACCGAGGTCCCGAAGCTTCTCGGCGAGCGCCGTCCGGACCTGGTCCTGCTCAACGACGGCGACCTGACCTACGCCAAGATCAGGCTCGACGAGCTCTCCTTGGCCACCCTGGTCCAGGGCATCGCGACCCTCGACGACTCGCTCGCACGGGCGCTGTGCTGGGGAGCGGCCTGGGACATGACCCGCGACGCGGAGATGTCGGCCACCGACTTCGTCACCCTGGTCCTGCGCGGCATCGGAAGCGAGACCGACGTCATGGCGGTCAGCCGGCTGCCCCTGTCGGCGCAGCTCGCTGTGGACAGCTACTCCGACCCCACGAAGCGCGCCGACCTGACCGCGACCTGGGAGCAGGGGCTGCTGGCCCTCCTCGAGCAGGCACCGGCGGGGAGCGACCACCAGCTGGCCTTCGTGCGGGCCTACGCTGCGGCGGCCCGCAGCGACGAGGCTCTCGACCGGCTCGCCGGGCTCCTCGACGGAAGCCACGCCTATGACGGTCTGGCGGTCGACACGGACCTGCGCTGGACGCTGTTGAAGTCGCTGGCCGCACGAGGGCGAGCCGACCAGAACCGGATCGCCGAGGAGCTGGCCCGGGACAACACGATCTCCGGGCAGGAGCGCGCAGCAGCCGCGCTGGCCATGCGTCCGACGGCGGCAGCCAAGGAGCAGGCCTGGAAGGACGCGGTCCTGCGCGAGGACGTGCCGAACGAGACCCAGCGGAGCATCGCCCTCGCCTTCAACGTGGCCGGACAGGACGAGGTGCTCCGTCCGTACCTCGCGCGCTACCTCGAGGCGGCATCGGTGATCTGGGAGCAGAAGGGGACTCAGCGTGCCTCGACGGTCCTGGAGTACATGTTCCCGCGCACGCTTGTCAGCCCCGAGACCACCGGAGCGGTCGACGCCTGGCTCGAGTCGTCCGAGGCGAACCCCGCGGCGAAGCGCTACGTGCGGGAGGGCCGCGCTGACGTGGCGCGAGCGCTCGCCGCACAGGCGCGGGACGCCGGCTGACTGTCACAGGACGAGAGAAGGGCCGCATCCTCTCGGGTGCGGCCCTTCTCACAGGTCAAGGAGCGTCGTGCGTCAGTAGAGGCCCTTCTCGGCATGCCGCATCTGCGGGGTGCGTGCGTGCTCCGCGAGCATCAACAGGCCCTGTGTGATTCCGCCCACGAGATCTCCGGCCTCGAACGCGGTCTGCATCGTGAGCGCCGCGAGGTGGACCTCGCTGTCGTCGAGGTCACGGCGGACCTCCGAGCCGGTGACGATCTCGAGCCGCCGGGCCACCGGGTCCACCATGAGCAGGACCGACCGCTCGGGGGCGGTCAGCTTCGCGTGCAGCCGCTCCGCGAACGGCCGGCTCTCACCCTCAGAGGGGCCGACGTAGACGGAGAACTCGAAGCGTGAGACCGTCTCGGCGTCACGGATCGCACGGTCGACGTCGGCGCGCTCGCGCGCGGTGAACGTGTCACCAGCGGCCACTTGCGCCACCCCGGTCGCTGCCCGCCTTGTCGGACGACTCGGCGGCCCCGACGCCGTCCTTCGGACCGCCGAACCACTCGTTCTCGTTGCGCCAGGCCTCATTCGGCGACTTCCTCTGGCTCCCGATCATCCCGGGCACCATGACCAGAACCGTGATCACCAGGCCGATGCCCAGCGGGATGACGAGGAGCAGCATCAGGTAGTCGAGGGCCGTCACGGGACTGGCGTCCGGCCACGAGTCCGGTGGGACTGCGAACGCCGGCGCGGCGACCAGCGGAACCAACAGAGCCGGCGTCAGGAGGAGGGCGCGCAAGGAGCGTCGGACGACGCGAGCGTTGAGGTCTGGCATCACGGTGTCAAGCCTAGCGAACCTCGTTTTGACCTCTGACAGGCATCTCGTAGCCTGCCACGCATGAGTTTGATCGAGAACGTCGGAGTCTGCGACGGCCAGGTCGACAGCAACTCGTGCACGATCGTCTACCACCTGACGCACAACGAGACGCTCGCGCTCGCCGCAGCGTGGGTCATCGGCAAGCCGCTGTCGATCCTCGCTCTCGTCGTCATCGGGCTGGTCACCCGCTGGCTGCTGCACCGGCTGATCGACCGTCTGACGGATCGGGCGGCCGGGGGTGTTGTTCCTCACGGCCTGTCGCGGGGCCTGCTCGGCCGCGGAGACAAGACGCGGGCCACCGGCTCACCCGTCGCGGCGCGTCGCGAGCAGCGTGCGAAGACGATGGGATCGCTCCTGAAGAGCATCGTCACCGGAGTTGTCTTCTCCATGGTGGCGATGATGTCCATCGCCGAGCTCGGCTACGACGTCGGGCCACTGATCGCGAGCGCCGGTGTCATCGGTGTGGCACTCGGTTTCGGAGCCCAGAGCCTGGTCAAGGACTTCCTGTCCGGCATCTTCATGATCTTCGAGGACCAGTACGGCGTCGGTGACGTCATCGACGCGGGCGAGGCGTCCGGGACCGTGGAGGCGGTCGGCCTGCGAGTGACGAGACTGCGCGACGTCGACGGCACGGTGTGGTACGTCCGCAACGGCGAGATCATCCGCATCGGCAACATGAGCCAGAACTGGGCGCGGACCGTCCTCGACATCCGCGTCAGCTACTCCGAGGACCTCTACCGTGTGCAGGACCTCCTCAAGGAGATCGCCCACCACCTCTGGGAGGACGAGGACTACAAGGGCAAGATCATCGAGGAGCCCGAGGTCTGGGGCGTGCAGTCCCTCGACCCGGAGTCGGTCGTCGTGCGAGTGACGCTAAAGACCGCACCGCTCGAGCAGTGGGAGGTCGCCCGCGAGATGCGCGAGCGGATCAAGGCGCGGTTCGACTACGAGGGCATCGAGATCCCGCTGCCGCAGAGGGTCGTCTGGCACCGGGATGCCCCCGCGAGCGAGGACCCCCGCCCGCGGGAGACGACGAGCGACGGCTCGGACGCCAAGGTGCCCTGAGCCGCCGCGTCGCGTCTGCCCGGGACGTCAGGCCAGCGAGGCGTCGAGCGTGATCGTCGTGCCGGTCAGCGCCTGGGACACGGGGCAGTTCTGCTTCGCCCCCTCGGCAGCGGACCGGAAGTCCTCCGCGCTCATCCCGTCGACGTTCCCGACCACGGTGATGTGGATGCCGGTGATGCCCTCGCCGGGCTGGAAGGTCACGTCGGCCCTGGTGTCGAGCGAGGTCGGCGGCGTCCCCGCCTTGGCGAGCGCCCCGGACAGGGCCATGGAGAAGCAGGAGGAGTGGGCAGCCGCGATCAGCTCCTCGGGGCTGGTCTTGCCGTTCGGCTCCTCGGCGCGCGCCGGCCACGACACGTCGTACGTCCCGATCCCTGAGGACTCCAGGGTGACCTTGCCGGCCCCCTCCATGAGCGAGCCCTCCCAGTGGGCGGCGGCGGTGCGGGTGGTAGCCATACAAGCTCCTTCACGTGTGATGGGTCGGTTCTCGGACGGTGCCCTGCGAGACAGCGGCGCGGACACCGCGATGTGCCCGACTCTTGTCCGTAAGGGGACAATAGACAAGTGACCACCCATGACGAGAGCACGGCCGCGACCTTCTACGACGAGATCGGCGGGATGCCGACGATCTCGAAGATCGTCGACCGCTTCTACGAGGGCGTGGCCGGTGACGAGGTGCTGCGGCCGCTGTACCCCGAGGAGGACCTCCGGCCCGCAGCCGAGCGCCTGACCCTCTTCCTAGCCCAGTACTGGGGCGGCCCGACGACGTACTCCGACAACCGGGGTCACCCTCGCCTGCGCATGCGTCACGCGCCCTTCGCGGTCACGCCGGCGGCCCAGGAGAGGTGGCTCGTCCACTTCCGTGCCGGGCTGGACGCAGCGAACCTGCCTCCGGCCCAGGACGCGCAGTTCTGGGACTACGTCACGCACGCAGCCCAGTTCATGGTCAACACCTTCGATCAGGAGTAGCCGTTCGCCCCGTCAAGGGGGCTGGAGGTCTCCGTCGTATGGTCACATCGGACCCCTTGTGCGTTTCCGCGAGTCTCCGTCAAGGTGGCCAGGTGACTCACACCACCTCCGACACGAGGCCGATCGCGCGTCAGGACGACGCCGAGGCCTATGTCGCGATGGTCTGCTTCAAGCACGGACCACCTGAAAGGGTCGGGGTCGAGCTCGAGTGGACGGTCCATCATCGCGACGGCCATGACCGCCCCCTCGACCCCGGCGTGCTGGCCTCGGCCCTCGGCAACCACGCACCGACCACCGTCGCCCCCCACAGCACCCAAGAGCCCCTACCCCGGGGGTCCCTGGTCACCGTCGAACCCGGCGGCCAGGTCGAGATCTCCAGCCTTCCCAGCCAGGACGTCGGCACCCTCGTCGCCGACGTCCAGAGCGACCTCGCCTTCCTCGACACCCTCCTCGAGCCCGTTGGCCTCGTGCGCGGCACCACCGGCATCGACCCGCACCGCGCTCCTGCGCGGCTGCTCGACGTCCCCCGCTACTCCGCCATGCAGGAGCTCTTCGACACGCGTGGCCCCTGGGGCTCCTCGATGATGTGCAGCACGGCGAGCACACAGGTATGTCTCGACGCCGGCGAACCGCCGGAGACCGCCCTGCGTATCCACGCCCTGCACAGCATGGGACCGACGCTCGTCGCGCTCTTCGCCAACTCCCCCGTCGTCCAGGGCACCGACACCGGCTGGGCCTCCAACCGCCTCCGGGCCACCTTGGGCACATGCCCGCCGGTCACGCACCCGCTCCCCGTCGAACGGGACCCGGTCGAGACCTGGGTCGAGCGCGTCCTCACGGCCCCGGTGATGTGCGTACGACGGGAGTCGCCCGACTGGACCCCAGGGCGCCCTATGTCGTTCGCGGGCTGGCTCTCGGGTGGACTCGACGGGAGGCCGACGTACGACGACCTCGACTACCACCTGACCACGCTGTTCCCACCGGTCCGCCCTCGCGGCTACCTCGAGGTGAGGTACCTCGACGCGCAGCCGCCCGGCATGTGGCATCACCCCGTGATCCTGCTGACCGCCCTGCTGTCCTCCAGGACGATCGCCGAGCGCGCCTGCGAGCTGACCGAGCACTGCGCCGACCAGTGGCTCACCGCGGCCCGCCGGGGACTCGCGGACGCAGCCCTGAGGCGGGCTGCCGCGGAGCTGGTGGAGCTCGCCGCGCCGCACCTGGACGCGACGGTTCCGCAGGGGGTCCGCGACGACGTCGTGGACACACTCCGACGCCGCACCACCATCGAGCCAGCAAGGAGACAACCTGTATGAGCATGTCTGAACAGGTGCTGCCCCCACCGGGCGATCTCGGCGTCGAGCAGCTGCGCGCACTTGCCGCCGACCACATCGCGAGGGCACGCACGCGCAGCTCGGCCCTGACCGACGCCGTGGACGACGACGACCTCGTCCGCCAGCACTCACCGCTGATGTCGCCGCTGGTCTGGGACCTCGCCCACGTCGGCAACCAGGAGGAGCTCTGGCTGGTGCGCGACGTCGGCCATCGGGAACCGGTGCGCAACGACATAGACGACCTGTACGACGCCTTCAGGCACGGTCGCGCCTCCCGTCCGTCGCTGCCGCTGCTCGGTCCGTCCGAAGCACGCGCCTACATCCGCGAGGTGCGCGACAAGGTCCTCGACGTGCTCGACACCGTGAAGCTCGAGGGCAGGCCGCTCGTGAAGGACGCCTTCGCGTTCGGCATGGTCGCCCAGCACGAGCAGCAGCACGACGAGACGATGCTGGCCACTCACCAGCTGCGGGTCGGCGCACCCGTCCTGCACGCCCCCGAACCCCCGGCCCCCGCCGCCCCGCCAGCCTCCCGGGAGGTGCTGGTACCGGCCGGGGAGTTCACGATGGGCACGTCCACCGAGCCATGGGCCCTCGACAACGAACGTCCCGCCCACCCAGCGCACACCGAGGCGTTCTTCATCGACACGGCACCCGTGACCTATGGCGAGTACCTCCGCTTCGTCGAGGCCGGTGGCTACCTGGAGGAGCGGTGGTGGTCGGCTGCTGGCTGGCGCCATGTTCAGGAGTCCGGGCTCGAGGCGCCGCAGTTCCTGGCCCGCGACGGCGACCGCTGGCTGCGTCGGCACTTCGGCGTCGTCGAGCCGGTGCGCGAGGACGAGCCAGTGACGCACGTCTGCTTCTACGAGGCGGAGGCCTACGCCGCCTGGGCCGGAAAGCGCCTGCCCACCGAGACGGAGTGGGAGAAGGCGGCCCGGTGGGACCCCGAGACGGGTCGCTCCCGGAGATACCCCTGGGGCGATGAGAACCCCGGCCCCGAGCACGCGAACCTCGGCCAGCGCCACCTGCGTGCCGCCGCGGCCGGCGCCTACCCGGCAGGTGCCTCCCCCCTCGGCGTACACCAGCTGATCGGCGACGTCTGGGAGTGGACCGCCAGCGACTTCGGCCCCTACCCGGGTTTCGCGGTCTTCCCCTACCCGGAGTACTCCGCGGTCTTCTTCGGCACCGACTACAAGGTGCTCCGCGGCGGCTCGTTCGGCACCGACGCGGTCGCGTGCCGCGGCACGTTCCGCAACTGGGACTTCCCCGTCCGACGCCAGATCTTCTCCGGCTTCCGCTGCGCCCGTGACCCCCGACCCGAGGAGCTGGGCTGACCGTGTGCCGCCACCTCGCCTACCTCGGTCCCCCAGTCGCCGTCGCCGACCTGCTGCTGGCACCCCAGCACTCGCTACTCGAGCAAACCTGGGCCCCCGCGGACATGCGGGGCAGCGGCTCGGTCAACGCCGACGGATTCGGCTTCGGCTGGTACGACGACACCGACCGGGCGCGGCGCTACCGGCGCGGGATCCCGATGTGGGCCGATGGCTCCCTTCGCGACCTCGCGGCGACGATTCGTACGACGGCCCTGGTTGCTGCCGCCCGCAACGGCACGACCGGCATGCCGGTCACCGAGACCGCGTGCGCACCGTTCCGGGAGGGCAGGTGGCTGTTCAGCCACAACGGGATCGTCGCGGGCTGGCCTTCCACTGTGGAGGGGATGGCGCAGGCCCTTCCCAGCGGTGACCTCCTCCGCCTGGAGGCTCCCACGGACAGCGCGCTGCTCTGGGCGGTGGCGCGCCGTCGGCTCCTGGACGGCGAGCCTCCCGAACGCGTGGTGGAACAGGTGACGACCGAGGTCGCCGAGGCTGCGCCGGACTCGCGTGTGAACCTCCTCCTCAGTGACGGCGAGACTGCTGTCGCGTCCACCTGGGGCCACAGCCTCTCGTTCCTCGAAGGCGCCGACCACGTCGTGCTCAGCTCCGAGCCCTTCGGGGAGGTCATGGGCTCCTGGGTGGCCGTCCCCGACCGCCACCTCGTCGTCGCCACGTGCGACGGCGTCAAGACCCGACCGCTCGACTGACCGCCACCCGTGCCAGACCGAACCGAAGGGACCGCTCCATGACCAGCCCGGCGACGCGCCCGCCGCTCGACGTACGCCTCACCTCCGACCACGCGTCCCGCGCCCTGCGCCACGACGTCCTGACCGGGCTCCGCGCGGACCCCAAGTGGCTCCCGCCCAAGTGGTTCTACGACGCCCGAGGCAGCCGGCTCTTCGAGGAGATCACGCGGCTTCCGGAGTACTACCCCACCCGGGCCGAACGGGAGATCCTCGACACCCGCGCGGCCGACCTCGCCGAGCGCACCCGGGCGCGAAGCCTGGTCGAGCTCGGCTCCGGCTCCTCCGAGAAGACACGGCTCCTCCTCGACGCGCTGAGGGCAGCGGGTCCGCTGCGGGAGTTCGTGCCACTGGACGTCTCCGAGTCCGCGCTGCGAGAAGCGGTCGACGCCATCGTGGCCGACTATCCCGGACTGGAGGTCCACGGCGTGGTGGGTGACTTCACCGAGCCGCTGTCGGGGCTCCCCGGCGAGTCTCCGAGGCTCGTGGCGTTCCTCGGCGGCACGATCGGCAACCTGCTTCCCAGGGAGCGCCGCGAGTTCCTCCTTGGTGTTCGCGCCGTCCTCGAACCTGAGGAGTGGCTGCTGCTCGGCACGGACCTCGTCAAGGACCCGGCGACCCTGGTCCGTGCCTACGACGACGCCGCGGGTGTCACGGCGGAGTTCAACCTCAACGTGCTGCGCGTGCTGAACCGAGAGCTCGGCGCGACGTTCCCTCTGGAGGACTTCAGCCACGTCGCGGTGTGGGACCCCGGCCACGAGTGGATCGAGATGCGTCTCCGCGCCGGCCGAGCGATGCAGGTCGAGGTTCCCGGAGTCGACCTGGTTGTCGACCTGGCCGAAGGCGAGGAGATCCGCACGGAGATCTCCGCGAAGTTCCGCCGGGACGGAGTCGAGCAGGAGCTGGCGGCTGCCGGGTTCGAGCTCGACCGGTGGTGGACCGACGGGCGCGAGCGGTTCGCGTTGTCCGTGGCCAGGGCGGTCTGACCTTGCCAACCCCGGGTGGTCAGACCGGGAGAGCTGCCAGAAGGCGTTCCCGCTCGGGCGGGCTGAGCGGCCTGGCCTTCTGGGTCTTGAGGTCGAAGGTCACCATCACCGCCGCGGCCCGCGAGAGCACCGTGTCGCCGTCCTTGATCTCCGCGCTCAGACCGAAGGATGAGTTGCCCACCCGGTCTACCCACGACTCGATCGTGTAGGGCTCGCTGCGGAACAGGATGGGCCTCATGTAGTCGACGGCGACCCGAGCCACGACCACCGCGAACCGACCCTCCTCCTCCGCTCGTCCCATGGAGGTCAGGAAGGCCAGCCTGGCCTCCTGGTAGTACTCGAAGTACTTGACGTTGTTGACGTGCCCGTAGACGTCGACGTCCGAGAACCGGACTCTCATGGGAAAGACGTGCCGCACGGTGAACCTCTCGTCATTCGGCGCCGAGCCAACCCGGCAACCTTGTCACACCAGTCGGGACGGAACCGGCCTAGCGCCGCCCGGCCTCTCGAACCTCGCGCGTCATTGCCAACCGAGCAATATCTAGACCGACCGGGATGTTGTTGACCCGCGATAGTGACGTGGAGCCTCGCGTGGGCTCATACTCATCCCATCCTCACTGCCCCCGGACCCTGGGATGTTCTGGACCTGCTCAGGTCCTCGACCCGGTCATAGGGGGTATCGGTATGCCTGCAAAGGAAGAAGCCCGCTTGACAGCTCTCCTGTGGAGGGCGGCCACGGACTCGGACCAACCCCTCGCCCAGGATGACATCGACGGCATCCTGGGGGTGGACGTCCACCCAGCCGTGGCTCGCATCCCCGCACAACGTCAGGACGGCGACGCGTGGTTGCGGATCCGCACCGACACGGGCGACGAGCGGTGGTTGAACCACATCGTGGACCGTCACTGCAGGGAGCTGGCCTAGCACCCCGGGGTCAGGTCGCCACAGGCCCTTGGACGGACGCAGGCTCGAGGAAACGTTGAAGCACGTCACGCTCCTCGGGCCGCAGCCGACGGGGCCGCTCCTCCGCGAAGACGAACGGGGTGAGCACCGAGGTCGCGCGCGTGTAGACCTTGCGCGTGCCGTCGGGTAGCTCGTCGAGGATCTCGTGCGCCATCGTGAAGCTCGCCGCCTTGATGTCGGTGATCCAGGTCTCGATCCGCAC
>DASVBF010000297.1:0-7264 GCA_036375975.1 Nocardioidaceae bacterium | reverse complement strand
GCGATCCTGCTGATCGCCCCGCAGACGGGTGGCTCACTCAACCCGGCGCGCACGTTCGGGCCCTACCTCGGCCTCGCCATCTTCGGGGGCAGCGTGCCCTGGTCGGACCTGGGCGTCTACATCATCGGGCCCCTCGTGGGTGGCATCGCCGCCGTACTGCTCTATGACTTCATCGCCGAGACGCGGGTGGCCGCGAGCCCGGCCCGGGACGAGTCCTGCACGCCGGCCCCGGCGGAGGACAGCTGACCCGCCGGCGGACCCGAGGGCCCGGCCCGGTCAAGCCACACAAGTCCGCAAGAAGTGTTCACAGCAACGGGAAGGAAGCGTCATGACGGGTAACCGTGTCGTCGTCTACAAGGGTCCTGGAGAGGTGAGCGTCGAGTCGGTCGACTACCCCAAGCTCGAGCTGCCCGAGGACGTGGTCAGCGGCTTGGGGCTGAAGAGAAGTGCCCCCCACGCCGCGATCCTGAAGATGGTCACCACCAACATCTGCGGCAGCGACCAGCACATGGTCCGTGGTCGCACCACGGCGCCGGTCGGGCAGACCCTGGGGCACGAGATCACCGGCGAGGTCGTCGAGGTCGGCGACGACGTGCTGTTCGTGAAGGAAGGGGACATCTGCTCGGTGCCCTTCAACATCGCGTGCGGGCGCTGCCGGATGTGCAACGAGGGCAAGACGGGCATCTGCGTCAACGTGAACCCTGCGCGGGCCGGAGCGGCGTACGGATACGTCGACATGGGCGGCTGGATCGGCGGTCAGGCTGAGTACGTCATGGTGCCTTTCGCAGACTTCAACCTGCTGAGGTTCCCCGACCGGGACCAGGCACTGGCGAAGATCCTCGACCTGACGATGCTCTCGGACATCTTCCCGACGGGGTACCACGGTGCCTACACCGCTGGCGTCACGACCGGGTCGACGGTGTACGTCGCCGGCGCGGGGCCTGTCGGACTGGCCGCGGCGTACTCCGCGCAGCTCCTCGGCGCCGCAGCCGTGATCGTCGGGGACATGAACGCCGAACGACTGCGGCAGGCGGAGTCGTTCGGCTGCGCGACCGTCGACCTCAGCACCGGCGGGGAGCTTCCCGACATGATCGAGCAGATCCTGGGCGAGCCGGAGGTGGACGCGGCAGTCGACGCGGTCGGCTTCGAGGCTCGAGGACACGGAGCGGGCGCCGCAGAGGCCCCGGCGACCGTCCTCAACGACATGATGACCGTGGCCAGGGCAGGCGCTTCGCTGGGCATTCCGGGCCTCTACGTGACCGGAGACCCGGGCGGCATCGACGAGAACGCCAAGGTCGGCCAGATCGGCGTGCGGCTGGGACTCGGATGGGCCAAGTCGCACTCGTTCACCACCGGCCAGTGCCCGGTCAAGCGCTACAACCGTCAGCTGATGAACATGATCCTGGCCGACAGGGCTCACATCGCGAAGGCGGTCAACGCGACGAGGATCGCCCTCGACGAGGCGCCGCAGGGGTACCAGGACTTCGACAAGGGTGCCGCGAAGAAGTACGTGATCGACCCACACGGGATGGTGCCCGCCTAGACGAACCGGCTCAGGCCGTGGACAGGGGCCTGACCTCGCAGACCGACGCACGCAACGGCGAGCTGCCGCTGATCGGATCGCCTGGCTCCTGGCGCAGCACCAGGTTCAGGTTGGCGCTGTCGGGACCGTACGGCGGGTAGCCGGGAAGTCCGAGGTCGTCGCAGGCCTGCCACCATCCGTGCTGGCCGACGACCACCTGCGTGTCGAGGTTCGTGTTGAGCTTGACACGAGCGCGGACACTGCCCTGCGGCGTCTCGAGGCGCACCCAGTCGCCGGCGGCGATGCCTCGCGCCTGTGCTGTCTCGGGATGCATCTCGAGCTGGGGGTCGTGCATCTTGCTGCGCAGGCTCGGCAGGTTGCGGTGCTGGGTCTCGCAGAACCACAGCCCCTTGGCGCACGTCAGGATCAGCGGGAAGCGCTCCGCGAGGTCCGGGCGCGACCTGGGGCTGGTCCGAGGCTCCTCGAACTCGGGCAGCGGTGGATAGCCGTGATCGGCGAGCGTCTCCGAGAAGAGCTCGACCAGGCCGGAGGGCGTCCGGAAGCCACGCGGCACGGCACCGTCCGGCTCGGCGTGCTTCTGGTAGCGCGTGGTCAGGGGCACGCGCACGCCGGCGGGCTCGGCGCGGAGCTCTTCGAGGGTGACTCCGCTGGGGGCCAGCTGATGGCGCCAGGCTTCGTCGAGGTCGCCGTCCCAGAAGTGCCGGCCGAGGCCGAGCCGGGTCGCGAGCTCGAAGACGATCTGCAGGTCGGAACGCGCCTCCCCACGTGCGGGGGCGACGGGCCGGCGCAGCTGCACCAGCGACTGCGCCGCCTCGCTGGTCTCGAACCCGATCCGCAGGCCCTCGGCCTCGAACGCGCTCGTCACCGGGAGCACGATGTCCGCCTGCTCGGCGGTGGGGTTCATGAACAGGTCGGCGTGGACGAAGAAGTCCAGCGCCGACAGCGCATCGCGGGTCCGCGCACTGTCGGCGTGCGCCATCACCAGGTTGGCGCCGAAGTTCACCAGTCCCCTGACCCGGTAGGGCCGTCCCTCGAGGGCGGCGGTGAAGACGTCCGGGCCGTTGACGAACTCGAACCGCGCAGGCCCCAGAGGGCGCTGCTCGACGCCGAGAGCCTTGGCGCGCTGCTCGGACGCGAGCAGCCCGGCGCCCTCGACAGGGTTGCTGGGGACGGCCGGGAACAGCACGTTGCCACCACGGCGGTCCAGGTCGCCGGTCAGCGCGTAGAGCTGGTCGATCGCCCGCACGGTCTGGGTGGCGTTGCTGTGCTGCTCGAGTCCGCTCCAGGCGTAGAACGCGAGCGGGCGGGACACCCAGAGCGTCCGAGCCGTGGCCTCGATGTCCGACCGCGGGATCCCGGTGACGACCTCCGCAGTGGCCGGTTCCATCCGCCTGCACTGCTCGGCCACCAGGTCGAAGACCGGCCGGCACGTCACGGGACCGCTCGTCGTCGGGACCTCGAACGACCCGAACAGCGCGAGGTGTTCCGCCGCGACCGCGTGGCGCCGGCTTGCGGGATCGAAGAAGGCGGGCCGGCCGCCGTTCGCGTCCCACGCGACGTACTGCGCCTGGTCGCCCTCGGACGACACGGCATCCGCGCGCAGCAGGCGACCCGTGTCGGTGCGGACGAGGAGCGGCGCGTTGGTCCAGCGGCGAACGAAGTCACCGTCGAACCACCCGTTCTCGATCATCACGTGCGTGAGCGAGAGTGCTACGGCTGCGTCGGTTCCCGGACGGACCCGCAGCCAGTGGTCCGCCTTGGATGCGAGACCGGCGCGACGAGGGTCCACCACGACCAGGCGCGCACCTCGCCCGACGGCGGCCACCGCGCTCGTCGCGTGCGCCAGCCGTGCAACCGACGGGTTGTAGCCCCAGAACAGGATGCAGCCGGCGTTGTCCAGGTCCGGTAGGTACGCGCCCGGGACAGGAGCTCCGTACGTGTAGATCGGGGCGAGGTAGCGTCCCCAGCCGCACAGCTCCATGTACACCAGCTGGTTCGGACTGCCGAACGCGCGACGCAGGCGCATCACCCAGTCGACGGCGTCACTCATCGCCGATGTCGACGGGGAGCTGGAGCCGAACACGACCGACTCCGGGCCGTGGTCACGGGCAAGTGCGGTGAGCCGCGCCGCGACCGTGTCGAGCGCCTCCTCCCAGGTGACGCGCTGCCAACCCGGATCGGCGGCTCCTTTCGGGGCGGTGCGCTTGAGGGGATGCAGGAGCCGCTCGCGGTGGTTCACGAGCTCCGGCGCAGCCTTCCCCTTCACACACAGTGCCTGGCCCGTGGGGTGAGACGGATCCGGCTGAAGCGCCACGAAGTCGCCGTCACGGATCATCGCCTTCGCGCCACACCGCGAGACGCACAGCGGGCAGAACGTCGGGACCGGCTCGACCTTCTCCTGTCCCGTCGACGTGGCATCCGTCATGGCGACACCTCCGGCCGAGACGGTACGCCGATCTCCTCCGGGCACCATGGCCCGAATGACTCATTTGCACCTCATGCCGTGAAACAGATTTGCCCCCTGGTGGCGTCGTCGCTAGTTTTACGGCGCTTCGACGCACCCGCCGGACGTTCAGAGGGCCACCCGGGTCACGGTTGCAGGCAGGTGCAGGTCTGGGCCCTTCGCTCTGTCTCGGGGGTGCCCAGTTGTTGCCCAAGCCCGGAGCCCTGGCACGGGCCGCCCTCGTCGTCGGCCTCGTGGTCGCGGCGCTGTCGTTCAGCGCCGCTCCACAGGCGGAGGCCGTGACGAGCCGCAAGCCGTTGAACGACACCCGCCCGGTGGGCTCGGCCCCTGTTCGCGTCGACTTCCCGATCGAGTACTTCGGGCTGGTCGCCGACCTGCCGTCACGGTCGGCCCACCTGTCCGAGCACGGGCGGGCGCCGTACGGCGAGGCGCGCTTCCGGGTTCGCGGACGCTGGACCCCATGGCAGGCGCTCGGGCAGGACGGCGCCCAGGCCCCGGGGCAGTTCACCGGATCCTTGGTGAGCGTGGCCCGCGCCGACGCGTACCAGGTGCGAGCGCTGCCCCCCGGGGCCAGCAGCTGGCGCGCCGCGGCGATCAACACCACCGACGGCCCGTCCGTCGTCGTCGGCCACCGCCGCGCAGACGCCGCGACCGCAGCACCGGGCTGCATGTCGCGCGCGGACTGGGGCGCCGACGAGTCCATCAGCGGATGGGCCGACGGCGAGGTCCAGAGCTACTCCCCCGTGCAGGTGCTGACCGTTCATCACACGGCCGGCTCCAACGACCCCTCGCAGGACTACGCCGCGACGGTCCGGGCCATCTACAGCTACCACGTCCAGACCAACGAGTGGGCCGACATCGGCTACCAGTACCTCGTGGACGGGCACGGCATCGTCTACGAAGGCCGCAACGCCGGTCACACCAGTGTGTCGTGCCGGTACGACGGCGGCGACGGCACCGACTTCGCACACGAGGCCGGCACCGACCAGGTCGTCACCGGTGCGCACACCAAGGACAACAACGTCGGCAACGTCGGCATCGCGCTGTTGGGCTGTTACGAGCCGACCTCGTCGACCTGCTCCGGCGACACGAGCCCCACCCCCGCTGCCATCGACGCACTCGACCGCGAGGTCGCCTCCCTGTCGGCCAGGCACGACCTGGACCCCGACGGCACCGTGCACTACGTCAACCCGGTGAGCGGTGCGGCCAAGGACGTTCCGACCATCACGGGTCACCGGGACTGGAAGAACACCGAGTGCCCCGGCGCGACCCTGTACGCCCAGCTGCCGGAGATCCGGACCAGCACCGTCTCGTTCCAGCGGGGAGGGCGGACCGTCCGGGAGGACGGCGGGACGGTACGCCTGGCCGTCGTACGCACCGGCAACACGCACCTTGCCGCGTCGGTCGACTACGCACGGGCATCGGGCACCGCGACCTCTGGCACCGACTTCACCGTCACCCCGGGCACGCTCTCCTTCGCCGCGGGCGAGACCACCAAGACGATCCCGCTGACCATCACCGACGACAGCGCGCGCGAGGCGCGGGAGACCGTCGTGGTCTCGCTCAGCAGTCCGGGCGACGCCACCGTGCTGGGGTCACGGGCATCGATCAAGGTGTCCATCGCACCGAGCGACCAGCGCCCAGACGGGTGGGTCAGCACAGCCTCGGCCTCGGGCTACGTCGGGAACGACGTCTACAACGCCACCGGCTACGGGCAGACCAGGACCGTCAAGGCACGACGGGCGCAGGCGCGGACCTTCTTCGTGCGGGTCTACAACGACGGCAGCGTCGACAACACCTTCGCCCTCAGGGGCAGCGCGGCACGGTCCGGATCCTGGGTCAGCTACTACTCAGGAACCACGAACATCACTACCGCGATGCGCACATCCACTGGCTGGAAGATGAGGCTGCGGCCCGGCGCCTACCGGCTGGTCGAGGTGCGCATCGGCATCCGGCGAACGGCGGACTTCGGCTCGCTGAAGCCGGCCCGGGTCAGCGCCAGCTGGACCGGCGACGGCACCCGAACCGACCTGGTGAAGGCGGTCGTCAAGGTCGTCCGCTGAGGGACGACCACGGTTCGAGCAGGGTGGGGCCCGTGCTCGAACCGTCCGTCCCTGCTGCCGTCGACGCCACCAAGCAGTCATTCTGGACAGATGAGCAAGGACAGGCACGCCATCAGCCGCCGGCTGTCACGACTGGCGGGACGCAACGGTCGGTGGCCGGAGCCCACCCGGATGGTGCTCCTCCAGACCTCCCGCCTGACCGTGGCGGCCGTCGCGGCCTACCTCGTCGCCCTGGCGTTCTTTCCCGGCACCCAGCCCCTCACCGGACCGCTGACTGCCCTCCTGGTCGTCCAGGCGACGCTGTTCTCGACGCTGACCATGGGTTTCCAGCGGGTTCTCAGCGTCGTCTCCGGGGTGCTCATCGCCGTGCTGCTGTCGTCGCTGGTGGGGCTCACGTGGTGGAGCCTCGGCCTCATCGTCGCGGCCTCCCTGCTCGTCGGGCAGATGCTTCGACTCGGCCCCCAGCTGCTGGAGGCTCCGATCAGCGCCATGCTGATCCTCGGCGTCGGAGCCTCGTCGAGCGCGGCGACCGACAGGGTCGCCGAGACCTTGATCGGAGCCGGGGTGGGCATCCTGGTGAACCTGGTGTTCCCACCGGAGCTCCGAGCGCAGAGCGCCGCGGCGGCAGTCCGACGGGTGGCCGACGAGGCAGCCGACCTGCTCACCGCGGTCGCCCGCGAGCTCCCGGAGGGGCCCTCCCGCAACCAGGCCTACGAATGGCTGCAGGAGGTCCGCGGTCTCTCGCGCTTCGTCGATCTCGCGGACCGCGCCATCACGGATGCGGCGGCCAGCCGGCGACTCAACCCTCGCGCGATGCGCGATCTCGACAACGAGCCGATCCTGCGCAGCGGGCTCGACGCCCTCGAGCGCTGCACGGTCGCGCTCCGAGCGCTCTTCCGCTCCATCGCGGACGGGATCCGCGAGGCCGAGCACGACGAGCACGACGAGTACACCCCCGAGCTGCTCGGCGCCTTCGCCGTGCTGCTCGAGGACCTCGCGAAGGGGCTGCGCACCTATGGCGCTCTGGTCTACGCGGACGCGGACACCCGGACCGTGACGACGGACGCGGCGCTTGCAGAGGCACTCGACGCTCTGCGGGAGACGCGGGCGGTCCTCACCGAGCTGCTGCTCATGGACCTCGGCGACAACAAGGACCAGTGGATGCTCCACGGCTCGCTGCTCGCGTCCGTCGAC
>DASVBF010000294.1:0-10023 GCA_036375975.1 Nocardioidaceae bacterium | reverse complement strand
CGTCGCCGCGGTGGCGGCCCTCAGCGCCGCCTTCACGGTCGTCGCCGCGCCCTCGGCCCCCGCCGACGAGCTCGGCGACAAGCAACGCCGCGTGCATCGCGAGATCGACCAGGCGCAGGAGGAGCTCCGGGACTCGACCAGAGAGCTCGTCCGCGCGACCGCGAAGGTCGAGAGGGCCGAGGCCCGGCTCCAGAGGGCCCAGCGCGAGCTGGAGGCGCGGCGCAGCGAGCTCTCGGCGGCCGAGCTGCTCGACGCCCAGATGCAGTCCCAGCTCGATGTCGCCACGGCTCGTCTCGCGCGGGCACAGACGGCCCTCGCGCAGGGGCGGCGCAGCCGCGATGCCCAGCAGCAGGACCTGCGCAGCATCGCCGCGGAGACCTACCAGGGCGGCTCACCGGAGCTGATGGGCCTCACCATGGTGCTCACCTCCCGGGACCCCGCAGAGCTGACCAACCAGCTGAGCGTCGTGCGCAACGTCATGGATCGGGAGTCCGCGACCCTCGACCGCCTCGAGGCCTCCGAGACGCTGCTCGAGCTCCAGGAGCGCCGCGTCGCCGACGCCCGCAGAGAGGTCGCGGCGAAGCGCAGGGCTGCGGCCGAGAGCCTTCGGCGCACCCAGACGCTCGAGGCCAGGGCCGAGGCCGCGAGTGCCAGGGTCGGCGAGCTCGTCGATGAGCGCACGGCGGCGCGCAAGGAGGCTGCGCGGGCCAAGCGGGCGGACGAACACAGGCTGAGCCAGCTCCAGCAGGAGCGCGACCACATCGAGAACCTGATCCAGCGGCGGGAGGCGCGGCTGCGTCGACAGCGGTCCCGGGCGGCGATCAAGCGTGCCGTTCGACACTCCTACTCACACGGCAGCGGGCTGACGTGGCCGATCCACTCCTACATCACCTCGCCGTACGGCATGCGTCTGCACCCCGTCTACCACCGCTGGACGCTCCACGACGGCACCGACTTCGGTGCGAGCTGCGGCACGCCGATCCGCGCGGCGGCGCCCGGACGGGTGATCGCTCGCTACTACAACGTCGGCTACGGCAACCGCGTGATCATCGCCCACGGCTACATCCACGGAGCCTCGATCTCCACCGGGTACAACCACCTGAGCGCCTACTCGACCTACGTCGGCCAGCGGGTCGGCCGCGGCGAGGTCATCGGCTACGTCGGCACCACCGGCTACTCCACTGGCTGCCACCTGCACTTCATGGTCTTCCGCAACGGGCGCACGGTCGACCCGATGAACTGGCTGCACAACTGACAGGTCCTGGTTCGCGGTCGGCAGGCGCTCGCCGAGTCCCATGACCTTGGCCTCTGGCCGGGCCACCTCGCGGAGAGTGTCATGGGGTCAGGAGGTGCGTCATGTCACACGTCCAGAGGGCCGAGAACGCCGGGTCCCTGACCTTCCTCGGAGCCACCAGAACGGTCACCGGCAGCAAGTTCCTGGTCGAGAGCGCCGGCCGTCGCGTGATGGTCGACTGCGGCCTCTTCCAGGGCGAGCGGGTGTGGCGCCGGCGCAACTGGGAGCAGCTCTCCGTCGACCCGGCCAAGATCGACGCCGTCGTCTTGACCCACGCCCATCTCGACCACTGCGGCTATCTCCCGGTCCTGGTCCGGAACGGGTTCCACGGTCCGGCGGTGTGCACTCCCGAGACCGCCCGTCTGGCCGAGATCGTGCTGCGCGACGCCGCCCACCTCGCCGAGGAGGACGCCGAGCACGCGAACCTCGTCGGCTACTCCAAGCACACGCCCGCCTTGCCGCTGTTCGACTCGGCTGACGCTGAGAAGGCCATCGCCCTCCTCAGCCCGCTCGACCACGACACGCCTACCTCGCTGCCCGGAGACATCGGGCTCGAGCTGCACTCGGCCGGCCACATCCTCGGCTCGGCCTACGCGGAGCTGCACGTCGCCGGGGTGCGGCTCCTGGTCACCGGTGACATGGGGCGCCCCGGTCATCCGCTGCTGCTTCCCCCCGCGCCGCCTCCGGACGCGGACGTGGTGCTCCTCGAGTCGACGTACGGAGACCGCGTGCACGAGGTGCAGGAGCGGGGCGACGACGTCCTCGCCGACGCCGTCCGCCGTACGATCGGCCGCGGCGGCGTGGTGCTGATGCCGGCGTTCGCGGTGGACCGGACCTTCGTGCTGCTGATGACGCTGGCGCGGCTCGAGGCCGAGGGACGCATCCCGTCGGTGCCGGTGTACGTCGACAGCCCGATGGCGCTCCGGGCGCTCGAGGTCTACCAACAGTCGATCCGGGAGCACGACCAGCAGCTGCGCCCCGAGGTGACGGCCGCGAGCGCGAGATACCGCCCCAACCACCTCGAGCTGATGCCCGGGCGCGAGGAGTCGGCGAAGCTCAACCGGCCGGGGAAGCCGTGCATCGTCATCTCTGCCTCCGGCATGGCGGCGGGCGGGCGGGTGCTGCACCACCTCGCGCACCAGCTGCCGAACCCACGCAACAGCGTGGTGCTCACCGGCTTCCAGGTGCCCGGCACGCGGGGACGAGCACTCGTCGACGGCGAGCGGCAGCTCAAGATCCACGGCCGCTACGTCCCGGTGAAGGCCGAGGTGTACGTCACCAACGCCTACTCCGCTCATGCCGACGCCGCGCAGATGGTGACGTGGCTGTCCGGGATGAGCCCGCCCGACACCGCCTACGTGGTCCATGGAGAGGAGCCGGCCGCGCGGGCCCTGGCGGCCCGGCTCGCCGGTGAGCTGGGCTGGAACACCGTGGTGCCGAGGTACCTCGAGCGGGTGAGACTGCTTGGCAGGCGTCACTAGGCTCCGATCCATGACGACTCGTTCCCACCTCGACCACCGCCACCCCGTGGGGTCACGACCGTGACCAGGTACGTCGCGATCGGGGACAGCACGGTCGAGGGCCTGGAGGACCTCGGGCCTGACGGCGTGTACGTCGGATGGGCGGACCGGCTCGCCCGGCACCTCCGCACCGTCCACCCGGACCTGACCTACGCGAACCTCGCGGTGCGTGGCATGACGGCGCGCGAGGTCCGGACCACCCAGCTCGGTCGCGCGCTGGCCCTGCGGCCGGACATCGCGGTCGTCGTGGCCGGGGTGAACGACGTGCTGCGGCCCCGGTTCGACCGCGACGCCCTGCGCGAGGACCTCCTGGCCATGTTCGAGGCATTGCACGAGTCGGGAGCCCGGGTCGCGACCTTCACGATGCCGGACATGGCCCGGGTCGCGCCGCTGGCCGTCGTGCTCCGCGGTCGGCTTCAGGCCCTCAACGAGATCCTCCTCGAGGCAGGGCACCTCTACGACGTCGCGGTGGCCGACCTCGCTGCGGAGCCCCTCTCCTCCAACCCCGCGGTGTGGCACGACGACCGGCTGCACGGGAACACCGAGGGCCACCGCCGCATCGCCCTGGCCCTCGCCGAGAGCCTCGGGATCGACGCGGGCGACTGGCGCGAGCCCCTTCCCGAGAGTTCCCGACAGCATGTGGCGATCGTGCTGGTCCGGGAGCTCACCTGGGTCGCGACGCACCTGGCTCCATGGCTGTGGGGACGGCTCTGGGGTCGGCTGTCGGGAAGCCCGCCCGAGGAGCCGGGCGTGTGCAAGCGCCCCGAGCTCACCCCCGTCGAGTAGCCGGCCCGATGAGCGCCCTGCGGGTCTCCTGGCTCGGTCACTCGACGGTGGTGCTCGACCTGGACGGCGTGCGGCTGCTCACCGACCCGCTCCTCCGGCCGCACGCCGGGCTGCTCCGCCGGATCGCCCCTCGTCCCGAAGAGGCGCGGTGGCGTGGGCCCGACGCCGTTCTCATCTCTCATCTTCACCACGACCATGCCGAGCTCAGGTCCCTGCGGATGCTGCCCGACGTCCCGCTCATGACTTCGTCTCCCGTGGCTGCCTGGCTGGCAGGCAAGCGACTCCGAGGGGTCGCGATCGGGCAGGGCTGGACCCGCGTCGGGACGAGCGAGGTCGAGGTCCGCCTGGTCCCCGCCGTGCACCACCACCGGCCGATGCCGCACCGCCCGAACCAGGCTCACGGACACCTGGTCCGGGGACCGTCCGCGGCGCTATGGGTCGCCGGCGACACCAGCCTCTACCCCGAGATGTCGTCGCTCCCTGAGATGGCGGGCAGGAGCATCGACGTGGGCCTGGTGCCGGTCTGGGGGTGGGGCCCGAGGCTGTCGCAGGGTCACATGACGCCGTCCGAGGCAGCCGCCGCCTGCGGCCTGGCGGAGGCCGGCCACGGCATCCCGGTGCACTGGGGGACCCTGCACCCGCCGCTCGTGGCACGCTTCGCCCGCGGCTGGCTGGAGCGACCGGGGGAGGAGTTCGCCGACGCCCTGGGCCGGGTTGCCCCGGACTGCCAGCCCGTCGTCATGGACCCCGGCGAGTCCCGGGACCTGCTCTAGCTCCCCGGGAGGGGCCGCCGGTCGAGCGCCTCTGCGGCGAGCTCACGACCGAGGGCGATCATCTCCGTCGCCTTGTGGAAGTCCACCGTCCGGCACGCCTCCTTGGGGACGCTGATCAGCAGGTCGGGTGGGTAGGCGGCCAGGCGGTACCTCGTCACCAGCCCCTGCATGGCGTCCAGCGAGAGCTCCATGACGTCGAGCATCCGGAGACCGGTGGGGAGCGTGCCGAACACAGGCTCGTCGACCAGCGTCTGGGGCAGCTCCTCCTTGACCTCCTCCGCAGCGTTCCCGGGTGTCGTGCTGCGCCCCGGGACGAGTCGGCTCGTCACGAGACGGACCAGGTCCCGGTCGAGGACGTGGGTTGCGGTGCGCCGGAACCGGTCGAACCACTCCTCGCTCGGCCGTGGCTCCGAGGACTCCTGCGCCGGCGTCCGGCCGGACGGGCCCTGCAGGTCACCGGCGAGGGACACCGCGACGGTCGCGTCGGCGTTCGAAGCGGCGGTCGGGGCGATCGGGATCGGGTTCATCAGGCCGCCATCGGCGAGCAGCCTGCCGTTGAGCATGACCGGCGTGATGAAGCTCGGGAGCGCGATGGCGGCACGGATCGCGACATCGACCGGACCGCGCTGGAACCAGACCTCCTTGCGCGCGAGCAGGTCCGTGGCGACCGCGGTGAACGAGATCGGCAGATCCTCGATGACCGCGCCATCGAGCAGGTCGGTCACCCTCGCGAGGATCTTGTCGGCGCGGATGACGCCGGGCGCCTTGAGCGACGGGTCGAGAAGCCGCAGGACGTCGCGCTGGGTCAGGCCCGTGACCCAGTCGGTGTAGCCGTCGAGCTTGCCCGCGGCGTAGAGACCGCCGACCAGCGCGCCCATCGACGTGCCCGCGATGTCGACGATCTGGCAGCCGTGCTCCTCGAGGACCTCGATCACCCCGATATGGGCGTACCCGCGCGCGCCGCCGCCGCCCAGGGCGAGAGCCACGCGCGTCGGTTCGGCCACACAGCCGATGCTAGGCCGCGCCGCCGGACACGGTCGTGGATGCGAAGAAGCCGTGCTGTGGGCACCCGATTGGTCCCGTTGGTTCGGGTCCTAGGGCCCTTATTGAGATGCTCCGTGCGACCTAGCCTCCTATCGAGGAGGCGCGATGTTCGCGGTACGCATTCACGGAAGAGGCGGCCAGGGAGCCGTCACAGCCGCCGAGATGCTCTCGGTCGCGGGGTTCGAAGAGGGCCGCCACGCGCAGGCCTTTCCCACCTTCGGCTCGGAGCGGACGGGCGCACCGGTCGTCTCGTTCTGCCGGCTAGACGACAAGCCGATCAGGCTGCGCGAGCCGATCACCGAGCCCGACGCCCTGATCGTGCAGGACCCGACGCTGCTGCACCAGGTCAACCTGTTCGAGGGGCTCGGGCCCGACGGCTACGTGGTCCTGAACACCGGGAAGGACCTCGCTGCCCTCGGCATCGGCGACGTGATCGGCACGCTGAAGGCCGAGCGCGTCGTCGCGGTTCCGGCCACGGACCTGGCGCGGGAGCACGTCGGCCGGCCCCTGCCGAACGCCGCCCTGCTCGGCGCCTTCGCTGCTCTGACCGGCCAGGTCCACCTGGAGTCGGTGCTCCACGCCATCAGAGCCCGGTTCCCCGGCCAGGTCGGCGAGGGGAATGCCAGGGCCGCGGAGGCGGCGTACGACTTCGTTCGCAACCAGATCGGAAGGCTGGCTGATGCTTGAGCAGATCGAGGGTTCACAGGCCGTCGCGAGAGCGGTGGCGCTGTGCCGGCCGGAGGTGATCGCGGCCTATCCCATCTCGCCGCAGACCCACATCGTCGAGGGGCTGTCGGACCTGGTCCGCACGGGTGACCTCTCGCCGTGCGAGTACATGATGGTGGAGTCGGAGTTCGGCGCCCTCTCCGCCTGCATCGGGGCCTCGGCGGCAGGGGCGCGCACCTACACCGCCACCTCGAGCCAGGGCTTGCTGTTCATGGCCGAGGCTCTCTTCAACGCCTCCGGTCTCGGCCTGCCTATCGTCATGACCGTCGCCAACCGTGCCATCGGCTCGCCGATCAACATCTGGAACGACCACTCGGACGCGATGTCCATGCGTGACTCCGGCTGGCTCCAGCTCTACGCCGAGTCCAACCAGGAGGCGGCGGACCTGCACATGCAGGCCTACCGGCTCGCCGAGCGGCTCTCGCTGCCGGTCATGGTGTGCATGGACGGCTTCGTCCTCACCCACGCCTTCGAGCAGGTCGACCTGCCGACTCAGGAGCAGGTGGACGCCTTCCTCCCGACGTTCGAGGCCCAGCAGATGCTCGACCCGTCGGACCCCGTGACCATCGGCGCGATGGTCGGACCCGAGGCGTTCGCCGAGGTGAAGTACCTCATGCACGCGAAGCAGATGGAGGCGCTCGACGAGATCCCGGTCATCGCCGCGGACTTCCGCGCCGCCTTCGGCCGTGACTCGGGCGGGCTCCTCAAGCCGTACCGCCTCGAGGGCGCGAAGACAGTCGTGGTTGCCCTCGGCTCGCTGCTGGGCACCATCGAGGAGGTCGTCGACAGTCTCCGCGACGAGGGCGTCCCCGTCGGCGTGCTCGGCGTGAGGTGCTTCCGGCCCTGGCCGCTGGGGGAGATCCGAGAAGCCCTCTCCGGCGCCGAGCGCGTGGTCGTCGTCGAGAAGGCGTTCGCAGTCGGGGCCGGCGGGATCGTCGGTCAGAACACCCGCGACGCGACGCGAGACCTGCCGGTCGAGGTGTACGACGTGGTGGCCGGCCTGGGAGGCAGACCGATCACGCGGGCTTCGCTCCGGCAGCTGCTCGACGACGTGCTCGGCGGCAGCCTCGACTCCCGCAAGCTGCACTTCCTCGACCTCGACAACGGACTCGTGCAGCGCGAGCTCGCGCGTTCGCGACGAGGCGTCCGGCCCGGGCCGCACGCTGAGCACATGCTCCTCGACATCGGCACCGTCGCGTCCGGAGCCTACGAGTAGGGAGGCGTTCCATGGCTTACCAGGAGATCAAGCTGTACCAGGCCGGGACCTTCGTGGCCGGTAACAGGCTGCTCGAGGCGGACCAGCGGTCGGTGCAGGCCCGGATGGGACGCTCCAACTCGCTCACCTCCGGGCACCGTGCCTGTCAGGGTTGCGGGGAGGCGCTCGGCGCCCGCTACGTTCTCGACGCCGCGATGCGCGCCACAGGCGGCAAGATCGTCGCCGCCAACTCCACCGGGTGCCTCGAGGTGTTCTCGACGCCCTACCCCGAGTCGTCGTGGCAGCTGCCCTGGCTGCACTCGCTGTTCGGCAACGGCCCGGCCGTGGCGGCCGGTGTCGCCGCGGCGCTCAAGGCGAAGGGCCGCGACGACATCCGCGTTGTCGGGCAGGCCGGTGACGGAGGGACCGTCGACATCGGCTTCGGCTGTCTGTCCGGGATGTTCGAGCGCAACGACGACGTGCTGTTCGTCTGCTACGACAACGAGGGCTACATGAACACCGGCGTGCAGCGCTCGGGGGCGACGCCACCGGCCGCGCGGACGGCCAACACGAAGCCGCTCGACGGCAGGCCCGGCAACGACTTCGGGCAGGGCAAGAACGTGCCGCTCATCGCGATGGCGCACGAGATCCCCTACGTCGCGACGGCGACCGTGGCAGAGCTGCGTGACCTGGAGTACAAGGTCGAGAAGGCGATGAGCTTCCGCGGCGCGAGGTACCTCCACGTCTTCGTGCCGTGCCCGCTGGGCTGGGGCGCCAGGGCCGCTGACACGATCCGGCTGTCCCGGCTGGCTAAGGAGACCGGCATCTTCCCGGTGTTCGAGGCAGAGCACGGCCACGTCACCGAGGTGTCCAAGATCCGCCACCAGGTCCCGGTCGAGGAGTACCTCAAGCTGCAGAAGCGCTACGCGCACCTCTTCGGGGAGCACCCGCGGCACGACATCATCGACCGGATCCAGGCCGGCGCAGACCACAACATCGAGCGGTTCGGACTCCTCGCCGGCGACGGCGAGGGCGCCGAGCTACCGGGAGCCTGACATGGACAAGCCCTTCGCGGTCACCCTCGACATCGGCTCCAGCCGGGCCAACAAGACCGGCTCCTGGCGCACCGAGCGCGCCGTCTACACGAACCGCATGCCGCCGTGCAACGACGCCTGCCCGGCCGGGGAGAACATCCAGGCCTGGCTCTACGAGGGCGAGGAGGGTGGCGCCGGCTATGAGCGCGCGTGGCGCAAGATCATGGAGGACAACCCGTTCCCGGCGATCATGGGCCGGGTCTGCTACCACCCCTGCGAGACCGCCTGCAACCGCGGCCACCTCGACGAGTCGGTCGGCATCAACTCCGTCGAGCGCTTCCTCGGCGACGAGGCGATCAAGGAGGGCTGGCGGGTCTCCGTGGAGGTCCCGGCCACGGGCAGGCGCGTCCTCGTCGTCGGCGCCGGCCCGTCCGGGCTGTCCGCGGCGTACCACCTCGCGCGCCGAGGACATGACGTGACGGTCAAGGAAGCCGGTCCCATGGCCGGCGGCATGATGCGGTTCGGCATCCCCAAGTACCGCCTTCCGCGCGAGGTCCTCGACGCGGAGGTGCGGCGCATCCTCGACCTCGGGGTGACACTCGAGCTCGACGCGAAGGTCACCGACCTGAACGCCCTGCGGGAGGAGTACGACGCCGTCTTCCTCGCCGTGGGCGCGCAGATCGGGAAGCGGGCGTACATCCCGGCCGGCTCCGCCTCCCACATGCTCGATGCGGTGACCATGCTCCGCGACCTCGAGACCGGCGAGAAGCCTCTGCTCGGAAGGCGCGTCGCGGTGTACGGCGGAGGCAACACCGCCATGGACGCGGCGCGCACCGCGAAGCGTCTCGGCGCGTCGGAGTCGATCGTCGTCTACCGCCGCAACAAGGACCGGATGCCCGCGCACGAGTCGGAGTTCATGGAGGCCTCCGAGGAGGGCGTGATGTTCAAGTGGCTCACCACCATCAAGCAGGTCGACGAGGGCAAGCTCGTGATCGAGAAGATGGTGCTGGACGACAAGGGCTTCCCCCAGCCGACCGGTGAGCTGGAGGAGCTGGAGGCCGACTCGCTGGTGCTGGCGCTCGGCCAGGACACCGACCTGTCCTTGCTCGACAACGTCCCGGGCCTGGTCGTCGACAAGGGTGTCGTCTCCGTCGGACCGGACATGATGACCGGTTGCGAGGGTGTGTTCGCGGGTGGCGACATGGTGCCCTTCGAGCGCTCCGTCACCGTCGCGGTCGGCCACGGCAAGAAGGCCGCGAAGAACATCGACGCCTACCTGTCGGGGGCCGCCCCCGAGCCCGTAGTACGGCCTGCTCTGGCCACGTACGACACGCTGAACACCTGGTACTACGCCGACGCGCCGCGCACCCAGCGGCCCACGCTGGAGCGGGCACGTCGTGAGTCCACCTTCGACGAGGTCGTTCTCGGCCTCGATGAGGGCACCGCGCTCTACGAGGCGCGCCGGTGCATGTCCTGCGGCAACTGCTTCAGCTGCGACAACTGCTACGGAGTCTGCCCCGACAACGCGGTGATCAAGCTCGGGCAGCCGGGGGAGAAGTACCTGATCGACCTCGACTACTGCAAGGGCTGCGGCATCTGCGTGGCGGAGTGCCCGTCCGGCGCGATCCAGATGTTCCCCGAGGAGATCTGA
>DASVBF010000152.1:0-3301 GCA_036375975.1 Nocardioidaceae bacterium | reverse complement strand
ACTCCGCCAGCCGGTCGTGCAGCGTGTCCATGGGTCCCTCCCATCCGAAAGCCTCACTCATCAGCACGCGATGAGTGAGGCATTCGGAGGGGTTCAGTTCCGACCCGGATCAAGAACGGTGTCGTCAGGACGCAAGGTGACTCGGCTGTCGGAGAGAGTCACGATCGGACGTTGACACCAGCCTCGGTCACGTCAACTTCTGGTCCCCGACCGCGAAACGCACGGTTGTCAACGACGGGGCAGGATGCTCAGTTTTCAACCGTCGTCGGCACACGGTCTTGTCGCGTTTCCGTCGAGTAGTGCCAGCTCTGACGTCCGCTCATGCCGAATTGAGGAATGTGAACAAAGAGACCGCCACGTAGTAGGAGCCCGGTCAACTGACCTCTGGGCAAGGCTTAGCCGACCGGAACTGCCGTGACCTCGAAGTGTGCCTCGAAGGTTCCAGTTTCGTCGGTCTCGGAAAAGTCTGCGGTGCAAGTGATGAGGTCAGGGCTGTTGGCGTCCTTGCCCCCGGCCCAGGTCTTGGTGTCGCTGAACGGCTCGGGTGTTCCACCAGTTGGCGTGAAGGTGCCCTCGGCGGAGAACGTCACCGCGTGGTATTTGGTTTCATCGATCCAGCCGTTGCGGCCAGCGGTGACGATCTGCGTGTCCTCACCATCGCAGACCCACTCCTCGGGGGTTCTGTGCTGCGGCTCCGCAACCGCCGGCATTGCTGTCCCGATGAGGGCGATCGTCGACATGACGCCCGCGGCCAGCATCTTGCGCAT
Organism: Nocardioidaceae bacterium; assembly: GCA_036375975.1. Lineage (GTDB taxonomy): Bacteria > Actinomycetota > Actinomycetes > Propionibacteriales > Nocardioidaceae > Nocardioides_C. The sequence continues at coordinate 2,534 of DASVBF010000152.1, read as the reverse complement.
GACACTGCCTCCCGTCACAGAGTTACATCGGAACGATCGGGATGGGAGTCGGAGACTCGGCCACTGAGGTGCGACATTCGTCAAGCAGACGTGAGCCACGAACCCGTCCATGTGTCTCGGACATTAGGCCCGCGTGTTCGGAGCCAGCAATAGCCCAGCAGGGTCAGGACCGACGCACGCACACAGCCGATGAGCGGGTGCCTCAGTGACATCGCATGACAGGCTTTGGGCATGAGTTCCCTCGGCTCCCCAGGGGCCATGCCCCCCGACGTTCTTGAAAGGGAGGACTGCTGCCTGCGTGCGCTCTCGGTGGAGGACTGGGCACTTGAACAGGCCATGTCTCGTGATCCCGACGTGGCCACTTGGACCTACTACCCAGTCGAAATGACCGAGGAGGAGTCTCGTCACCGGATTCAGGATTCCCTCGAACGATCCAGACGGGGCTTGGTGCGCAGATACGCCATCTTCAACGGAGAGGGTGATCCTGTTGGCACATGCGGGATCGGGGCGCTCGATGGCGATTGCCCCCGGATCTTCTACGCGGTGCTGCCCCAGGGTCGGAGCCGGGGCATCGCCACAAACGCGGCGCGGCTCCTTGCCGAGTGGGCCCTGGCCAGCGGATACGCGATGGTTTCTCTAGAGACGCTCGATGGCAATGAGGCAAGTGAGCGTGTGGCAAGCAAGGCTGGGTTCGTGCCAGTTGAGCGATACCAGGCCGATCACCGAGGCGAGACGGCCTGGCTCACCCGCTGGACAATGACCCCTGATTGAGAGCGCACGCTCATGGCCGCTGAGCGAGCGGTAGTGCCAGCTTGCCCACAAAGGCGGTCTGTGGGGACGCGCTTCTCCGTACGGTGATGCCGTGACGAACGATGTTCTGGAGCAGGCGGTCGACGACCCCATCGGCTGATCCCTCGCCGGGGGTGATCATCTGGTCGCGTCACGAATGGGGGAGACTTGCGGAGAATGAAGCTGTGAGCCTGTGGGATCCGGTGCAACCGGCGCATGTTTTCGCGGCTGTCCACGAGTATGACGAGCTTGGGCAGTCGCGGTTCTTGGAGAAGTACGGATTCGCCCCAGCCCGGGCTTACCGCTTGCTCATCGACGACCGAAGCTATGACTCGAAGGCCATCCTCGGCGCGGCATATGGGTACGCGACCGGGCGGGCACTTTCATCCCACCAGTTCAGCGGCGGCGTCAGTAACAACGGCGCGGCTTGGGCGCTGCTGCGGCTCGGATTCGAGGTTGCACGGGCTGCGAACACTGCGGTCAGCCCTGGCCCACGACGTGCGGTCTCTGGCCGTACGGCAAGGCGCGTGGAGAACACCTCGTCGATGGTTGCGCGCCAGGCGGTGGATGTCGTGCTTGTCGGCTGCGTCAAGAAGAAGCGGCCGAAGGCGTCGCCCGCCCGCGAGCTCTACACGTCGCCGTTGTTCGACAAGCGACGCCGCTACGCCGAGGCCAGTGGCCGGCCATGGTTCATCCTCAGCGCGCTGCACGGCCTGCTGGATCCGGACCGAACCATCGAGCCCTACGACATGTACCTCGCCCGGCAGACGGCGGCCTATCGACGACGGTGGGCAGCGCAGGTCATAGCTGACCTCGCCGCCGCGGTGGGCCAGCTCGAAGGCCGCGTCGTCGAGATTCACGCGGGTGCCTCATACGTCGACCCGCTTGAGCCGCTCCTCAAGGCGGCAGGGGCTCGGACGAAGACCCCGCTTCGCGGCCTCACTCAGGGACAGCACCTTGCGTGGTACGGAACCCACCTGGCTACGCCGACGGCGCCAGATCGCCGGCCGGACCTCGACCTCGACGCGGAGGCAGGCGTAGCGATCTCGGCGCTCACGGGTATGGAGCCGGCTCCGGCGTCGGAGTTCCCGTGGGGGCGGACCGACCTGAAATCGCCAGGGCTCTATGCCTGGTGGGTCGATTCCCGCGGCGGCTCTGATCTGGGGCTATCCACGACCAACCAGCGCACACTTGTCTACGCCGGCCAAGCCGGAGCGACCCGCTGGCCCAGCGGTGCCCGTAGCGGAGCGACGCTATTGAGCCGGATCAGCGGCCAGCACCTGCGCGGTCGGATCTCCTCGTCGACCCTTCGGCAGACGTTGGCAGCGTTGCTCCGCGACCCTCTCAGCCTGCGCCTGGAGGCGCCCGGCGTCCTGACCAGCGACAGTGAGCAACGGCTGACTACCTGGATCCGCGATCGACTCGCAGCGTCGGTGTGGCCGACCCATCACCCAGACCACCTGCACGACATCGAGCACCGCGTCATACGGCGACTGGATCCTCCACTCAATCTCGCTGGAGCCTCTAGCAATGACGTGCGAGCGCGGCTTGCCGCCGGGCGCCGCGCGCTGAACCTGCCGACGGGCTGACTCGCGTCACCCGGCTATTCCGACTTCTCGAGCTGCCCCCTCAACCGAGCGGTAGTGCCAGTTTGACATCCGCTCATGGCGATGAGCGGACGGTTAGGTCGGTCCTGACGGCGCCGGTTTGCCCGTGAGTGCCCGGACGATCACACGTAACCTGAC
>DASVBF010000149.1:0-2589 GCA_036375975.1 Nocardioidaceae bacterium | reverse complement strand
GGGTCAGCAGGAGGCGAAGAGGAGCGGGCCCTCGGTGAGGTCGCTGATGAGCGGCAGGTCCTTGGCCGCCGGCTCGAGCTGCATGACGATCTCGTTCCCGTCGGAGGCCGCCTCCTTGATCCTGAAGCGCTCGCCGAAGGTTCCGCCCTGTCCCGGGGCCTCCCCGGACGCGAGCTTCACGCGGGGCCGGAGGTCCTCGGAGGCCTGGTCGGAGTCCTCGAAGTGCATGCCGACGACCAGCGACCGGTCCGGGTGCATCGCGACAACCACGCCGGCCAACGGGCTGACGCCCCCGGCAGCAGCGATGAGGTCGTCGGCCTGGGCCTGGTCCTCCTCGTCCGCCCCGGCCATGCTCAACGCCTCGCAGGCGAAGTCCGAGGCGAACAACGCGGCGGTGGCGGGCTCCCCCGCGGCGTCGGCCAGGGCAGAGGTCCCGTCGACCTCGTCGAGCCCGGCCTCGTCCCCGGTGACGACGGACGCAGCGGCGGAGGCGTACCCGTCGCTGTCCGAGAGCAGCACGATCCGTTGCTCGGGCAGGACCACGACGTTCTGCATCACCGGCGTGAGGGAGGGGTCGATCTGGGCGACCAGGTCCGTGGTGCCGGCCCACACACCCCCGGACCCGGCCCCGTCAGCCGGAGGCGTGTAGCCGAGCCGCCGGAGGTTCCGCTCGACGCCGTCGAGGTCGACCGAGTCGCCGAAGCGCATGACGTCGACGGCCCCCTCGCGCGACTGGCCGTACATCTCCCACTCCGCGTCGATCGGCGAGAAGCCGTAGAGCCGGTTCATGGAGTACGTCGAGTCGACGACCGCCGAGGTGGAGGTCAGGTCGAGGTCGTAGGCCCGGGACAGGAAGTTCGACACGTCACGCGTGGTCGACGACGAGTCGAGAGAGCCGCCGTCGGCGAGGGACCTCACGGAGGTCCAGTCCGTGTAGGTGGCCCGCAAGGTGGACTTCGGCATCCAGGCGACAGCCTGCTCGTACGACGTACTCTGCGCCGCCCGCCAGGCCCACCAGCCGCCCGCGGCCAGGACAACGACGGCGGCGGCGGCGACCGCCAGGACAACGACACGTCTCGGCACGGGACTCAGCTCTCTTCCTTCCCCCGCCCGGGGTGTGAGACTAACGCCATGGCGCAACCTGCCCGTCGCCCCACCGACGTCATCGCCGCTGGAGCGGTCGTCACGCGCAAGGGTGGCGACGTGCTGCTCGTCCACCGTCCCAAGTACGACGACTGGTCGTTCCCGAAGGGCAAGCTCGACCCGGGCGAGCACGTGACGGCCGCGGCGGTGCGCGAGGTGGCCGAGGAGACCGGCCTCGACGTCCGGCTCGGGCCGCCGCTCAGCACGCAGCGCTACTGGGTGAACAACGGCGAGCGCCGGCTCAAGCGCGTGCACTACTGGGTGGGCCGGGTGGTGGGCGACGACGACGTGTCGTCGTACCACGTCAACGACGAGATCGACGAAGTCGCCTGGGTCCCCCTGGACAAGGTCCGCGACCGCCTCGACTACGAGTACGACTCCACGACCCTGGACGAGTTCGAGCGACTGAGGAAGAAGTCCTACCCGCTCGTGATCCTGCGTCACGGGAGGGCGCGGGCGCGCAAGTCGTGGAAGGCGGACGACCGCGAGCGCCCGCTCACCAAGGCCGGAGAGTTCCAGGCCGAGCAGGTGGTGCCGGTCCTCGCGGCGTACGGCGTGACCCGGATCGTGACCTCGAGCAGCCGGAGGTGCTGGAGCACGGTGGCGCCGTACGCCGACGTGGCGAGCCTCGACATGGACGACACCGACGACCTGTCCGAGGAGGACGCGACCCCTGAGCTCGTGGGGAAGCAGGTGCGGGGGATGCTCGCGAGCAAGGAGGCCTCCGTCATCTGCTCGCACCGCCCCGTCCTGCCCTGGATCTTCGAGGCGCTCGGCGTCGAGGCCCGGCCGCTCGACCCCGGATCGGTGTTCGTGGTGCACCACCGGCGGGGCCGGATCGTGGCCACCGAGCATCACGACGTGAGCTTCCGCTAGCCGACCCGCGCCTGTTCACGTGACGGTCGTCATACCGCAAGACAAATGTGACCGCATCGCCCGCGACCGTTCACCTGCCGTTCACCTACACCGACGGATCGCTTCACCTGCCCTGCCTACGTTCATATTCGACAAGCCAAGTGTGTGAATGTCCCGAACACAGGAGATGACGCAGTGAAGCGCAACACCTTCCGCCGAGTGGCTGCCCCGGGCGTCGCGGCACTCGCCCTCGGCCTCGGCCTCTCGGCCTGCGGCGCCGCCAACGAGCAGCAGGCGACCAACAGCAGCGCCACCGTGAAGGGCCTCAGCGGCACGCTGAACGGCGCCGGCTCGAGCGCCCAGGAGGCCGCTCAGGCCGCGTGGCAGTCCGGCTTCCAGAAGGCCAACGCGGACGTGACCGTCAACTACGACCCGGTCGGCTCCGGCGGTGGCCGTGAGCAGTTCATCGCCGGGGGCGTGGACTTCGCCGGCTCGGACTCCTACCTGAGCGAGGACGAGGGCGAGATCGAGGGCGCCAAGAAGCGCTGCGGCGCCGACGCCATCGAGGTCCCGGACTACGTGAGCCCGATC
>DASVBF010000143.1:0-3272 GCA_036375975.1 Nocardioidaceae bacterium | reverse complement strand
GCAGCCGCCGGTCGACGAGGTCGTTCTCGTAGGTGCCCTCGACGCTGATCGACTTCGCCTCCCGCTCCGCGACCACCGGACGGTCGCCCTCGGCGCGGGCGAGGTGGTACAGCCCCGTGCCGTGGGCCTGGCCCAGGATCCGGACCAGCTCCTCCCGGGAGAGCAGCTCCAGGTCCGCGACCGTGTGCACGCCAGCGCGTCGAAGCCGCTCGGTCGTCGCGGGCCCCACGCCGGGGATCACGGTCACCCGCATCGGGCGCAGCAGGTCCCGCTCGCTCCCGGGGGGAACGACGACGAGGCCGTCGGGCTTCTCGAGGTCGCTTGCAATCTTCGCGACGAGCTTGGAGGTGCCGACCCCGACCGACCCACGGAGGCCGCCGGTCACCTCGTGCACGTCCTCCTTGAGCTTCCGGGCGACGGTGGTGACGCCTTCGACGGACAGGTCGTCGAGGCCCGCAACCGCGAGGTCGACGTACGCCTCGTCGAGCGAGAGCGGCTCCACGAGCGGCGACAGCTCACGCAGGAGACGCATCACGGCTGCGCTGGTCTGGCGGTAGGCCCCGAAGCGGCCTGAGAGGAACGCAGCGTGCGGGCACCTGGAGCGTGCCTCGGCGGTGGACATGGCAGAACGCACGCCGTAGGCCCGGGCCTCGTAGGAGGCCGTGGCGACCACCCCGCGGCCGCCGACTCCACCGACGACGACGGGCTTCCCCCTCAGGGAGGGCTTGTCGCGTTGCTCGACGGCGGCGAAGAACGCATCGAGGTCGACGTGGAGGATCGTCGGCACGGCGCGCACACGCCCATCATGCCTCTGGTGACCGACCGCGGAGCGCAGAGGCACGGGCTGAGGGTCGGACCGGGCCGGGGCCCGTCCCCAGCCGGGTGGAGCGAGGGTCGCGTGCACAGGTGCGTCAGCGGGATCGGCCCTTCCTGGCAGGTCTGCGTCAGCGTGTCGGGCATGAACCTTCCAACTCATCACATCAGCTCACCCGCCGACCTCCTCGCCCTCGTGCCCACCGTCCTCGGCTTCCACCCCGAGGACTCCCTGGTTCTCATCGTCACAGACGGGCAGCTCGGAGCCATGCATGCGCGCGTCGACCTGCCCTGCGACGACGACGAAGCCATGGCCGAGGTGGTGGAGACTCTGCTCGGGGCCACGACGCGGGCCTCGGCCCGCCAGGTCGCTCTGGTCGCATACTCCGACGACGAGCTCGTCGCCGAGGACCTGGTCGACAAGCTCAGCGATGAGCTCAGGGGCCGCGCCATCGAGGTGGTCTGCGCTGTCCGAGCGGATGGTGAACGCTGGTTCTCCCTCGACCCGGACACCGTCTGCTGCCCGGAGGAAGGAGTGCCTTACGACCTCGCGTCCCACCCGATCACCGCTCAGTCGGTCCTCGAGGGCCGGGTCACCTATGCCCGCCGGAGTGAGCTCGCCGAGTCGCTCATCGGCACCGACTTCGATGCGACGGAGGCCGTGACCGGGGCGGCCGACGAGGCGGTTCGCCGGCTCAGGGCCGCCTCGGTGAACCCGCTCGGGGTCGACTCCCAGGAGGGGGCGCGGGCCCATCTCCTCGCCGAGGCGTGCTGGGTCCGCGAGCGTGTGCGTCGCTACGTCCGCTCAGGGGAGCCCCTCGAGGACATCGAGGTCGGCCGGCTCGTCGTGGCGGTCGTCAACGTCGAGGTGCGTGACGTCGCCTGGGCGGAGATGACTCGCGCCGACGCGCCCCGGCATGTGGAGCTGTGGCGCGACGTCGTGCGCCGTACGCCCCACGACCTCGTGCCCGCACCGGCCGCCCTGCTCGCGTTCGCCGCCTGGCTCGCGGGAGAGGGGGCGCTTGCCTGGTGCGCCGTGGAGAGGTGCCAGGAGGTCGAGCCGGACTACAGCATGGCCGGGCTCGTCTCCCAGGCGCTGGCCGCGGCGATGCACCCGTCGGTCTGGCAGCGGATCCCTCCAGAGGACCTGCCGCTCTTCGCCGGTTGAGGGCAGATCCTGGGATGCCGCGTGCCTTGGCCCTAGGCTTCCCGCATGGGTGAAGAGGTCGAACGCCAGGAGTTCTCGCGGGAGGACCGGACGCGGTACCGCGAGAAGGTACGTCGGTGCCTGGACGTGTTCGCGCGTATGCTCCGCGAGTCCCGGTTCGAGGCCGAGGACCCGATGACCGGCCTGGAGATCGAGCTCAACCTCGTCGACGACGAGGGAAACCCGGCGCTGAAGAACGTCGAGGCACTCGACGTCATCGACGACCCCTCGTTCGTCGCGGAGCTCGGTCAGTTCAACGTCGAGGTGAACGTCGCCCCTCAGCGGCTCAGCGAGGGCGGCTTCACCGCCTTCGAGGAGGGCGTCCGCGGCTGCCTCAACGCCGCAGAGGAGAAGGCGGCCAGCAGGGGCGCCCACCTCGTGATGATCGGCATTCTCCCGACGCTCCAGGACGGCCACATGAGCCCGTCGTCGCTCAGCCCCAACCCCCGCTACCAGATCTTGAGCGAGCAGATCCTGGCCGCTCGGGGCGAGGACCTGGCGATCGATATCAACGGGGTCGAGCGGCTTCGGACGACCTCGGACTCGATCGTCCCCGAGGCGGCGTGCACGAGCACCCAGTTCCACGTGCAAGTGAGCCCGGACGACTTCCCGGCCTACTGGAACGCCTCCCAGGCGATCGCCGGCGTCCAGCTCGCGCTCGGCGCCAACTCTCCCTTCCTGCTCGGCAAGGAGCTCTGGCGCGAAACCCGGATCGCACTGTTCGAGCAGGCGACCGACACACGAAGCGAGGAGCTCAAGACGCAGGGGGTGCGGCCCAGGGTCTGGTTCGGCGAGCGCTGGATCACCTCGATCTTCGACCTGTTCGAGGAGAACGTCCGCTACTTCCCGGCGCTGCTCCCGATCCTCGAGGACGAGGACCCGCTCGAGGTCCTGGAACGAGGGGAGACCCCGAAGCTGGCGGAGCTGCGCCTTCACAACGGCACCATCTACCGCTGGAACCGGCCGGTGTACGACGTCGTAGACGGCTCGCCGCACCTCCGCGTCGAGAACCGGGTCCTTCCGGCCGGACCCACGGTCGCCGACACCATGGCGAACGCCGCCTTCTACTTCGGCCTGGTCAGGACGCTTGCCGAGCACTCACGGCCGTTGTGGTCCCAGATGTCCTTCAGTGCTGCCGAGGAGAACTTCCACGTCGCCGCCCGCCAGGGCATCGAGGCGAACGTCTACTGGCCGGGGGTCGGACAGGTCCCGGCCACCGAGCTCGTGGTGCGCCGGCTTCTCCCGATGGCTC
>DASVBF010000175.1:0-20664 GCA_036375975.1 Nocardioidaceae bacterium | reverse complement strand
GGATCCGATCCCGCGCGCTGTCGAGATAGTCGACCAGGTCCCGCTTGGTCGCCTCTGCCCCGTCGAACAGCGGCTGATCAAGGTTCGTCAGCCGCACCCCGTCCCGTACCTCGTCCCCGCTCATCAGATCACGATCGCACGTGTGCACCAGATCAGGTCAGAACTGCGAGCAGGCGTCGGGCAACAGCAGGGCCCTCGCACCTCCGGCGGCGAACCCTGTGGCGCAGGTCGCGGCACCCGGTCGCGCCGGATGACCCTCACTGCCTGCCGGTTCGGATTCTCTCCGTGTCGACGGGGCGCGTGGCCTCGGGCCGTGTCAGACCTGTCGGCTCCGGAGCCTCGGACTCGATGAGCAGGCGGTTGGCGTTCTCGTGGGTGACGTGCCACCACAGGTACTTCAGGCCGGTAGTCATCCGGTTGACGGCCCCGGGCAGGTAGGCCACGTGCAGCAAGCCCCAGACGATCCACGCCAGTCTGCCGGTGAGGCGGAGTCGACCGGTCTGTACGACGGCGGCGTTGCGGCCGATGATCGCCATCATGCCCTTGTCGAAATAGGTGAACGATCTGAGTCGCTGGCCGGTCGCGAGCCGCTCGATCTGGTGGCCGGCGTGCCGGCCCGACTGGATGGCCACCTGGGCCAGCTGAGGGTAGGAATGTCCGCGTCGGTCCGAGATCGCCGCGAGGTCGCCTACGACGAACACGCCCGGGTGGCCGGGCACCCGAAGGTTGCGGTCCACCAGGATCCGCCCCTGTTCCAGGGCGAGTCCGAGACCCTGGGTCCAGCCGGGTGCCTCGACGCCCCCCGCCCAGACCACGGTCGCGGCCGGTATCCGTTCGCCGCCGCTGACAGTGACTCCGTCGGCATTCACCTCGACGACGTCGGTGGCGAGCCGGACGTCCACCCCGCGGGAGCGGAGGGTGGCGAGTACGTACTGGCTGAGGTGTGGATGGAACCCTGGAAGGAGTCGGGGACCTCGCTCGACCAGCGTCACTCGCATCGAGGAGGGGTCGAGCTGGGGGTAGTCGGCGGTGAACTGGTGGTGGAACAGGAAGTTGGCGACGTAGCCCGACAGCTCTACCCCGGTCGGCCCGCCGCCCACCACGGCAACGCTGGTCCCACCAGGTGAGGTCTGCTCCGGGTGCGCCGCTGCCTCTTCGAATGAGTGGAGCAGCCGGTTGCGGAGCCGGTTGGCGTCGGTCACCGACTTGAGCGGAATCGCGTAGTGGGCGGCGCCCGGCACGTGTCCGAAGGCCGGAACCACACCGGCGGCAAGCACGAGGTGGTCGAACGGAACCGCATCACCGTCGTCCAGGCGAACGGTCCGCCCGGGCCAGTCGACGCCGATGACGTGTCCGACGCGGAACGTGGTCCCCGTGCGTCGGCGGACGATCGCTCTGATGGGCCTGGCAACCTCCTGCGGAGAGATGAAGCAGGTGGCGACCTGGAACAGCAGGGGCGGGAAGGTCGTGTAGTTGTGAGCGTCGATCAACTGCACAGAAACCGGGGCCGAGCCCAGCGCGCGGACCGTCGCGAGCCCCGCCATGCCCGCACCGACGATGACGACCCGAGGGGATGCAGCAGAAGACTCCATGACTCCTCCTCAAGGTGTCCGACCAGTCGGAGCCCGGTTCCAGTCGACGCCTTGCCACTAGCCCTGTCCAGGGGCGGAGGTCACTCCCTGCACCGCACCCCTGTCCGGTCCGGAGCTTCGCGGTCTCTTCTTGGGGCATACTGGAGGAGATGAAGCAACGATCCGCCGCCAAGCGGCGATTCCTTCCCGGCAGCCCCTTCAACAACATCGAACCCACGCAGACGATTGAAACGTTCGCGGTTCAAGATCGCGTCACTCACGACACGTACGGCCTCGGCCGTGTCGTGGGGGCGGAGGACGAGGCGGTGACTGTCGACTTCGGCTCGCACCAGCTCCGCATCGTCAGTCCTTTCCACAAGCTGACGAAGCTGTAGGCACCCGGGCGCAGACGCGTCGACGACAGGGACTTCACGTAGCGGCGCTCCATCGCCAATGATTGACGGAGCAATGAGTTCTGACAGCCCCGGGGGTCTACACGTCATGACCGATACCAAACACAGCCCTACGACCGTCTCCAACATCGGCGTGGCCATGTTCTCTGTCGCCGACCAGGACGCGGCCCTGGCCTTCTACACCGAGAAGCTCGGCTTCGAGGTGCGCAGTGACACACGTTTCGGGGAACACGACGAGATGCGTTGGCTGGAGGTGGCCCCGCCCGGATCGCAGACCCGGCTGGCCCTCAACCCGCCGATGGGCGGTGAGCCGGGCGGCGGGGGGATCGGCGTGGAGACACCCGACGTCCTGGCCGAGCATGCGCGCCTGAGCGCCATCGGCGGCATCGACCTCGACCCGGAGCCGATGCGTACCCCCGGCGCCCCACTGTTGTTCATGCTGCGCGACCCGGACGGAAACAGCATCGCAGTGGTGGAGCAACCGCCGGCCTCGTAGCACCGCCCGGACCTACAGGCGAAGGGGGGAGCGGGCAACCGTCACGAACCGCGACAGTCGGTGTGGCTGACCGGCCACTCGAGAGTCCGGCCCGCTGATCATCGGCAGGTACTCTCGACTGGATGGAGGAGAACAAGGCGCGCCGCGTCGTCGATGCCTTGCGCGATCGTGGCACGGACGCGGCGCTGGCTCGGGTCGGTCTCTACCAGTTCGGGGTCAGCATCAAGCTCTCCGACGGTCGCGAGGCGACGTGGGACTCCGACGGCACGGCCGCGCTCGAAGCACAGGTGATGCGCAACGGCATGCTGGTGGGGTATGTCCCGGCGATCGAGGGTTCCGACAGCTACACCGAGGAGCAGATCATCGACGCGATCGTCCGGACCGACTACGACAAGCCGATCGCCTCCCGGCGCCCCACCGCGCCCCCGCCTGCGCCCCCGCTGCCCCGAAAAGGCGGGCTCTTCCGCCGGTTCATGGACGGCTTCCGGTACCACTGAGGGCGGCTACCTCGGCGAGACGGGGGTCGCTGAGTCTCCTCGCGTGGCGCGCGCCGAAGTGGCGTCGCGCGCCATACTGCGGTCATGGCGTACGACGACGAGCTCGCGAACCGGATCCGTGAGGTCGTGCAGGATGAGCCGGGACTGAGCGAGAAGCGCATGTTCGGCGGGCTCGCCTTCCTCGTGAACGGGAACATGGCGGTCAGCGCCAGTAGCCGGGGTGGCCTCTTGCTGCGCATCGACCCGACGCAGGCCGAGTCCTTGGTCGACGAGCTGCACGTGCGCCGATTCGAGATGCGCGGCCGCGAGATGGACGGCTGGCTACGCGTGGACGTGCAGCTGCTCGAGACGGAGGACGAGCTGCGCGGCTGGGTGAACCACGGCCTCGACTACGCGCGTTCGCTCCCGCCCAAGTAGCTGCGCTGCGGCGTCTCCTGCGGCTCGTGGCTGCTTGCCGGACCGCGGCGTACACCCGGGTCCTGGCGGGTCGCCCGGTTCACCAGCGAGACGCCCGCGACGACGGCTGCCGACCCTGCGAGCAGGGAGGGGCCGATGTGCTCGTCGAGGAAGAGCGCGCCGATCAGCAGCGACACGAGCGGGACGAAGAAGATGTACGTCGACGCGCGGCTCGCCTCCCCGGACCCCACGAGCGCAAACCACAACGCCCACGCCAGCGCCGTACCCACGAGCGACGCGTACACCAGCGCGGCGGCGAACGGCCAGGACCAATGCACCCGCGCGCCCTCACCCACGACCCCCGCCACGGTGAGGACCCCGCCACCGACGAGGAACGGCAGGGCGACCGCCCACCACGGGTCGACCCGCCCCTGGGTGTGCTTGAAGGCGATCGTGCCGAGTGCCCAGACGAGGGCGCTGCCCACGGCGTAGGCGACTCCAGGCCCGGACACCTGCCCGGTGACAGCGCCTGCACTGACCACGACGATCCCGCTGAACGCGAGCAGCAGACCCGCGATCTTGTTGACTCCGAGCCGTTCCCCGAGCAGCGGCGCCGCCAGGACGCCCGTCATGACGGGCTGGAGGTAGATCAGCACCGCTGCCAGTCCTGAAGGGAGCTCCCAGATGGCCAGCGTCTGCAGCCCGAAGAAGCCGATCACGTTCAGCACCGTGAGCAACGTGTAGACGCCGGCGTTGCCGCGGACCCTGGGGCCGCCCCGCCTGAAGGCGGCCAACGTGGCCATCGCCGCGCCGCCGACCAGCGAGCGCAGACCTGCGAAGAGCACCGGCGGTGAGCCGGCGACCCCGACCTTGACGGCGGCGAAGGTGGATCCCCAGGCGACGACGAGCACGACGATCACCAGGATTCCCCGTCTTCGGGCCATGCGTCTGCCTGTACCCCCTCGGGCTCACAGCACGCGGTATCTCGCCTGCATCCCCGCCGCGATGTGGTCGTTCACGTGGCAGTGGAAGAGCCACACGCCCGGGTTGTCCGGCACCATGTCCCCGATCACCATGCTTGCCGGCAGAAGATCCACGACATCCATCCGCATCCCGTCGACCGTGACGACGTTCCCGTGCCAGTGGGGCGTGTGCAGGTCGACCTCGGTGCCCATGCTCATGACGTACCAGCGGACGTGCTGCCCGCGCCTGATCGTGGGCATGGGCATGTTCCCGTACAGGTAGCCGTTGATGGAGTGTTTCAGGTTGTGCTCGACGAACGCCTCGTCCGCCTCGGGATCCGAAGGCATCGGCTTCGTGCCGAACCGCGACATGTTGCTCGGCAGCAGGGGGCTCTTGGTCTCGTCGTCCACGAAGAAGAGCATGAAGAGCTCCCGGTCCACGTCGGCGGGGGAGCCGTCCGGCTTGGCCTCGCCCTTCCGGGTGACCACCATCGGCCCCATCAGCCCCGCGTAGCTGTCAGCGACCTCGTCGGTGTGGGAGTGGTACATCCACATCACCGAGCTCCCGTCATGCGGACCCGGCCCGGCGCGGTCGGGCACCTTCCACGTGTAGGTGTGGCGTCCCCCGGGCGGTACACCGTCGTCAGCGCTGTCGCCCTTGGTCCCGTCGTCGTACGGCGCGCCTTCGCTGTCCTTGTCATAGAACACGCCATGGGCGTGGACGCTTGTGGGGAAGGGGCAGGTGTTGCGGAAGACCACCTTGATGGTGTCGCCCACCTCGGCGCGGATCACCGGGCCGAGGATGCCGAGGTAGCGGTTCGCCGCGGGCCGCTTCTCCAGGTGGTCGAACGACGCGTCGGTGTAGCCGCGGTAGAGGCACTTCTCGTAGCCGGAGCCGATCCGGCCCGGCCCCGACTCGGTGAAGACCTTGGCCGTCTCGCCGAACCTCTCCCCGGTGATCTGGTTCCGACCCGATGGGGTGTAGTCCCACGTCACACGGTCCGCCGAGACGAAGTACGTGCGAGTCTGCCCGCCCGAAGGGACCGTCGCTCCCGAGACCGAGGACCAGTACCGGTTCTCGGCTTCGTTGCCGGCGTGTCCGGCCCGCATGCCCGGGTCGTGGCCGGCACAGGCGGACACCGCGAACGCCGCAAGCAGCGCGAGGGCTGCCCGCGCGGCCCGCCGGCGCGGAGAACGGGGACGCCGCGTCCGTACGGCGGTCAGCCGCATGTCACCTCCCAGTAGTTAGGTAAGCCTTACCTCACCATATCGACCGATGTTTCGCCCGCGCCAGGGGGCCCGTCTTGACGGCCCGGGCCGGCCGCAGCACCCTCGGCTCAGGGGGAGGGAGGATCCCGGTGAGCGCGATGAGACGCAGCATGACCAGGGCCGGCAACCGCATCGGCGTGTGGATGTACCGGACGCTCGACGGGCGGCTGTCGAGCGGCAGCAAGGACGTCCACGTGCTCATGATCACGACGCCTGGGCGTCGTACCGGAATCCCGCGCTCCACGTGCGTCCGTTACCTCGAGACTGAGCAGGGCTACCTCGTCTGGGGCAGCGGCTCCGGCTCGCCTCGTGACCCGGACTGGTTCCGCAACATGAGGAAGGCGGAGGTGGCCGACGTGCAGGTGGGCGCCCGGCGGCTGCAGGTCCGGCCCCACGAGCTGGTCGGAGAGGAGCGCGACAGGGCGTGGGACGACGTCGTCCTGGCTCAGGCGCCCGAGGTGGCGAAGTACGCACGGCGGGCGGGACGGGTAATTCCGGTGGCGGTGCTGAGACCGATGGCGCCGGGGCCGACCTGATCGAGACTGCCCGAGGGACCTTCGCCTCTTCGGGCCGCGGTCACGGCGGCGTGACGATGGCGCCATGGCTGCGAAGACGACGACCGGGGTCGAGGCGCTGTACCGGGCCAGCAAGAGTCGCGTGGAGATCGTGGACGTACCTGCCCTGGGCTTCGTGGTCGTGTCCGGGCGCGGCGCCCCCGACGGTCCTGCCTTCGCCGGCGCGGTGCAGGCGCTCTATACCGTGAGCTACGGCGCCCACTTCCTGCTCAGGAAGGAGCAGGGTGAGGCACCCAGGGTGATGCCGCTCGAGGGCCTGTGGTGGCTGGACGACCCGGACCAACAGGACATAGTCACTGCCGTGGCACGCGGCGAGGCCACGATGGCCGACACGGATCGCGACGCGTGGCGGTGGCAGGCGATGATCATGCAGCCGGCCCCGATCGACGAGCGCACCGTGGTTCGCGCGGCCCAGCAGGCGCGTAAGAAGAACCTCGAGGCCCTGGACGAGCTGCACTTCGAGCGGTGGGAGGAAGGCAGGTGCGCCCAGATCCTCCACGTCGGTGCCTACTCCGAAGAGGCACCTACCATCGTCAGGCTCCACGAGGGCATCGCCGCCGCGGGCTACCGTCCCCGCGGTCGCCACCACGAGATCTACCTCGGCGATCCCCGCCGGAGCGCCCCCGAGAAGCTGCGCACCATCTTGCGTCACCCGGTCGAGCCCCACTGAGGGACGGAGGTCGCGCTCAGGTGCCCGTGCCTAGGGTAGAGGTACCGGACCATCCGGCAGGTGTGGAGACAAGACGTGGAGACGCAGGTTTGCTGAGTGCCGAGTCTGCCAATAATCAGGGTGTGACCCTTTCCGCGCGAACGCTTCCGCTCTCTGCCGGCCCCGCAGCAGCGACCAAGCCGTTCGGAGAAGGTCGACAGGTCTGGACAGCAGTCGTGGTCGCGGCCCTGGCCGTGGTCAACGTGGCCCGGTTCCTCGTGCCGTCCGGGTCGGTGTGGATCAGCGTCACCGGCGCACTGGCTCTCGTCGCGCTGGCCCGCTGGACCGGCCTGAGCTGGAAGCAGCTCGGCCTCAGCAGGGACAGGTTCTGGCGTGGCGCTCGCTGGGCGCTGGGTGCGGTCGTCGTCGTTGCGGCGGTGTACGTTGCCGGCCTGATGATCCCGATGACGCGCTCCGCGTTCCTCGACAGCAGGTACCACGTCGGGATCCCCGGAGCGCTTCTCAGCGCATTCGTGATCATCCCGCTCGGCACCGTCCTGTTCGAGGAGGTGGCCTTCCGGTCCGTCCTCTGGGGCATGCTGCACCGACACACGACGACCTTCCGCGTGATGCTGATCTCGTCGTCGCTGTTCGGCCTCTGGCACGTGCTGCCCTCCTTGCACTTCGCGGCGGCCAACCAGGGAGTCGGGGACGTAGCGGGACAGTCCGGGCCGTCCGCAACCGTGATGGTCGTTCTGAGCACGGTCGCCTTCACCGCCGTCGGGGGACTGGTGGCGGCCGAGCTGCGACGCCGCAGCGGCAGCGTCCTTGCGAGCGCTGGGATGCACTGGGCCACCAACGCACTCGGAGTGCTGTTCGGGCTCGTGGCCTGGCGCATGGTGGGCTGACGACAGACGGCCCGAGGACAGCCGCTCTCGTCGGCTCCTCTGCACACGGCGCGCATCGGTTCTAGCGAAAATCGCGCGCCGAGAACGCCTCGTCCTGGGATGATCAGGATGTGGAGGGGTTGCGCTTTCGCGCGCGCTATCCGCGGGGGGATCGTCGCGTCGTGTCGTTTCGGCCGCACTTCAGCGTGGCCGGAGTCCTCGGTGCGCTCATGTTCGGATGCGCGTCCTTCACGCCGTCCCTCGTCCCCCGGCCCTGGTATGTCCAAGGCGCCGTCGCCGGCATCAGCGCGGCGTTCGGCTACGGCATCTTCGTGTTCCTCGCCTGGCTGCTCGGCGCGGCTAGCCGCTGGAGGCCCTCGGCAACGCTGACCCGTCGGCTCTGGATCGCGCTGGCCTGCGTCGGCGTACCGCTCGTGGCCGTGACGCTGTGGCTCAGTCATGGTTGGCAGCACCAGATCCACGTCCTGACGGATGTGTCGCCGCCGGTCTCCAATGCCTGGATCCCGATCCTGCTGCTTGCGGTCACCCTGCTGCTGGTCCTGGTCGCACTCGCCAAGGGGGTCCGTTGGCTGGTGAGACAGGCGGACCGGCGGCTGGTGCGCCGGCTACCCAACCGGCTGGCCGAACCGCTGGCGGTGCTCATCGTCGCGGTGTTCTTGATCACGCTGAGCAACGGCCTGATCTGGCGAGGTCTGGTCAGCGTGGCGAACTCCTCGTCCGGCTCACTCAACGGCACCACGAACCACGGGACGTTCCGCCCCGTGGCTCCCGAGCGCTCCGGAAGCCCCGCGTCGCTCATCTCGTGGGACTCGCTGGGACGCCAGGGTCGCGACTTCGTCGGCCTCGGGCCCGACCGCGCCGAGCTGACTGCGTTCTCCGGTGTCCCGGCCAAGGAGCCGGTGAGGGTCTACGCCGGGCTCAAGTCGGCCGACTCCCTCCGTGCGCGAGCATCTCTCGCGATCCGCGACCTCCGGCGTGCCGGAGGCTTCGACCGCGCGGTGCTCGTGGTCGCCACCACGACGGGCACTGGCCTCGTCGATCCGGCGGCCGTCGAGTCCCTGGAGTACATGTACAACGGCGACACCGCCACCGTGGCTCTCCAGTACTCGTTCCTGCCGAGCTTCATCTCGCTCCTGGTCGACAACGACAGTGCCCAGGTCGCCGGCCGGGAGCTCTTCAACGAGGTGTACGACGCCTGGGCCGACCTTCCTCCGAACCGGCGCCCCAAGCTGCTCGTCACCGGAACCAGCATCGGCGTCTTCGCGACCGAGTCGGCGTTCAGCGGGCTTGCGGACATCCGCAACCGCACGGACGGGGTCGTCTGGGCCGGGGCGCCGAACTTCAGTCCGCTGCACCACATGTTCGTCCAGCGCCGCGACCCTGGAACGCCTGAGTGGCTTCCGACGTACGACCACGGGAAGGACGTCCGCTTCGCCTCGGCCCCGCGTGACCTGCGGCCGAACGGAATCCGGTGGCGCCGGCCACGGATCGTGTATCTCCAGAACGGCTCCGACCCCGTCCTCTTCTGGTCTCCGCAGCTGGCTTTCAGCAAGCCGGACTGGCTGTCCGAGCCCAGGGCACCTGACGTCTCCCAGGACATGCATTGGTTCCCGGTCGTCACCTTCTGGCAGGTCACCGCAGACCTGCCTTCGACGTACTTCGTCCCGCCGGGTCACGGCCACAGGTACGGCACGCTCTACGCCGACGCCTGGGCAGCCGTCGCCCGACCGCCTGGATGGACTGCCGGTGACACCGCACGCCTCCGGGCCAAGATCCAGGAGAACGAGGCGATCCGCGAGGCCATGGCCCTGGCGCGGGCTCGAACAGGCTGAGAAGGGCCAGGGGCGGTTGGGGGCAGACCAGACTTGGGCGCCAGGCACCGGACTCTTTGCGGAAGGCCCTCCGCCCCCGTATGCGGAGGACCGACCGAACCGCTCTGAGTACGGGTCAGAGCCAACCAACCCCGCACTCTCACGATCCTCCTCGAGCGCCCCGAGAGCAATGGCGATTCCGATCCGGCTCAATTGACTCCGCCGATGGTGCATGAGGCCGATGGTGCATGAGTTCGCAATGCAGGAACACGCACGGACCCAGGATCCCGTTCCCCTCACGGACCGGCCTCAGGAGCCGTTGAATGAGGCGAGCAACGGATCGTCAGCCACGCACGGTCCACGTCCGACTGGGGGGAACGATGAGTCAGGTACCGCCGCAGAGGGCCAGTTGTGGGCTCGCCGTGGAGCCGGAGGAGCTCATCGCCCGGTTGAGCGAGAGTCTTGAACGCACGATCTCCTTCGCCGAGGAATGCCGGTGGCGCTTCCCCGAGCTCAGCGCCGAGGCGGACCAGCTGGCGGCGGGAGCCATGGCGCTCTTCGGCAAGTCCATCCAGTCACTGCGTGGCACCCGGTCGCCCGACAGCTGAGCGCCGTCGCTCTCGGTCGTTTCCGCCTCGGCGCCCGGGCTCGGTACGTTGGGAGCGACTGCCCCCGATCTGAAGGACAGGGCCGACCCGCCGATGGGCGACTCACAAGAACCCCGGCGTCACCTCCTACGCGGCGGTGACGCCTCATGACCGAACTACTCCTCCTGCTCGCCTCCGCGGCCTTGGTCGCAGCCTGTGGCGCCTTCGTGGCGGCGGAGTTCGCCTTCGTGACGGTGGATCGGGCGGCGGTCGACCGTGCTGCCGCCGAGGGCAGCCGCGCGGCTCTCGGGGTCCAGTCGGCAGTGCGTTCCCTGTCGACCCAGCTCTCCGGAGCGCAGGTCGGGATCACCGTGACGAACCTCGCGATCGGATTCTTGGCCGAGCCGGCCGTCGCGGACCTACTCCGCGCGCCGATCGAGAGCCTCGGGGCGCCCCCCGCCGTGGTCACTCCTGTCGCGGTCGGGCTCGGCTTGTTCCTCGCCACGGCCGCCACCATGGTCTTCGGTGAGCTCGTGCCGAAGAACCTGGCGATCGCCAGACCACTGGCCACGGCGAAGAGGACGCAAGCCCTCCAACGTGGGTTCACCACGGCGATGCGCCTGCCGATCCGGGTCCTCAACGGCTCGGCGAACGCGATCGTCCGCAGGCTCGGCATCGAGCCGCAGGAGGAGCTGCGGTCTGCGCGCACTTCCACCGAGCTCGCCTCCCTGATCCGGCGGTCCGCCAGCAAGGGCACTCTGGACACGGAGACCGCCGATCTCATGGCGCGTTCGGTCACCTTCGGTCGAAGGACGGCGGGCGAGATCATGACGCCGCGTGTGCACATGGACAGCGTCGACGTCCACGCGCCGGTCACGGCGGTCGTCCGGCTCGCCCGCTCGACGGGTCACTCGCGGTTCCCGGTGGTGTCCGGTGAGAACGACAACGTCGTCGGCACCGTCCACGTGAAGCACGCCGTCGCGGTCGACTTCGACGCGCGGGACTCGACGCGGGTCCGCAGCATCATGGGCGAGGCGACAGTCGTACCCGAGACGCTTCGGCTGGACCCGCTTCTCGAGCTGTTGCGCAGCGAGGGCTTCCAGATGGCGGTGGTCGTCGACGAGTACGGCGGCACGGCGGGCATCGTGACGCTCGAGGACGTCGTCGAGGAGATCGTGGGCGACATCGCCGACGAGCACGACCCGCTGGGCTCCCGTATCCGTCGGCGACGGAACGGCAGCTGGTCCGCCTCGGGCTTGCTCCGCCCGGACGAGATCGCCTCCGCGACCGGCATCGCGCTGCCGGAGCACGAGGACTACGACACGGTGGCTGGCCTGTTCCTGCAGATGCTCGGGCGGATGCCGCAGCCGGGCGACGAGGTCGTGGTGCCGCTGCCCGAGAGGGTCGACGAGAGCGGCGAGCCGGTCGAGCCCGAGGAAGCGGTGATCCTCGTCGAGCGCCTCGACGGGCTGCGCATCGACCGCCTCAACGTGAGGGCACGTCCCACCTCGGAGGGTCGGGAGCCGTGAGCAGCTGGACCGCCCTTCTCCTGGCTCTGGCGTTGCTCGCGGCGAACGCCTTCTTCGTCGGGTCGGAGTTCGCCCTCATCTCGGCCCGGCGCACGCAGATCGAGCCCAAGGCGGCCTCGGGCTCCCGGACGGCCCGGATCACCCTTCGCGCGATGGAGAACGTCACCGTCGTGATGGCAGGCGCTCAGCTCGGGATCACGCTTGCCTCGCTCGGCCTCGGCGCCCTGGGGGAGCCGGCGGTGGCCCACCTGCTCGCGCCGGTCCTCCACTCGCTCCACGTGCCCGAGGGCGCGCTGCATCCGGTGTCCTTCGTGGTGGCGATGTCAGTGGTCGTCTATCTCCACGTCGTGCTCGGCGAGATGGTCCCGAAGAACATCGCCCTGGCCGGGCCGGATCGGGCCGCGCTGGTGCTGGGACCGCCGATGATGTTGGTCGTCACCCTGCTCAAGCCGCTCGTGCTGGGTCTGAACGCGGTCGCCAACGGGGTCCTCCGGTTGATGCGGGTCGAGCCGAAGGGGGAGGTGACCTCGGCCTTCACCCGGGAGGAGGTGGCGGCGCTCGTCGACG
This sequence comes from Nocardioidaceae bacterium, assembly GCA_036375975.1. GTDB lineage: Bacteria > Actinomycetota > Actinomycetes > Propionibacteriales > Nocardioidaceae > Nocardioides_C. Next base: position 8,434 of record DASVBF010000175.1, on the reverse strand, counting down.
AGTCGCGAGGTGAAGGTCTGCTGCCGCAGGACGAGTACGACAGGCTCGCGGGGGCACTCGGCTTCACCGAGCGGACCGTGACCAGCGTGCTCATGTCGCCCGAAGACCTCACCACGGTCGAGCGAGGTGCGACGTCGGCCGAGGTCGAGAAGGTCTGCGCGGCGACCGGCTACTCGCGCTTCCCGGTCAGGGCCGATGACGGCGAGCTGACCGGCTACCTGCACATCAAGGACGTCCTCGAGACCGAACGCGCACGCCGATCGGTCACCGTGGACGACAAGTGGGTGCGACCGTTCGCAACGGTCCGTCCACACGACGTGTTGCACGACGCCCTCGAGACGCTTCAGCGCCGGGGCGCCCACATGGGTCGCGTCGTCGACGACGACGGTGCTGTGCTCGGCCTGGTCACCCTCGAGGACGTCCTGGAGGAGCTGGTGGGCGAGATCCGCGACGCTGCGCACGCGGACGGCTGAGCGCCCCGCGGCGTCATGACCGGGTTGGCCGGCAGCGCGAGGACCTCGGAGACAGCGAGGCCGGCCGCCCCACCCAGGTGGACGGCCGGCCCGATGCTGCCTCAGCGGCGGAAGCTCGGCATCCCGAGACCCTGGACCGGCGCGCTCACGCCGCCGTTCACGACCTCGGTCGCCGTCGCACGGCTCGAGGTCTTCTGGGTGCTGCCGTTGCGCCTGAAGAGGATCAGCTTCGCAAGGACCTGGTCGTTCCGGGGCTCCCTGCGCAGACGGGCCAGCACCTTGTCGAAGGTCGGCGGGTTGCTGGTGTCGGTCCCGATGAAGTCCTCGTCCTCGAAGTAGTAGTACTCCTCGTCTGAGTAGCCGGACGAGTTGCCGCCGAGGATTCGGATCACGCCGCTCTTCGTGCCGATGTTCTCGGGGACCGGGAGCCTCACCAACACGCGAGTGGAGGGGAGCGAGTCCGAGCTGAGGTACACCAGGAACTTCTTCACGAAACCGGGCCGAAGGAAGAGCGGCCGCTGCGTGCGCAGGTCCTGCCACTTGCGCCCCACGAGGACCCGTACCCGCGAGACGTTGTAGGCCTTGTAGACGCGGGACATGTCCGAGGTGGTCGAGATCTTGTTGATGGAGATGTGCTCCGCGTCGTTGAACTGCAGCGCGGCGAGGGCGTCGTACAGGTCGAAGACCGACTCGAACGACAGGTCGCCCTGGTCGGCGAACTTGTCGGTGCGCTGCAGCGTGAACGACCGGCCGTCGGCACGCCTGCCGTCGACGCGCCAGCCCACCGTCGCCGAGCCCCCGCCGATGCCGTCGAAGCCCCGGTCCTCGTCGGCGAGCAGGTGGAAGGCGGAGATGTCAGGGACGTAGTCCGGAACGCTGATCCGGGTGGTGCCCTCGCGTGAGAAGCCGCCGGGGCCCTGGACGAGCGAAGTGATGTCGGTCGTGGCCGGCACCGCGTCTGGCTGCTGCACGCCGAACAGGCCCGCGAGGCCGTCCTTCTTGATGGCGCCGACCGGAGCGGTGGGGTTTGCCACCTTGAAGCCCGGGCCGAGCGGGTCCTCCTGGATGTAGAGGGCATCGGCGCCGTGCATGGTCAGCTGGCTCGGGCCCGTGAAGGTCATCGGGTGACCGAACGCGAGAACCTCGTCGCCGCAGACGGCGGTGGCTGTGCCGACGCCGACCGCCGAGACGTCTCCGTAGGAGAGCGAGGCAGCCAGGTTGCCGCCTGCGACCACCGGGATCGCCTCGTCGGAGGAGTTCACCCCTCCGCCCTCGTGGATGCGCACGCCCGCCATGTCGAGCGACTTCGTCGCCTGCTCCAGGCGCGTCTCGCCCTTCAGGCCGGACAGCGTGAGCGGCAAGGGCAGGCGGCTCATGCCGGCGTTGGCGTCCGCACGGGTCGTGACCCCGGAGCTCACCAGTCGATTGGTCAGGCCGGTCGGGAGGTCGACGGTCCCGTCTCCCGAGGCGATGCGCAAGGCGGACGGTGCCGAAGTCTGGGGTGCTTCGTCGAGGAGGCGGTACATCTCCTCTGCGGGAGTGATGCCCGCGACCGGTGAGGACCCCCAGGCGAGCCCGTAGGACACCGCGCCGATGAGCTTGCCGTCCTCGGCGTACACCGGGGAGCCGGACATTCCCTGCCAGATCCCGACCCGGTCGATCTCGGTCGAGGTGAGCCGGGCCATGATCATGTCGAGCCCCGGGGCGATCCCGTCGTGGAGAACGCCCAGGATCTCTCCGGAGAAGCCCTCCGGGGTGGTGCCCTTGGTGACGGTGAGACCCTTGACGGCCTGGCCCGCAGTCAGCTCGGAGACCGGGAAGGGCGTCGGGCAGTCTGCAGTCGGAGTGAGAGAGGCGACCGGCGACGCGGTGAGACCCGAGACGACAGCCGTGGTGGCGAGGGCCGCGACGGCGACTCCCGCACGGCGACGAAGCCCTCGCGGCGCGCGAGGACCAGGGATGGTGAGCATGGGGGCGGCGTCCTTCCGAGTGCGCTGTCGCCCCACGGCGACACGGCGCTGTTTGAGGGGAGCATCCCTCAAATCGGACGATTTCGGGCGAAAATGGTGAACAAAGGGTCCTTCGTCCTTGACAGGCGGATTCCACCTCCGTGGACGGGTCGTCGGCGACGTCCTCGACTGTGACAGCATTGGTGTCATGAACGAGGTCACGAGACCCCGACTCGAGGGCACGATCGCGGTCCGGGACGGCCGCCGGCTCGGGTTCGCCGAGTTCGGCTACCCCCGCGGTCCGGCGATCATCTGGATGCACGGCACACCCGGCGCGCGGCGTCAGATCCCTGTCGAGGCTCGCCTGTACGCCGAGCGTGAGGGCCTGCGCATCATCGGCATCGACCGGCCCGGAATCGGCTCCTCGACACCTCACGTCTACGACGACATCCTCGACTGGACCGAGGATCTGGCGATGGTCGCGGACACCCTAGGCATCGACAAGATGCACCTGATCGGACTCTCGGGTGGCGGCCCGTATGTGCTGGCTGCCGGCGCCGCGATGCCCCACCGGGTGCTCGGCGTGGCCGTCCTCGGTGGCGTCGCGCCGACCCAGGGCGTCGACGCCCCGCCCGGAGGCATCGTCCAGCTCGCCGCGCACCTGGCGCCACTCGTCACCGTCGCCCGTGTCCCGGTTGGTGCCGCCCTCACCGTCGGGATCAGGCTGGTCAAGCCACTCGCAGGCAGGGCGCTGGACCTCTACGCCCGCGTCCAGCCCCACGGCGACCGGGAGCTGCTGGGCCGTCCGGAGTTCAAGGCCATGTTCCTCGACGACCTGCTCAACGGCAGTCGCAGGCAGATCACGGCGCCGCTCTCTGACCTGATCCTGTTCTCACGGCACTGGGGCTTCGAGGCGGACGACGTCAAGGTCCCCGTGCGCTGGTGGCACGGTGACGCCGACCACATCGTGCCGCACCGTCACGGGGAGCACATGGTCGCGCTGCTGCCTGATGCCACCCTGCGGACCATGGAGGGGGAAAGCCACCTCTCGGGCCTCGGCCTGGCCGAGGAGATCCTCTCGACGCTCATGCAGCTTTCCGGGTCCGGTCCGCGTGTCTCGGCGACATGAGGGCTTTGCCGCCGCCAGTTGTGGTAATTGTTGGTGTCGCTGTGGCCCCGACCAGGGGTCGTAGGTAACAATGGGAGCAAAACTACACATCTGAGTCACCGACAGACCGTGCTGTGCCCGATGAGACCGCTGGGGAAGGCGTATCTCGACGCCGGGAACAACAGGAGGTCACGGTGACCACACGTCATGCGACACGGGGCGTTCTCTACGTCCACTCTGCGCCGTCTGCGTTGTGCCCGCACATCGAGTGGGCGACCGGCGGCGTACTTGGCGTTGCCGTCAGCCTCGAATGGACGCCGCAGCCGGCGCAGGTCGGTGCCTACCGCGCTGAGTACTCCTGGGCCGGAGACACCGGGACGGCAGCATCTCTCGCGTCCTCCCTGCGGGGCTGGAACCACCTGCGCTTCGAGGTCACCGAGGAGCCGTCGAACGGCACCGAGGGGGCCCGGTTCTCCTACACTCCCGACCTCGGCATCTTCCACGCCGTGACCGGTGTCCACGGCGACATCATGATTCCGGAGGACCGCTTGAAGGCCGCGGTCGTGAAGGCGGCCCTCGGCGACACGACGCTGCTCAACGAGATCGACAAGCTGCTCGGCAAGCCTTGGGACGACGAGCTCGAGACCTTCCGTCACGCCGGGGACGGCGCTCCCGTCCGCTGGCTCCACCAGGTGGTGTGAGCAGGGTCCTGTGTGGTGCCGTCAGCCGTCGTGACCGGTCGTTTTGTGTGATTCGCCTATATTGAGCGGTCTTGGAGCGCGGGTCGAGCATGAGCCCCATGCGCCTCATTACTCCAGCCCTGGCGGCATCGACCGCCTTCGCCTCAGCGGTGCTCCTCGGTACGACGACCGTGGCCGCCGTACCCACGGAGGCCGGGATCGGCGCCTCCTCTGCCTCCGCTGACCACTGCCGGCGGCAGGGCCGGCTCGACGTGCCGCATGCCGAGGCGCAGAAGAAGGCGTGCCTCGACGACCTCACGACCGCGGGGACCACCGTCACCGGCCACACGAACCCGAACGACTGGAGCGCGCTGCACGCCTCGGGCACCAAGAACCCGAGCGGCGTGCCGGGCATCCAGGTCGACGGGTACTTCCCCGACAGCTCCCACGCCAACAGCAACAACGGCTGGGCCCACGACTCGCAGTTCGTGATCCGCCTGCCCGACCGGTGGAACGGCAAGGTGGTGGTGACCGGTGCTCCGGGGGTGCGGGGTCAGTACGCCAACGACTTCGTGATCAGCGACTGGGTCCTGGCCAAGGGCTACGCCTTCGCGTCCACCGACAAGGGCAACACCGGCAGCAGGTTCTACGCCGACGGCTCCACCCCGGGCGGGTCGGTCGCCGAGTGGAACCGCCGGGTGACGCAGCTGACCCGCGCCACCAAGGAGGTGCTGAGGCAGCGTTACGGGCGGGCACCGCGGAGGACCTACATGATGGGCGTCTCGAACGGCGGTTACCTCACCCGGTGGCAGCTCGAGAACCACCCCAGGCTGTACGACGGGGGAGTGGACTGGGAGGGCACGCTGCTGCGCGCGAAGGGCCCGAACCTCTTCACCTACCTCCCGGCGGCCCTGAAGCACTACCCGTCCTACGCGGCCACCGGGGACGAGGCCGCCCACGACGCGATGATCAGGGCCGGCTTCGCGAAGGGCTCGGAGTTCCTGTGGCCCTACAACTACGGGGTCTACTGGGACCTGACGCAGCGGATCTACCGCGAGGAGTTCGACCCCGGCTACGACGGCTCGCTCGACGCGGGCATCCCGTTCTGCCAGAGCGGCACGCCGAGCTGCGACGCCGACTACGACTACTCGAGCCGGCCGGCGGCGGTGAAGCGGGCGCTGCGCCGGGTGCAGCTGACCGGACACATCGGCAAGCCGATGCTGACGCTGCACGGCAGCCTCGACGCGCTGCTGCCTCCCCGCACGGACTCCGACGTCTACGACCGGATGGTCGACCGGGCCGGGGCGGGTCGGCTGCACCGGTACTACAGGATCGTCGACGGCAACCATGTCGACGGGACCTACGACGTCTACCCGGACCGCCTCCGCCCGATCCTGCCGTGTGCCCGACGGGCCTTCGACGTGCTCACGGCATGGGTCGAGCGCGGGGTGCGGCCTCCGAGGGACAAGGTGTACCCGCGACCCACGAGCGGCGACCTGGTCAACACCTGCCGCCTCTGAAGGTGCGCGCTGCCCCGTGACGGACCAGTTTCTGCCCGATTTCGGGCAGGAACTGTCGTTCGGGCCCCGGCTTCGTGCAGGATTGTCGTCGTGCCTGATGCTGATCTGGTGTCGCGGATCGTCTCCTCGACCGGCCTGCGGCCGAGCGAGGCGGCCCGGGTGATCGATGACGTGGTGGCCTACTACGCCGAGCCGACCGAGGACTACGTCCGACGTCGGCACGTCGAGCTGCAGACCTACGGGCTGAGGAACCCCGCGATCTTCGAGCAGATCAGCACAGAGCTCGCGAGCCGCGTCGTCGCGGCGCCCGCGCTGTCCTTGCGGCAGCTCCGCAGGATCGTCTACGGCTGAAGGAGCCCCAGCATGTGTGGAATCGTCGGGTACGTCGGGGCTCAGCAGGCTGCGCCCCTCCTCATCGAGGGGCTGACCCAGCTCGAGTACCGCGGCTACGACTCGGCGGGAATCGCGGTCCTCGGCAGCACGGGCACCCGGGTGCACAAGAGCGCCGGGCGCGTCCGGGACCTCCAGGCCTCGCTTCCGAAGCGCCTGGCCGGGCGGGTCGGCATCGGTCACACCCGCTGGGCGACGCACGGCGCGCCCTCGGACCTGAACGCGCACCCCCACCTGGATGCGTCGGGACGGATCGCCGTGGTGCACAACGGCATCATCGACAACGCCGCGGCTCTGCGCCGCAGCCTCACCGACGAGGGCGTCGAGCTCGTCTCGGAGACCGACACGGAGGTGCTCGCTCACCTCGTGGCGCGCTCCGACCAGACCACCCTGGAAGGGGCCGTCCTCGAGGCGCTCGCCCGGATCGAGGGGACCTTCGGGATCGCCGTCATGGACACCGAGCACCCGGACCGGATCGTGGTCGCCCGGAACGGCTCGCCGCTCGTGCTCGGGGTCGGGGACAGAGAGATGTTCGTGGCCAGCGACCTGGCTGCCCTGGTCAGGCACACCAGCCAGGTCCTGCATCTCGACGACGGCGAGCTCGCCACCGTGACGGCGTCCGGCTTCACCACGTTCACTCGCGACCAGCAGCGAACCGACCGGAGGCCGTCGACCATCGACGTGAGCGCGCAGGACTACGCGCTCGGCGACTACGAGCACTTCATGCACAAGGAGATCCTGGAGCAGCCCGCCAGCGCCGAGCGCGTCCTGCGGGGACGGCTCGACGACCGGTTCGCGACGGCGCATCTGGGGGGTTTGAACCTCGACCCTCGTGAGGCCAGGGCGGTCCGCCGGGTGAAGATCCTGGGCTGCGGCTCGTCCTTCTACGTGGGTCAGATGGGCGCGGCGCTGATCGAGGAGCTCGCGCGGATCCCGGCCGACGCGGAGCCGGCCTCGGAGTTCCGGTACCGCAACCCCGTCATCGAGCCCGACACCCTCTACGTCGCGGTCAGCCAGTCCGGCGAGACCATCGACACCCTGCTCGCCGTCCAGGAGGTCCGACGCAAGGGCGGTCGGGTCGTCGGTCTCGTCAACGTGGTGGGGTCGAGCATCGCCCGGGAGTGCGACGGAGGCATCTACCTGCACGCCGGGCCGGAGGTCGCCGTGGCCTCGACGAAGGCGCTGACGACGATGGCGATCGCCTTCGCCCTGCTGGCGCTGAGTCTCGGCCGGGTGCGTGACCTGTCCGTCAGCGACGGCAGGCGGCTCATCGCGGGCCTTCGTCGGCTGCCCGGCCAGATTGCCGAGGTCCTCGGGAACGAGGAGCAGATAGCGGCTGCGGCCAAGCTCCTGGCCTCCGCGGAGAGCCTCTTCTTCGTCGGTCGGGTGCGGGGCTACCCGGTGGCCCGGGAGGGGGCGCAGAAGTTCAAGGAGATCTCGTACCGGCACGCCGAGGCCTACCAGACCAGCGAGCTCAAGCACGGCCCGCTCGCGCTGATCAGCGAGGTGTTGCCGACCGTCGCGGTCGTCCCCGACGACGAGCTCACCGAGCGCAATGTCGGAGCCCTGCACGAGATCAGCGCTCGCGGCGGCCAGCTCTACGTCGTGACGCACCCCGGGGTCGACCTGGGCGAGGTCGAGGCCGTGCGCATCGAGGTCCCCAAGAACGAGCCGGAGCTCGACCCGATCCTGCTCACCATACCGATGCAGCTGCTGGCCTACCGCGCAGCACAGGAGCTGGGGCTGGACATCGACAAGCCGCGCAACCTGGCCAAGTCGGTGACCGTGGAGTAGAGGCCTACAGCGGGATGTTGCCGTGGGCGCCGCGGCGCAGGACACCAGCCTCGGCGATCGCGCGAGCCAGCGCGGTCCGCGTCACGGACGGCTCCACGACCGCGTCGACGACGCCGATCTCCATGGCCTTGTCGACGCCGCCGGCGATCTGCTCGTGCTCGGCGGCGAGCTCTGCCTCGACCTGCGGCCGGATGTCGGGGGCGACCTCGAGGAGCTTGCGCCGGTGCAGGATGCGAACGGCTGCGACGGCTCCCATGACGGCGATCTCTGCGCCGGGCCAGGCGAACACCTTCGTCGCCCCGAGGGAGCGGGCGTTCATGGCGATGTAGGCGCCGCCGTACGTCTTCCGCGTCACCAGCGTCACCCGCGGCACGACCGCCTCCGAGAAGGCGTGCAGCAGCTTGGCGCCCCGGCGTACGACACCGTCCCACTCCTGTCCGACTCCGGGGAGGTAGCCGGGCACGTCCACCAGGACGACGAGCGGCACGCCGAACGCGTCGCACATGCGCACGAACCGGGC
>DASVBF010000133.1:0-2456 GCA_036375975.1 Nocardioidaceae bacterium | reverse complement strand
GCGGCGAACGCCTCGGAGAGCTCCTCCGGTGTGAAGTACCGCAGTGCCCGCTGGTAGACCCGTTCGGGGTCGGTGCGAACCGCGAGCACCAGCATCATGTTGCCCAGGTCGACCGCCTGCCGCCACGGCGACGGCCGGTACTGCATGAAGAACGCGTCGATCAGCAGCAGCTCCCCGCGCCGGACCATCAGGTTGCCGGGCTTGATGTCCCGGTGTGCGATTCCGGCGTCCCACAGCTTCCTGACCAGCAGCAGCCCTTGGTCGATGACGTCATCGTCGACGTCGGCCTCGCCGACCTCGACAGCACCGTCGAAGAACTCGGTGACGAGCAGGTACTCGCGCTGCGGAGTGATCTCCACGATCCCGTACGGCTCCGCCGTGCGGATCCCCACGTCCCGGAAGAGCCGCAAGGCATAGTCCTCGTACTCGGTCAGCCGGCGCACTGTCTGGAAGGGATGCTCGTCCTCGAGCGAGCCGTACAGGATGGTCCGCCAGATCTTGTACCAGCGGTCGGCGCGGACGTGCCCCTGCGTGTACAGCTTCGCGAAGACGTACTCCTCGGGGGCTCCATCGACCCGCAGCCGCAGCGGCGTCGACCCGGCCGACGACTCCAGGTTGAACGGCGTGACCTCGAGCACGGTCAGGCCGAGCTGGTGGCGCACTGCCGTCCGAATGGCCTCGCCACGTCGGCCGGTGACGTCGACGTGGGCGGTCCGACCGCGCCGGTAGACGACCGGGAACACCTCGTTCGGGGTGAAGTAGCGAAATGCGGCAACCGGTATCGCCACGCCGAGAGCAACGCCCAGCAGCACATCGTCGGGGTGGTCCACGGCCAGGTACAGGCGCGCCAGGCAGAGCAGCGCGATGATCACGGCCGCCGCGGCCTTGGCATACGTTCGCGGGCGACCCGGCACCACCAGGCAGTAGATGGCGCCCATGAGGAAGAGGGTCAGCACGCCGACGGGCGGGGACGGCGCCGAGTACCCTCCCCAGCCGTCGATGATGGTGACGCCGTACGGGCGCGGACGAGACAGACCGAAGTAGATCAGCTGACCGATGACCTGGAGGAAGAAGAGGCTGCCCAGGAACACCAGGAGCTGCCGCCACCGCCGGAAGACCATGGTCAGCACGACCACCAACAGCCCGACCGCCGTGGCGCCCCATCCGGAGCCGGCCGCCTTGATGCCCCTGGCCACCGCGGTCAGCCACGGCGTGCGTGCCTCCGCGAACAGGCGCAGCACCCACGTGTCTGCCTGGTCGGCCACCCGGAGCCACGGGGTGCGTGCGGAGTAGAGGAAGGCAGCGCTCAGGACTACCGCCGCGAGGAGGAGCCAGGCCGTGGTGCTGATGGTCATCGGATGCGGCAGGGGCGGGGGTGCTCCGGTCGGACGACGCTGCCGGCGCCTCGGCTGGGCGGGGGTGTCGGTGGGGAGCCCGACCGGGGCGGTGGTCTCGTGCTCGGCCTTCTCGCTCATCGTGGTACCTGCCCGTTCGGGATCAGGGACTCGCTGCGCAGCCAGTCCCTGGCGACGCTGCGGGGAGTCATTCCGCCGAGCTGGACATGTGCGTTGAGGTCGCGCAGCGTTCTCGTCGACAAGCGGGCGGAGACAGCGTCGAGCGCCGCGATCAGCCGGCGGCCGTACCGTGCCACGGTCTCCCGGTGAACCAGCGGCGTGACGTTCTCCGCGGGCTGCAGCGCCCGGTTGTCCGTGAGGATGACGAGACCCCGTGCAGCGATGCTCGGATCGGTGGTGAAGAGCAGCCCGACGCCGATCTGGCCCGATATCAGCGCCTGCCGAGTGAGCGGCCCGCCGGCGTCCGTCGGCGCGAACGCCTTGAAATGCAGCCCGTAGGTCCGTTCGAGCCCAGGCAGGCACTGTGGGCGTTTCGGGCATTCAGGGGGCCCGCCGAACACGAGCTCGGGTGCCACGTCGACCAGGTCGTCGATCGACCGCAGGTGGTAGCGGGCGGCTGTCGCGGCGGTCACCACGACCGCATTGGCGTCCTGCGCTGGTGCAGGCTGGGCTGCCACGAGACCGCGCCGCTGCGCCGACCGGGCCAGGGCCTGGTACGTCGCCTCCGCGTCCGAGCTGGAGGGCAGCCGCCCCAGGCTCAGGAAGTCCGAGGCCGACCCCGTGTACTCGGGCACCAGCTGGATCAGGTCGTTCATCAGGGCGGGCTCCACGAGCTCTCGGCTGCCGAGGTCGGGCAGGACGCGGACGGGGAAGCCCTCGGCGGCGAGAGCCGAGGCGTAGATGTGGGCGAGCAGCACGCTCTCGGGGAAGTCGAAGGATCCCACCGTGATCTCCGAACCGTCGCGCGCTGCCGTCCCCGGTTGCGCAGTCGGGTTGTCCTGGACTCCGGACCCGGTACAGGCGCCGAGGAGCGCAACCAGCACGAGGCAGGCCACACGGAGGACGACGTCCCTGACGGGCATCTCCTCATCATGCTTGTGG
>DASVBF010000127.1:0-9471 GCA_036375975.1 Nocardioidaceae bacterium | reverse complement strand
ACATGCCGCGATCCGGTACGCCTTGCAGCGCGTGCGTGGCGGCTCAGAAGGTCAGGTAGAGCCAGCCGTGAGTCTGAAGCCACAACAGTCCGACGAGCGCGGCGGCACCGAGACCCACCGAGACGGCCGAGGCTCGAAGGGACGCGATCGCACCGCAGGTGCGCACGGCGTACACCAACAGCCCGCCGCCCGCAAGCACGAACACGACGAGCGCGGACAACAGGCGTGACGGTTCCAGGTAGCGACCGTTGGTCAGGATCCAAAGAACCGGGCCCGCACCCACGATGACCGCGGGGGTCGCGACCCCCAGCGCCTTCCACCTCGGCCGGTCGCGGCCATCCAGGCTCGCAAGAGCGCCGAAGAGTCCGATCACCGCTCCGCCCCCCATCGCGGCCAAGGTCCACGCCACCCCGCCGGTCTTGGAGAACTGGGCAACCGCGGAGTGCCGGCCATCGGCCACCCACTGCATCGCGTAGTAGCTGACGATCAGCGCCAGGCCAGTCACCCCGCCCGCAGCGGCACCCTGGCCGACGCGACCCTCGGCCCATCCCCAGGCCACGCCGAAGATCAACAGGACCCACATGAACTGGGAACCCAACACATCCGACAGACCGCCCAGACCCCAGCGCCACAGGAACGCCTGAGAAACCCCACCGACCAGCAGTGCTCCCAGGAGACCCAAGGCAACTGCACCCCCACTACGCGTCACGAGCGCATCCTTCCTCATGGCGACCACGATCGTGTGCCAAACCCCTTCCACCGGCTTGCCGACGGATCCCGAGCAACGCGCGGATCTGCCGCGTTGATCGAAGACCGCAACTGCCGAGTTCAGCATGTCCAGCCAGACAACGCGAAGGGTGGCAAGACCGTACGGTGGGCGAGTGACCCACAGATCTCGCGCCGCCACCGTACTCGAGGCCGTGCTCATGGGCGTCGAACTCCCGAGCGCGAGGAATGGGAACCTTCAGATCCTGGGTGCCTGGACTGAGGAACCCGACACGATCTGTGTCGTCTACCAGGGGTGGTGGTATCCGGGGATCGTCGGCCTTCGTCAACACATTGGATCGACTGACTGGCCCATGGAGACCGTGGTCCTGAACATCCTGACCGAGGATCTCGGTGAACCGCTCGGCAGTCTGGTCCACAGCCTTGAACCAGACGAGCACGGCGTCATGTGGTGGTCTGGAACTTCGCCAGGCTCTTGGACTCGCTACTGACGAACGGAGCCATGCGTCCGTCGCGTTGAGGGAAGACCGCAACTGCCGATGAGCGGGCAGCGCGCTCGCCCGAATGCCGCGACTACATCCAGTGGACGTCGTCCACGCCGAACGTCAGCGTCGAGGCACCATCAGTTGTGACGACGTCGTATGCAAGCCGCACCTCTACCGTCTGCTCGTCCGCCCGTATGCAAGAGCCCCGCACCCCCAAGCGGACTGGGAACTCCATATCGAGAGCCATCGGGACCGACACGAGGACGGGCTCCTTCTCGATGATGTGGTGCACCTTGCCGTCAACGTCGTTCAAGGCGACTTTGACCGACACCGGGAAGGAACCATCGTCCACCCAGCCCAGGGCAGTACCTTCCACGATCACGTCGAACATGAGTTGAGCCTACGCACGACGCGCACGGTCATGCCGCGGACAGTGAAGCTCTGTCGTGACGATGAGCGGATGCACGAAGATGCTCACATGGGTGACGACCTCGTGACGTTCTCACTGAGCCAGGACGAAGCGTTGGTGCTGTTCGAATGGTTGCAGCGGGCGGGCGGCGACCGAGAGGATGGGTGGGCCGACCAGGCGAACAACGTGCCGTGTGGGACTTGTCCTCCACTCTGGAGGCTGGCCTACCGGTGTTCGCTCAGGACTACGACGCACGGGTGGCCGCGGCACGCGCCCGCATTCGGGACGCGACGGACTGATAACCGCTCAGGCCGCTGTCCGCGCTCGCTCCGATGAGCGTTCGGCCGGCGGTCATCTCTCGGGGTAGAAGTGAAGGGCCCGTGGGACGCGGTCGCCCATCTGCATCCTGTCCACGAGAGCAAGCATGTCGGCCCGCTCGTCGGCGTTCAGCGGCTGCTCGTCCTCGCTCAACATCGGCCATCTGTTCGAGAGCGAGGCCGAGTTCGTTCGCGTCGATGAACTCGGCGATCAGGGTGACGTCTTTGGCCTTCCGCATGTCCGCGCAGCGCGGACGGCGTCACTGGGTCTCTGGGCCGTGAAGGCCCAGTCGAGGCCATCCTCGCCCTGGCAGTCCATCGTGGCATCGCGTTGTAGTCCGGCCTTCAGCGCCACGTTCTGGCTGGGCCGGTTGTCGGGTCGCACGCGTGCCACGATCGTCTCCGCCGGCATATCGCCCAGGGCCCTCGACACGACAGCCGCGGCGGCCTCGGTGGCGAAGCCCCGTCCCCACACCTCCGGAATGAAGCGGTAGACCAAGCTGCGTCCTCGCTTCATTCCCAGGACGTCGCGTTCTAGAGTCCTGGCGTGCGCTCAGCGGAGTTGACCGACCAGGTGCGTGCTATCTGCCTGCGGCTACCGGAGGTCACCGAGCGTTTGAGCCACGGCTCACCTGCCTTCTTCGTCGGCAAGCAGTTCGCCATGCTCTGGCCTGACGGCCACCACGAACACGACTTCCCGCACCTTTGGTGTGCTGCCCCGATGGGCATTCAGGAAGAACTGCTTGCAGCCTCTCCCGACCGGTATTTCCGCCCGCCGTATGTGGGGTCGCGTGGGTGGGTCGGGATGCGACTGGACGCCGAGGTCGACTGGGACGAGGTCGCCGAACTCTGTCTGGAGGCCTACCGACTCATCGCGCCGTCGCGCTTGCGCAAGCTCCTAGACGAGACGTGACCCCTCTTGAAGGTCCGACACGCCCACTCTCGGACCCGCGTCTTTCCGCCGCGAGCGGACCAGTGACACCTGGATGTGAGGCGAGGTGACCGAGCAGGGTGACGGCCAGGACCCGGGCCCCGGAGGTCGCCGCTCGCTACATGGCTGACGTCAAGCGTGTCGTCATCGCCCCCGGCCGACAGCGGCAGGACGGGAAGCGGTCACCCCGCTAGTGGGTCCCAGCCGCGCAGGTGCCGGACGGACTGGCGGTACTCCCATTCGATGGCGTCCTTGAGCAGGTGGGCCAGCCGCCCACCGGTGGTGATGCCGGCGATCTCGGCGACCCCGCGGCTCGTCCCGACCGAGACAACGAATCCCTTGTCACGGAAGGTGAATGCCTCGAGCGGCCGACCCTCCAGCTCCGCGTCCAGGTTGCGGGCCACGGTCTCGCCTTCCTCCAGCGCCACCTGCGCCAGTGGCGGCAGCACGTGCCCGGTGCGCGGATCGGTCACCGAGGCAAGGTCGCCCGCGACGTAGATCTCCGGGTGGTCCAGCACGCGCAGGTGCTGGTCCACCTTGACCCGGCCGTTGTGGCCGATCGGCAAGCCTGAACCCAGCACCAGGTCGGGTGCCTTCACCCCACCCGCCCAGACGAACACGCCCCCCTCCACCAGCTGACCACCATCGAGTCGGCAGCCCTCCTCGGTTGCGGCGGTGACCCTCGCATTGGTGCGGACCTGCACGCCCAGGTCAGAAAGGATCCTGGTGGCCTTGTCGATCAGCTGAGGTGAGGAGCCGGCCAGGATGGTGGGGCCTGCCTCGACCAGCAGCACGGCGGGTAGATCGGGAGCGAGGCCGCGGCGGCCCGCCACCTCCGGCAGCATCTCCGCCAATTCGCCGGCCAGCTCGACCCCAGTGGCGCCGCCGCCGCCGACCACCACCGTCGCCAATCGGCGCTGCCGCGCGGGGTCGGCGTCGGACGCGGCAGCGTCGAGCGCCTCGGTGACCGCCACCCACACCCGCTCGGCGTCGTCAGTCGAATACAACGACAGGGCGCGTTGGGCCAGGCCGGGGATGGCGAAGTCGTTGGGTCGGCTGCCCAGCGCCAGCACCAGCCACCTCCAGCCGATCGGCCCTGCCCCGGTGATCACCTGCCGGCCCGACAGATCGAAGCCATCGATCTCGGTCTGGACGAAGCCGACGCGCTTGGCCAGCACGTCCTGGAGCGGTAAGCGCACCGCGTCGGCGGCACGGGTACCGCCGGCGACCCGGGGCAGCTCGGTGAGTGCCTGGTGATAGTCGTGCCGGTCGAGGAGGGTCAGCTCCACCGCAGGGTTGTCTCGTAGCTTGGCCGTTAGACGCAAAGCGACGTGCAGCCCGGCGTAGCCCGCCCCGGCGACCACGATCTGGCCGGTGCTTCCCGCCGTGGATAGACCCGGATCGTTCTCCATAGGACCTGCCCTTCCGGCGAAGCGGGCTACAACCAGTCAGATTTCTCCGGGCTGCCGGACCCTGGCCTCTGCCTGCCCCGGGCGGAGAGGCCAGCGCCCTGGATGTCGAGCGCGGCTAGCTCCGGAGGAAGGCCAGCAGGTCGGCGTTGAACTGGTCCTGATGGGTGGCGGTGAGGCCGTGCGGCGCGCCCGGGTAGTAGATCTCCTCCGCGCCCTTGATGAGCCTGGCCGATTTCCTCGCCGAGTCATGGACCGGAACGATCTGGTCGTCTTCGCCGTGCAGGACAAGAGTCGGGACATCGAACCTCTGGAGGTCCTCGGTGAAATCGGTCTCGGAGAAGGCCTTGATGCTGTCGTAGGCGTTCTTGAGCCCGGACTGCATGCTCCACAGCCAGAACTGGTCCAGCACGCCCTGGGAGATCTTCGCGTCCGGCCTGTTAGCGCCATAGAACTGCACGGCCAGGTCCTTGTAGAACTGTGACCGGTCCCGGGTCAGGTCGGCGCGCATGCCATCGAAGACCTCGATCGGCAGCCCCTCGGGATTGGCATCTGACTTCAGCATGATCGGCGGCACAGCAGCGATCAGGGCGGCCTTGGCGACCCGCCCGGTCCCGTTGCGGCCGATGTAGCGGGTGACCTCACCGCCGCCGGTGGAGTGGCCTACCAGCGTCGCATTCGTGAGATCGAGCGTCTCGATCACGGCGGCTAGATCGTCTGCGTAGCCGTTCATGTCATTCCCCGACGACGCCTGGCTGGATCGGCCATGACCGCGCCGGTCATGCGCGACCGCACGGAAACCGTTCTGCGCCAGGAACAGCATCTGGCCGTCCCATGCGTCCGCGTTCAGCGGCCAGCCGTGTGAGAACGTGACAACCGGCCCCTCGCCCCAGTCCTTGTAGTAGATATCCGTGCCGTCTTTGGTGGTGATCGTGCTCACTTCCGTCCTCCGTTCGCGGTGTCCTCCACCTCTTTTCCCAGCAGTTCCGGCTCGCGTTCGCTGGCCAGCCGAGTGCGGCGTACGTCAACGCTTTCCTCGATCAACTCGCCGTAGGCGGTCCCGCGCCGACCGGCTCGCGAGCTGCCGCGACCACCGCGCGAAGCGCCTTGAACGCAGCGACGTAGATTTCTGAGAACGTTGGGAACGGCTGGATCGTGTCGCCTAGGACGTCGAGTGGGACGTGGGCGCGGATGGCCAGCGTTGCCTGCTGCAGCCACTCGCCTGCCTCCGGGCCCAGCGCGTAGGCACCAGTCAGCCGCTCGCCGTCACTGAGCACCGTGAGGAAGCCGTTGCTCTGGGCGTAAGCGCGCGTGTAGGTGGCGGTCTTGGGCACCTCCGACACCGGCACTGTGGCGCTGAAGCGACTCGCGGGAGCGCCTACCGCCGCGGCCTGCGGGTCGGTGTAGACCACTCGCGGGACAGCCTCGTAATTGGCCTCCCTCGATTGCCCGAGGATGTTTGCGGCGACCACCTCGCCCTGGTACTTGCCGACGTGGGTCAGCGGCCAGAGGCCGGTAATGTCGCCTATCGCCCACAGCTGCTCCGCCACGCGCAGGTGCGCGTCGACGGGAACTCCATGCACGTCGGGCTTGACGCCGAAGGTCTCAAGGCCCAGTCCGCGGACCCGCGGGCGTCGGCCGGTGGCCACGAGCAGCCGGTCACCGCGCAGCTCCCGCCCGTCGTCGAACGCCAAGACGTAGTCCGCGCCGTCTCGCGAAGCCGCCGTCACCTCGGCGGACAACACGAACTCGATGCCCTCGCGGCGGAGAGCCTCGCCGAGCGCTGCACCGAGCGGTGCCGGTTCCTGGGCGAGTACGTGCTCGGCCCTCTCGATCACCACCACCTCGCCGCCGAGTCGACGCACGACCTGAGCCATCTCCACCCCGACCGGCCCGCCGCCCAGAATCAGCAGTCGGTGCGGCACGGCGTTCATCGAGGTCGCCTCGCGGCTGGTCCAGACGCCTTCGAGGTCACGCAGGCCCCGCACGGGAGGCACCACCGGATCGGCGCCGTTCGCGAGAACCACATGCTCGGCGGTGTGGCGCACGCCGTTCACCTCGACGACGCCCGGGCCGGCGAGCCGACCGCTGCCGCGCACCAGGTCGATGCCGTGATCGGCCAGCCAGCGCGCCTGCCCAGTATCGGAGTAGTCCGAAACCATGAAGTCGCGCCAGGCAAACGCCCCCTTCACGTCGATCTCGGCGCTCGCGGTCGCATCGCGCGCCTCCTGGACCGCCTCACCCGGCCGCAGCAGCGTCTTCGACGGGATGCACGCCCAATACGAGCACTCCCCTCCGACAAGCTCGCGCTCGACGACAGCCACGCGCAGGCCTCCCTCGGCCAAGACGCCGGCGCAGTGCTCACCCGGCGAGCCGCCGCCGAGCACGATCACGTCATAGTCGCTGGTCATGTCGGCAGCTCCTCGCCGGCGCGCACGAACCAGGTACAGCGCGCACCAGGTGCTGGCCAGCCCTGGTCCTGCTCGCCCGTTCGCTCCTCATGCTGGCGGTGTGTTGGGGCCGCCCACCTCAGCGCTTGCGCGAGATCGCTTACGGACCCGTACGTCGCGCCCATCAGCCCTCCTTCCTGACTGGCTCTGGAGCCGCGCCCTGATCTCCTGACGTGGTCAGCCGTCTCCGGGATGACCTGGACGAGAATCCCTTCGACCCGACGCGGGTCGTCGTTTGAACCTGACCAACCCATGGTCTGCATGAGAACGGCGCTCCCGGTAGACGACTTTGGGGGGAGCGAGGGGAACCCGGACGGAGTATCTGAACCGGGTAATGCTGGGCTGACCTCCGGTTAGTGTTCCGGGGTCGCCGTGGCCCGCACTGCAGCGGCGACGGCGGGCGCGACGGTCGTGTCGAAGACGCTGGGGACGATGTAGTTCGCGTTGAGCTCGCGGTCGTCGACCCGATCGGCGATTGCGATGGCGGCTGCGATCATCATCTCGTCGGTGAAGTTCGAGACCCCGGCATCGAGGAGGCCCCGGAAGAACCCCGGGAAAGCGAGGACGTTGTTGATCTGGTTGGGGTAGTCCGAGCGTCCGGTGGCGACCACGGCAGCGTGCTTGCTTGCTGCGACAGGGTCCACCTCGGGCACCGGGTTGGCCAGTGCGAAGACGATGGCGTCGGGGGCCATGGTCGCGATGTCCTCGCCGGTCAGCAGGTTCGGGGCGGACAGGCCGATGAAGACGTCCGCGCCGACGAGGACCTCCTTCAAGGAGCCTTCCAGCCTGGCGGTGTTGGTGTGGTGGGCGATCCAGCCGCGGTACTCGTCCAAGCCCTGCTGCCCGGCGTGGACCGCACCGGCGCGGCCACAGCCGATGATCTCGCCGGCACCCTGGGCGTGCAGCAGCCGGATGACCGCGTTCCCTGCGGCTCCCACGCCGGAGACCACGATGCGGACGTCCTGGATCCGCTTGTGGAGGACGCGAAGCGCATTCGACAGGGCGGCGAGCACCACGACGGCCGTGCCGTGCTGGTCGTCGTGGAAGACCGGGATGTCGAGGAGGTCGCGCAGCCGGTTCTCTATCTCGAAGCAGCGCGGCGCCGAGATGTCCTCGAGGTTGATCCCGCCGTACACCGGGGCCATCGCCCGGATGATCTCGACCAGGGTGTCGGTGTCCTGGGTGTCCAGGCAGACGGGCCAAGCGTCAACCCCGCCGAACTGCTTGAACAGAGCCGCCTTTCCCTCCATCACGGGAATCGCGGCGACGGCCCCGATGTTGCCCAAGCCGAGGACCGCCGAACCGTCGGTGACCACCGCGACGGTGTTGCGCTTGATGGTCAGCTTTCGCGCGTCCTCGGGATGCTCCGCGAGGGCCAGCGAGACGCGGGCCACTCCGGGGGTGTACGCACGGGCCAGGTCGTCGCGGTGCTTCAAGGGGACCTTGGGAACCACCTCGATCTTGCCGCCGAGATGCATGAGGAAGGTGCGGTCGCTGACCTTGCGCACGGCGGCCCCGGGGATCTCGGCGATAGCCTTGGTGATCAGCGCGGCGTGTTCCTCACCTGTCGTGTCACAGGTCACGTCGACCACCATGCGGGTCGTGCGGCTCTCGACGACGTCGAGGGCGGTGAGCGCGCCTCCCGCTGCTCCCAAGGCGCCGGTGAGCGCTGCTGTCGCGGTCATGTCAGCTGGCAGCTCGGCGCGGATGGTGATCGAGTAGCCGGGACCTGGTGCAGGCATGTGGCTGACCTCTCCGTGGTGCGGACGCCAACTCTCCGGATACTAACGTCGGCCGGGCAGGTCGGTGACTGCTTTCGATGCACCGACGGCCGCGCCATTCCCACAACTGTCGCTGGGACCCCACGGGCGGCTTCCCCGCTGACCCGGGGACGAGCGGGAGGTCGCCGTACGCCAGGCGCTTACCGCGTGACACCTCCTAGCGGCTCTGAGGATCGTGGAGCCGTGGTGCTCTCTGCCCGATCCAGAGGAGGTTTGGAGGCAGCCGTTCTCAGCGTTCGTGTGGGTAACGAGCCATCGCCTGGCCGTTGTCGATGGGCCGGGTTCATCTGTTGACGGCGTCCGCGATCTCCAGGGCGGCCCGGGCGGGCGTGAGGTGTGTGGTGTCGATGACCTCGGCCTCGTCGTGCAGCCAGTTGCGGGCCGCCTCGGCGTACGGCTCGAGGTACTTGAGACGGAATGGGGAGGGGCCAAGAAGGGTGTCCCCCTCGATGCGCCCGCGGAGGGTGTCCTGGTCAGCGTGGAGGACGAAGTGCCGTACCGGGATGGCATGGTGGGCCAGGCCCGTGCTGATCTCGCGCCAGTACTTCTCGACCAGAACGGTCATGGGCATCACCAGAGTGCCGCCGGTGAAGTCGAGTATGCGGCGAGCGGTCTCGACCACGAGCGGCCGCCACGGCGGCCAGTGCTGGAAGTTGTCCGTCCCTGGCAAGCCCGGCGTGATGTCCATGAGTGTCTCGCCGACCTTCTCGGCATCGAACACCCGTGAATCCGGGATCAACTGCTGCAGGAGTGCACTGGTCGTCGTCTTGCCCGCGCCGTGGGTGCCGTTGAGCCATACGATCACGGGACCCGACGCTATCGCTGCGCGAGGCCGAACTAGCCCTTGCCGTGCGGTTACCGAGTCCAAGGCATCCGGCGAAGTCGCTCCCGCACCGGTTCGCTTCGGATCGCTCATAACGGGCCCACCAGAGACTCCTTGAAGAAAATCCAAGAGACGGTGTC